>CAOKRZ010000012.1 GCA_948471335.1 uncultured Christensenella sp. | reverse complement strand
CCTATCATTTGTATCGCGAGAGCTAAGCTGAATGCTATCGCCTTTTTCGCAATCGAGTAAGAAATATATTAAATCGTTTCGATCATCAATGCTTGTATAAATGCCATCAGAATTCGTTGCTCCTGTAATCACACAGCCAGGTTTTAAAAAGTCAATCGCTCCAGAATTTGAGTAGATATATACCCCGCTTCTGTCAAAATTCAGTTTTGCCTCTTCGTTATATTGCAATATTTTGCCATCAACGTAATAGAACGAATCGTTTGTTTGATCTTGGACTGATAATGCAAAGTCTGCCATATTGGCGTCAAATAAGGTAAGTCCCAAATCTTGATAGCTGTAAACTCCATGCCCTGCATTTTTCTCGTTGTTTTCAATGAGTTTATCAAGCACTTCAATTGCTGGATAGATTGGAACTGCAAAGTTCATTGCTGCGCCATTTGTTTCGTCAACAACAAGCCCAAGAGTTGTAAGTCCAACAAGGTAGCCCTGAGAATCAAAAAGTCCACCGCCAGAATTACCATGAGTAATGTCAAGATTGACCATGATAAGGTCTTCATAAACATTTTCTGTTACAGAAGTTGAACGATAACTTACTGCGTTAAGCTTGTTTCCCGTGCCAACATAGTTGCCCTCTGTGCCGCTGTAATAAAAATCTTTTGTTGTTGCTGATTGCATTGCTTTTGAATTTGAAACATAACCTTCTGAATAAGTGTTTGCAAAACTTATATCAAGTGGAGTGCCTTGTGTAAATACGTCATCTCTTCTCAGCCTTTCAGCATCTTCACAATCAATCCAACGATCTCTCATTTTCACGAAGTTGAGATTGTCTATTTGCTCACCACAGAAAAGGATTGCCATGTCAAGTTCATGATTTGCCCAAAGCACCGATGCCTCATGTGCCACATAATTTCCATCGTCAACAACAATTGAAACTTTCGCCTGAATTGTTTTATAGTCAGGATCGCACGCTTTTTGAACAACATGATAATTCGTCACAAAATATGATCCTTTTGAAACTTCATATCCACTCACCGTCTTGTAGTCCTTGATTGATGCCACACAGATTGCACTTCCAAGTTCAGTTCCCAGATAATTGTTTTCACAAATTACGCTTACGCATGCTTCTTCATAAGCAACTGAAATCTCTTTCATACTCATACCCTGTTCAAGAGCGTCCGTCAAACACTTTGAAGGTTTGAAGTGGTCTTGACCTTGCCCCAAATAAACAAGCGCTGCGCCAAGTGACATGCACAAAACAATCGCAAGTGTTACAGATAAAAACTGAAAAACTTTTTTCATAAAACCTTAATCCTCATATGACTATAGTTTTTGCATTTTATGCAGGTAATATAACTTAAATGATTTGCAAACTCTTCTTGAACACTTTTTTGTAGTCAGCAGCGACTTTCATTCCTTCCATTATTTCGAAAGTTGGGTCGCCTTCAACAATTGTCTTCATGATGATTGAATCACCAAGTATATCACAAACAACGTCAGTGATAATGCCTTTCTTTGAAGCGTTAAGCGCGTAAGCAAGTTTGACAATAACCCCAAGTTTTCTTACAGCGTCAAGATCTTCTTCTGTGAGGATGTCTTTAAATTTCATCCAATCAGAAAGTGAGAAATCGTCAAGATTTTGGCAAAGACAAGAGAATGCTGCAATCAAAATTTCTCTGTGAGTAACGCCTGTAAGTCCTGAGTAAAGAATTGCATCAAAGCCAAGCTTTGTATAGTTTGAATAGTTGATATTTTTTCCAGAGTCATAAAGGTATGAAGCTATTCTAAGAGGTTTAACATAAAATCTTGGAAGTTTATGCATAACCTTAAGTTGTTTGAAAAGAATGATTGCCATTTGATAAACTTGATTGTTTATTGAGTTTTCATCTTTATAGAACTCATAATAGTTGTCAATTGAGTTTGCAAGAAGGTCGTTAAACTTCTCTTGAGAAGGAAGAGCAACGCTTGTGTGAACAATCCCCTCCCTTACATCAGCTGATGAAATTGTCACTTCATTCATTTTAAGTGCGTCAAAGAAAGCGTTGATGATTGCAAATCCACTTGCAATTCTTGGTGCGTCACTTTCATCGATGCCTTTGATCTTTGAAATCTTTTCAAGGTCAATTCCTTTGATAAATTCCACAGTTTGTTTCATCACATCTTTGCTTACTTGATAGTTGTTGTCAAGGTCAAGAGGATATCTTGAAATCTTTTTTGCAATCTTGCCAAAAGAAACAAAGGCTTTGCCTGTTCCCACAAAAGAGATTTCAACATCAGCTTCAAGTGAAATATCTGATTTTGAAATTTCATCTTTCATGATCTTGATCATTTCATCAATGCTTCTGTTTTTGCCATCTTCGCCAGAAAGAAGATTGACAGAACCATAGTTTATTGTTGAACTTGCAAGAATAGTTCGTCTGTTATATTTGATAAAATTTGTCGCATATGGTCCGACATTAATTATATAGCCTTTTGAATTATCAATTGAACCAATTGTGGCATTATAAACATATTTGATCACTTCATCATTTGAAAGAATGTTGAATGAAATGCCAGTGTTGTTATAGATTTCATCGATAAATCCGCGATAGTTTCTTGCTGTTTGCAAAATTCTTGAAGCATAAGCGATGATCTGTGTCACCTTGTACGTTTCAACAACCTTTCTATAAATTTTCAAAACGTTTACGATATCACTTTTTGTTTTAGGCATCAAAAGCTCTTCGCGAGTGATTTCTTCACCAAGTTTGAATGGTTGAGATTTTTGCTCAATAAGCATAAATCTGCCAGATTTAGTTTTATAGATCGAAAGCTTAAGTTCTGATTCGTTAAGCTCAATAACTGCCAAATTTTCCATGCCCACCTCACTTATTTTTTCTTTGAACAAGCTTTCGTCTTGTCATCTTTCTCTTGCTTAGCTTCTGCTGCGTCAAGATCTATTGCATTGACAGGGCAACTTGCCTGGCAAGCCCCGCAATGAATGCATTTGTTTTTGTCAATTTGTGCTTTGCCGTCATCGTCAAAAGAGATTGCCCCTACCGGACAAATCGCTACGCAAGTTCCGCATCCTATGCACTTTTTCTTGTCTACCATAGACTCCTCCATTTGTGAATATTCTATCATAATTCGCCAAGAAAGTCTACTATATTTTAAAAAATAAAAGGCAAGGCCTTAATTTTTTTTGAAGGCTTTGCCAACTTCAAAAATGGAGAGGACGCAAAGAAAAACGCCAAAAGCCATACGAAGAGCATTTGAAGGAATAAAATTTGCAAGAAGCGCACCCAGCCCTGAAAAGACAAGCCCGCTTAAAATGATAAGATAAATATTTTTCGTTTCAATATAATTGTTTTTATAGTGAATGAGAAGAGAGAAAAGTGCCATAACCAAAAAGCTTATAAGATTGATGCCCTGACAAAGCTTTTGGTCGAGATTTAAAAAGATTGTAAGAAGTGGAATAAGAAGCGTGCCTCCGCCCATTCCAAGCCCGCCAAACACACCAGCAATTATGCCAAAAATGATGTATAGAAAAATTGTCAAACCTTCCTCCTAAGCTTTTTTTAAGTTTTTTTGCAAAAATTTTACGTTATTTTGCCGAAATCGTTATGAAATCGTTATAAAATAAGCTTTATTCCACCCGCGAACATGATTATCGCGAAAATAATCCTTATTGCCTTAGGCGGCAAAAATTTAAGGGCAAAAGAGCCTAAAATTCCACCAGCGACAACGCCCAGCCCCACAGTCAAAAGAGGAAACGATTTCACATAGCCATTGAAAACATAGATAAACGCGCTGACAAGACTTAAAGGAAAGATCACTGCAATTGCTGTGGCGTGAGCTTTTTTGTTGTCTAGATGCAAAACTTTTTCAAGAATAGGCACGCAAACCATTCCGCCGCCACCACCAAAAAAGCCATTTAAAAATCCTATCACAGCACCGCTTAGCATAAGGAAAAGTTTTGTTTTGCCTTTCATTTTATTCTTCTTTTCCAGTTTTCCACTATCAGAAGCCACCAAAGTTTCAGATTGACGTTTAATATTTGTTTTCATGTCAATTATTATAAATAAAAATGCTAAAATTATTTGATATTTGACTTGAAATATTATATACTATCTAAGTATATATAAATATGGGGCCATCCCGAAAAAAATAATAAGGTGAAAAATGCAAAAACTTAAACTCAACAAAAAATTATTAACACTTGGCTTTGCCCTCCTTCTTCCAGTTTCACTTGCAAGCGGAATTGGGCTTTTGTCAAGTCCAAAAACTGCAAAAGCAGATGAAGTTGTGGCTGAGCAGTACACAGAGTCTATCACAATCACAAACTCAAATTTCACAAGCGGAGCAAACCCAACTGCAAGTGGTGAGCTTCAAGGCTGGAGCATAATTGAGAAAGACCATCTTGCCAACGGAATGATCATTGACGTGTCTGACAAGAATTGGCAGAACTCTTATTATGTTGACACCCCTCCTGGAAAGATTGGAAAAGACGATAAAATTTTGATGATCAACTCAAAAAGCAGCACTTTCCCTGATGGAAGCTATATAAACAGAGGTTATCGCTCACAAACAATAACCCTTAAAGCAAATTCATATTACAAGCTTTGCGTGAAAGCACTCACTGCAAACAATGGCTCTGACGGAAAAGTTTTTGGTTCAATCTATGTTTCAGGACTTAAAGACGAAAACGACAAAGATGTAACACTTGCGCATGAAGGGATCACAAACAAATCTTGGGCAAACTATTATTTCTATATCGCAACAGCAGATCAAGACCAAGAAGTTACACTCGACCTCTATCTTGGAAGCAAGACGCTTGCCTCAGACGGCGGAGTTGTTTTCTATGACGATGTGACACTTGAACAATTTTCTCAAAACTTTTATGTGAAAGACAAAGCAATCATCGAGTCATCATTTGATTACGCCCCTGACGGATCAATTACAGAAAAGTATGTCACATCAGTTGCTCTCAAAAGCACAAGCAGCAATATTGACATGGATGGATACAATTTCAACTTTGAAGAAACAGTTACTTCAAGCGATACACTTTCTCCATTCTGGGATCGTCTCAGCACTGGCACAAACCTTTCACAAAGCCATGCAATGGTGACTTCAATTTCTCAAAGAGGACAAGCTTCACAGTTCACTCAAACAACCGGATACCCATTTGCAGGAAGCAACTTCACAGACGGAAACTCAAAAGCACTTGTTTTATACACAAACCCTGGTCAATCATCATTCTTTGGTGTGGAATCAAAAGATATTGAAATAAAAGCCCATGGTCTTTACAAAATTTCAGCTTATGTGAAAGTTACTGAAATGACCGAAGGTGGATTTTATATCCAGGTCAAAGAAAACGATAAGATCTATGATTTTTACAAACTTACATCAGATGACTATACCCTTGCTTCTCAAACAAGCAGCAGCATATCTGCAAAGGGAACTGATAAGTTTATAAATGAATATCAAATTGTTGATTTCTACATCAAAGGTCACGAATTCTTTGATACTTCAGTCAACATTCAACTTCTTATGGGAAGCGCTGATGCGCCAGCAAGCGGTTGCGTGTTTGTAGACGACATCACCCTCTCATATGTTGACTACAAAGAATTCTCAAATGGATCAAACAAACTTGAGCTTTCAACAATTTCTTCAACTCCTACATTTACAAACGGATTTTTCAATGATGTTGAAAACGAAGAAAGCGCATTGACTTATCCACTTAAAGCTTCAGGATGGACACTCAACCAAAATGAAAATGATTATATCACACAAGAGGCTGGCGTTGTTTATCTTCACAATGAAGCAAAATTCAATGAAATGTATGGCGACAAACTTTGGGGAGCTTATCCTAAACACCCAAGCACAATTGACGCGCCAAACAATGCATTCATGTTCTACAATGGAAACAGCACATACCAAAGCTTAACCTCAAGCAGTTTTGCGCTTGAAAAGAACAGCGTATATGAACTCAGCTTTGACTACTTCACCCGCTCAACAGCAGGCAAAGACGCAGCCTTAACAATCGAAGTTGTTGATGAAAATGGAATTTTACTCTTCAAAAAGTCAAACTTCAAAAGCGAAGTCGCAGAAACATGGGTGACAGGCGAGAAAATCTATTTCAAAACCGCTGAGCACACTTCATACAATGCAAACATCATCATTCATTTTGGTGAAAAAGATGACAAAATGGAAGGCGTTGCATATATTGACAACTTCAAAATAAAAGCAACCTCAACTGAAAGCGTGTTTGAGACAGCTAAAAATAAAGTTGATATGACAAACTACTTCTTAAAGCTTGATGTTGAAGACAGCGCAGATGATGGAATTCACACTTCAAGCGCGTACAACTTCAATATTGACACAATTTACACAGGAACAAATCCAGACGCTGCAAAAGGTGGAATTATAAGAGGGACTCAAAATAGATATAATATCGAAGTTGAAGACTCTGACGTACTCATGCTCTCTTCAGCTATAAGAAGCCTCTCAAGCATCACATCTGCATATAAGTTTGCAACTGAGTCAGGCAACTATTATAAATTGACTTTTGACCTTCAAACAAGATTCAACAACAGCAATGGCGGAAAAACCGATTCTCATGATTGTGAATATGGAGTTCAAGTTGGGCTTTCTGATTTCGAAATCATAAAGGGGCTTGTTTCTGAAGATGAGTTCACAACCTACACAATTTATTTCAAAGCAGATTCTGCAAAGGCTTCTCAGTTTAAGTTTGCACTTAACAGTGACTGCGATGAATCGCTTGCTGATGCCTTCTTGACTCACATAAGCTTCACAGCTTCAAGTGAAGATGAATATAACAGAGCAAAAGAAGTTGACAGTTATAACAAAACAGTTTTCACAACGACTGAAACCAGCGCATCAGACGATGACAATGATGATGACACAACAGATTCAAACCAACCTGCTTCAACTGGTGACAATTCAATCTGGCTTGTTATTCCTGCAGTAATCTTTGCAATCGCAATCATTGTTGCTCTTGCTGGCTATGGCATTCGCCACATCAAGTTTAAAAAGACTGAAAAAGTGCGCGAAGAAAGCTATAACAGAAGAATAAGTGTTGATCACGATCTTACACTTAAAGAAGCGCAAGCAGAGCGTGATGCAGAGGTTGCGTCATTAAACGAAACAAAGGCAAATCTTGTGAAACAAAAAGAAGAAGCTGAAATCGCACATAAAGAAGCTGTCAAAGAAGCTCGCGTGACAAACAAAGGCAAGATCACAAAAGAATCTGAACGCGAATTCAAAGCATATGCAAACAAGATTTCAAGGCTTCAAGAAAAGATTGATATCATAAATGAACAAATTGAAACTGCCCTTTCACCTGATCATCTGATGGAAATTGAAAAAAGAATTGCAGATGATGAAATTAGGAGAATGAAAGAGCTTCGCAAAGAAAGCAGAGCTGACAGAAAATAGTCACACTTAAATTTGTTTATAGACAATAAAAAAAGACTTCAAAATTGAAGTCTTTTTTTTATTCATCATCGTCATCGAAATCGTCGTCTTCATCAAGATCATCGTCATCGAGATCGTCGTCGAAGTCGTCATCTTCATCATCAAACTCTTCCTCGTCGTCAAACTCTTCGTCGTCAAAAGTGACAGTGTCGTCGTCATCAAAATCCATTCCAGTTGTGAGTTCGTCGTCATCATCAAGAAGAGAAGATTTTGTTATATCAGTCACAGACGCCATTTCCCCTGTCTCGTCATCAGATGTCACAATGTCTTCATCGTCTTCGCGGGTCAAATAGTCTTCCCAATCACCAGTAAGCTCTCCGTCTTCATTTTGGTGCTCTTTAAGGCAGCTTGCGCACATGATTTCATCTGGCTGAATATAGTTTGTTCTGCAAATTGGGCAAAGTTCCAAATCGATGTCATCGATATAGTCACTCTTAGCCTCCAACTCTGCCTTACAAACGCTGCAAAGTTTATCTTTTTTTTGAATGTAGTTAAGCTCACATCTTGGGCATCTTACATAAACAGGTTTTTTCATATATATCTCCTTGTGTTTTTTGCTTTTAATTGCATCCTCATTATACATATTCAAAAGGCAATTGTCTATCAATTTTAAAAGATTTTTTTAACTTTTTTTATCTTCCAAATTGGCCTCAGCTTGACTTTTACGAAGATAGACAGGGCTGACTTTGTTTGCTTTCACATTCGCGCCTTCTTTTCTTTTTAAGAGAGAAAAATCAAGAAGGTTTTGGGCAGTCAGAGAGACTTCGTCTTCGCTTAAGTTTTCTTCCGCCAAGGAAACTTTTATAAGTCCAATTTTTTCAAGCTCATCTTTTGTTATAAGTTTTTCTTCGCCTATCTTTTTGCCGTGCTGATCAAATTCAGCATAGAAGAAAAATCCGCTAAGTGCATTTATGATTGTGCAGAAATGACAGTTTGGAGCATTTGTTTTTATATAACTATATGCCATAAACTCCAAAGTTGACAACACTGTCACATCTCTTTCCTCTCCAGCAGCAAAGCCTTTGATAAGTGCCGCACCCACTCTTATGCCAGTAAAAGACCCTGGGCCGATCACAACTGAATAGCTGTCATTATCTTTAAGCGTACATTCCATATCACACAAAAGCTTGTCTATCTCTGGCAAAATGTTTTCTGAATGCTTTATTTTTTCATCAAGTTCTCTCGTCGCCCTTTTGCCATTTATTTCCATGCCAATAAGCGCCCTTTTAGTCGCGGAGCAAAGTGCTATCATTTTTCAACTCTCCCAATAAAAATTTTTCTTGCGTTTTCACTTAACTTTTCAATTTGAATTTTATAGTATGGTGGCTTTATAAGCCCTTCAACCTGACTTGGCCATTCAACAATGCTTACGCCATCAAGAATCGATGCATCAAAGTATTCCTCAAAGCCAAGCTCTTCAGCTTCTTCTTTTGAAGAAAGCCTATACATGTCAAAATGATAGACAGGTATTCTTCCGCCTTCATAGATGTTCATAATGGTAAAAGTCGGACTTGTCACCAAACTTTTGCTTCCGATTCCAGAAGCAAACCCTTTGACGAAATGCGTCTTCCCAGCGCCAAGATCGCCTTCAAGCACAATTATATCCCCTCTTTGTATTTTCTCAGCGAAGCTTTTTGCAAAAGTCAAAGTCTCTTCAACTGAGCTGCTAATTTTTTCCATTCCTTTTCTCCAATCTTTTGTTTATAACATTATATAATATTATTCCTATAGCTGCAAGCAAAGCGCCAAGAACTCCACCCGCAATCACATCAGTAAGATAATGAACGCCAAGAATCATTCTTGAAAGAGCTATCATTGCAAAATATAAAAGCATACACAAAATAGACAATGTCCTTGTCAATTTGCTTTTATAAAGGTTAAAAACCAAATAGCACACAAAAACCGAAATCACTCCTGCACATAAAGCGTGAGAGCTTGGCATTGAAAAGCCTTTCTCATTGCCAAAATTTATAATTGCATCATAACTATCAAATGGTCGCGGCCTTGCAATGAGCTGTTTAAGCACAATGTTAAGAATAAGAGCTGTCACAAACGTTGCAACGTATGCGAGGCTCAGCTTTTTATTTTTGACAAATATGGCAACAAACACCACAAAAAGCCCCAGCCAGCTTGCAAGCAAGGTTATCAGTTTAAAAAAAGTTATCCAGCCCTCTCCCGCGCCTTGCAGAAAGAGAATAAATTCCGCTTCAAATCGCATGACTTTATTTTACCAAAAAAGCCACAAAAAAACAATAAAATTTGAAATATATACAAAAAAAGGCAGTTTCTCTGCCTATAACTTTGTGCTTATACTCAGTCCGTCTTCAATCTCAACAAGCTTTGTTTCAAAATCCTTGTCATTTTCAACAGCTTCCAAAAAACGTCTTAACGCCATAACCATTGTTCTATGCTTATGCGCAATTTTTTCATTTGACTTCACCCAACCATGCAAAAGCACGTCATCTGCGAAAAGTATCCCGCCTTTAACAAGCATTGCTTTAAGATAAGGCAGATATTTTACATATTGTCCTTTTGGCCCGTCAAGAAAGATGAAATCAAAGGTTTCTTTTTGATCATAAAAAGCTTTGATTGCATCCATTGCGTCGCCTTTTATAAGCCTCACTCTGTTTTCAAGCCCAGCTTTTGAGAAGTTCAAAAGCGCGGTTTTTGCCCTTTCTTCATCTTTCTCAAGCGTTATAAGCTTTGCTTCACAAGAGCTAAGCATAACAATAGCTGAATAGCCTGTTGCAGTGCCAATTTCAAGAATTCTTTGAGGCTTATTCTTTTTGCAAAGATCACAAAGAATTTGCGCGCTTTGATCGCGCAGGATTGGCACTCCTGTTTCTTTTGCTTGAGCTTTAATTTCTTGAAGTATTTTTTCCATAATTTGCCTTAGTCAAGAGTGACAATTGTAAGGATGATTGGACGGCGTTTTGTGCGCTTGAAAATGAAGTTTGAAACTTTGCGTCTAAGAGTTGATTTGATAACGGCAGGTTCCATTCCACGAAGATCTTGTTCTTTAAGTGAAGCGATAATGGCAGCTTTTGCATCTTGAACAAAGGCTTCCTGTTCTTCTGCATAAACAACGCCACGTGTGATAATGAATGGGTCACCAGTCACTTCTCCTGCGATGTTATTAATGTTCACGCAAACAACGCAAATTCCTTCTTCTGAAAGCTGCTTTCTTTCCTTCAAAACGTTGCTGTCCATGTCTCCAATTCCGTAGCCGTCAACAAGGCGTTGTCCAGCTGTTACATAGCCAACCTCTTTGATTGAGTTTGGAGTAAGTTCAACTTGAAGCCCAAGTGTCGCGACAACTATATTTCTTGCTTCCATGCCAAGAGACATTGCAAGTTCTTTATGCAGTTTCATATGACGGAATTCACCATGCACTGGGATAAAGAATTTTGGTTTAACAAGTGAGTGCATAAGTTTAAGTTCTTCTTGACAAGCATGTCCAGAAGTGTGAACATCTGCAAGTTCATCATAAATGACATCCGCGCCAAGCTTATACAATGCATTGACAACTTTATATACATTTTTCTCATTTCCAGGAATTGGAGATGCAGAGAAAACAATGAGGTCATTTTCTTTAAGTTTAAGGTTTTTAAACTCGCCACCTGCCATACGAGTAAGCGCACTCATTGGCTCTCCTTGGCTGCCAGTTGTCACGATAAGCACTTCCTTATCGTCCATTTTGTTGACCTTTTCAATATCAACAATGTTTTCACGGTTATAGTGAAGTTCACCAATTTTCATTGCAACTTCTGAAATATTTATCATGCTTCTGCCAGTGAAAGCGACCTTTCTTTTATATTTTTCAGCCAGATCAAGAATCTGTTGAAGACGATAGATGTTTGACGCAAAAGTCGCAACAAAAATTCTGTTGTCTTTATGGCTTTCGAAGATAGTCTCAAGTGTTCTGCCAACTGTCTTCTCGCTCATTGAATAGCCTTTTCGGCAAACGTTTGTGCTTTCGCAAAGAAGAAGGTTGACACCTTTTCTTCCAAGCTCGCCAAGTCTTGTAAGATCAGTCATTTGGCCGTCAATTGGCTCATAGTCAATCTTGAAGTCGCCGGTGTGAACGATTGTTCCTGCTGGAGTTGTGATTGAAAGCGCAAGCGCGCCTGCAATTGAGTGAGTAACTTTAATAAACTCAACTGTGAAAGATCCGAGTTTTAAAACATTTCTTGGCTTAACCGCAACTGCTTTAAGTTTAACTTTTGGATGCTCTTTAAGTTTGTTTTCAACGATTGAAAGTGTAAGCCTTGAGCCATAAACTGGTGCGTTTACATATTGCAAAAGAAATGGCAATGATCCAACGTGATCTTCATGGCCGTGAGTCAAAAGAATGGCTTTAACCTTGTCCTTATTTGCGATAAGGTAAGAAAAGTCTGGGATAACGATATCCACTCCAGGAAGTTCATCATCTGGGAAAGTTAGTCCGGCGTCAATGACAATGATTTCGTCGCTATATTCAATAGCCGTCATGTTTTTACCGATTTCACCTACTCCCCCTAAAAACGTAATTTTAACTTTATTATTCATATATTTCTCCTTTTTTTTAACTACAAAAATCCATGCGCCCACTTTTCACGCATTGTTTTAAATTTAAAGACGACTCACGCATTTTATAACAGATATTTTGCGTTGTCTATTTTGTCAACTTCTTCAAGTCTCTTTGGCGTTAAAATTGTGTCTGAGTCAACATAAAATCTCATGCCCTGACTTGAGAAAAACATCACCATTTCAAAGATGTACAGAAGTGGGAAAAGAACTGGCAATATTATAACAAGTGAATAAAGCCCAAATGCTATCGCCAAAAGAAATGTGAGAAGGAAAACTATAAGTGCGGTTGAATAAACTCTCAAGCCTCTGCGAAGCACTGCTGCCATTCCCTTTGGAAAAGCTTTAAACACATTGCAATCAAAAACGATCATTGCAGGCGCCCAGCCAGAAATGAAAGTTTCTTTGAAAGCGAATAAAAGCGAAGGAATAATCACGATAAGAATTGGCAGAAGCGCTCCCCAAACATGCCCTTTCGCAAAAGAAAGTCCAAACACGCCAAGGACTATAAGCGCATTGAATGGAAGAGAGAAAAGATATTTCATCCCAGCATAAGGAAGAGATTTTTTAAGCGTCCTTACAAGTGTGCCTGTAAAACTGCGTTTTGTGCTTGTGGCCATATAGCCATACATCATTTCGCAAGTAACAAATCTTCCTATGTCAGAAAGAATTGGTTTTACTACAAAAAGAATTATTGCAAAATAAATGCCAATCCAAACATGAGAAACAAACAAAGTTTCAATAAAATCAAAGACAGCACCAATAACGCTTGTCATAGCCTCGCCTACAGAAACTGAGAGCCCATAAAAAGTGCCAGATGCAAAAACAGAGCCGAGATTATGTTGCGCCCAAACTTGAGTGGCAATATCGGCAAAAGCTGAATAAAAAGGTGCAAGAAGAGCGACAGTCATGCCCCAAGACAAAATAAGATAAACAAGCAGTTTCCAAACTTTGTCAAAGTTTGCACACAAAAGTTTTATCGAGTTTTTAAACATCATAATTTTATTCCAAACACTTTATTAGTTTTATTATACTACTTTAAAAACAAAAAAACAACCAAAATTGAGGTCATAACAAATTCTTTTTATAAAAAAAGGCAATAACTTACTTTATTGCCAAAATTTTATATGATACTGTGCCGGTCTCAAGTTGAGCAACAATCACATCACCCTTTTTGTGTCCAAGAAGTGCGCTTCCCACAGGTGAAAGATTTGAGATGATTCCGTTTGCAGGATCACTTTCTGTTGAACCGAGAATTTTGTAAGTAACCTCTTCATCAAATTCTTCGTCATAGAGTGTAACAGTCGAGCCAATTGAAATTTCGCCTTTTGAAGCTGGAGTAGATGAAATGATTTCGCAGTTTAAAAGGATGTCTTCCATTTCGCTTATTTCTCTTTCAACAATTGCTTGACTTTCTTTTGCTGCATCATATTCTGAGTTTTCAGATAAGTCGCCATATTCTCTAGCCGCTGAGATTTTGTTTGTAGCCTCTCTTCTCATTGTTGTTTTATAGTAGGCAAGTTTTTCTTCTAGTTGTTTTTTGCCTTCCGGTGTTAAATAATGAACCATTTTCTAGTCCCTCCCTTAGATGTTTTTAATTTTTGTGAGGATATTATAGATTAATTTTCCATTTAAGTCAAATTTTTAACTCATATTTGCGAATTTTTTTGTACTTTTTTGCCAATAATAGCAAGAGGAGGAAATAATTATGCTCACAATAATTGCTTTTATACTCACAATTCTTGGTTGCCTTAACTGGTTTTTGATCGGCACTCTTCAATATGACTTTGTTGCCGGCATATTTGGATATCAAGGCAGCATTCTCTCACGCATAATCTATATCATCATTGGCATTGCAAGCTTTTTCTTGGTGTTTAAGCTTATTAAAAGCAAAGGAAATCTTCCTGTTTTTTCAAGACGCAACAAAAAAGATGTCATCAAAAACATATCAAAAATGAAAATGAAACATCAGCAAAATGTTGAAGCATCAAAAGAAGACCTTCCTGAAGAGTCCTTTGAAGATGATGAAGAAGAGCGTGGACTTTTCAATGAGCATTTTGATAGCAAAAGCTAAAAACTATATATGTTTTCAAAAAGGAAAATGTTATGCAAAAAAATCTTTCAATCTTCACACTTCTTGCCCTTGTTTTCGCTTTATTCCTCACCTGCCTATTTTTTGCAAAAGGAATAAAGATTGTCTAAGCATTTTATTTGTGATATTTTGCGCCTGAATTTATCATAAAAGCGCGATAAACTTGCTCAAGAAGCACAACTCTGGCAAGATTATGTGGAAGGGTTATTTTACCAAATGATATTCTGTCTTTGGCATATTCTTTAACCTTATCGCAAATTCCATAAGATCCACCAATAACAAAAGCGATTTCGTTTGACTCAAGCGAGATCTTTTTTATTTTCTCAGCAAGTTCTTCACTTGAGACTTCTTTTCCTTTCACGTCAAGCAAAACTGAATTAGGCGAAATGTTTTTCAAGATTTCTTTGCCTTCCTCAAGAAGAATACGGCTTTCATTTTCAAACTTATTTTGCTCGGCAAGTTCCACCACTTTAACATTGCAAAATCTTGATAAGCGTTTGATATATTCTTCGCACGCTTTCTTCCAGAAATCTTCTTTCAAATTTCCAACACAAACGATTTTTAAATTGATCATAAAAGCCCCCATACAAAAGTGAAAATGGTCACAGCAGAAAGAAGAACGAAGGTTGAAACAAGCAAGATCTTTGAAAGTATTGAAAGCTTCCCTTGATTTTTATCTGCATACAGATCTTCATCAATATCACAGATGAAACCGAGCTTTTTGTCAAGCATTTCCTCTTCTTCAATTGCAGTTTGAGTTTTTTCGCCAGTCAAATCAAAATGTACTTGTTCAACTCGGTGAAGATAGTCATTATGAACAATCTCTTTCACGACTTCTCCTTGAAGACGCTTAAGCGCAAACTTGTTATTCTCTTTTTTAAGTTTTTTAATGAGCGCCAAAACAGCCATAATAAGAAGGAAAGAGAGAAGGACAACCATAACTCCCCCAAGCAAGAAATTGTTGTAAATAACACTGATAATTGCCCCGTGAACCTTCCCTAAAGGCAAGCCATTGGCTTGGGAGAACGAGAAATACACATTAAGAAAATTGTTCATAAAATGAATGATCATGGCTGGATAGATGCTGTCACAAACTATAGCAAGATAGCCAACAAAGAAACCAATAATTGTCGCATAGAAGAACTGCTCAATGTTCATATGCATAAGCCCGAAAAGAATTGACGAAATCACAAGCGCTTTCATCTTACCCGCACTTGAAAGGCCTTTAAGCACCATTCCTCTATGCGCTGTTTCTTCGCAAACTGCTGGAAGAATTGCTGTGAATATCACGCTGACAATAAGCATATGGAAAGGGAAAGATGAACTTTCCACTGAAGGAGAATATTTATATCCAAATATTTGCAGAATGATTGCAAAGAAAGACGCGATAAAAATGTTAAGCACATAAACACACGCACCTATTGCAATTGAGATGAACATAGATTTTAGTGATATCTTTTTATATCCATAAAAATTCACAACGCTTTTCGGTTTTTTCTTTGTTAAAGCTGAAAACAAAAAGATTGTGCCAACAAGCATCAGACCAACTTGAACAACGATGTTAAAAACATATTCCGCCCAATTGCCCATAAAAGCGAACAGCCCAAAGGCATTGCAAAGACGGATTGTCACAAAAACAAGAGTGAGCAAAAAATACACAAAAATTGTTGATGTTGTGACTTTATTTTTGAATGTCATAAAATTTCCTCTGTATTATAATATAGATTAAGAGCCCATAAAATTCATAACCGTCATTAATATTAAAAGAAATATTCCAACAACCCATGAAATAATCAAAATTAGAGAAGGTTTGAAAGTTTTTTCTTTGTTCTCTTGCTCTTGAGCGGTCGAAAAACGTTTGAAATAGAACTTATCGACCAAGAAAAGTATAACACCCGTGACAACCAAAAGCAAGATGGCAACTAAATACGCCCACCAAGAAGAAGGAAGATTCATGTCAAAAGATGTCACATTTTGCAAATATCCGAGAAGAACTACTACAAAATTGTTGAGAAAATGCGCAAAAATTGTCAACATAAGTGACCCTGTTCGCACAACAATCCATCCAAAAATCATTCCAAGAATAATTGGATAAACAAACTGCTGAAGTGAGCAATGCATAACGGCAAACATAAGCGCCGAGATAACGATCGCAATAAAGTCAGAGCCTGTTCGTCTAAGCCCTTGCAAAATCACGCCTCTAAAAATAAGCTCCTCAGCAATCGCTGGCAAAAGCGCGATCAAGAAAACGTTAAGGACAAAATATCCAAAAGTATCATTTGGGGAAAAGCTGTCACTAAGAGTAAAACCTATCCCCTTAAGCCCTTGGTCAACTATTGCAATAAAATATTGAGTGCCAAAAAGCGCAACAAGTCCGATACCTGCAACGACAAGATAGTTTCGCCAATTCGTCTTTGGCTTAAGTTTCACTGCCCCAAAAGAAATTTTGGAAGTTTTATTATATATAAAGAATATTGCAATTAAAGACAACGGGGTCAACAGCAAGACAATTATATTATACCAAAGCTGCTCAGAAAGCACAACTCCTTCCTCTGCAATGCCAGAAGCGACAAATGCGATTATAAAGCTTAATACAATAGGAACAAGCAGCGCATAAAGATACACTTTTCCGCTGTCAGAGTCTGAATAAAAATTCCTTTTAAAAGACTGTCTTTCTTCCATAGGTCAATTATATAACATTTTGCAGATAAAAGACAATTGATTTGCTGGACAAATTGAGATTTTTATTTTACAATAAAAACATGACAAAATTTATGGATGAAGCAATCAAAGAGGCAATCAAGGCGGCAAAGAAAGATGAAGTTCCAATCGGCGCTGTTGTTGTCGTTGATGGAAAAATTATCTCTCGCGGAAGAAACTGCAGAGAGAAAAGCAAAAACGCAATAAAGCACGCCGAAATTGTAGCAATTGAGAAAGCCTGCAAAAAACTTAAGTCTTGGCGACTTGAAAACGCAGAGATTTACGTGACGCTTGAGCCTTGTCCAATGTGCGCAGGTGCTATTGCCAACGCGAGGATCAAAAAACTTGTCTACGCCTGCCCTGAAAAAACATCAAATGATGGGCTGTGCGAAAAAATCTTGAAAAGCACAAGACTTAATCACAAAGTTGAAATTGAAGAAGAGCCAAACGAGCTTGCATCAACTCTTCTTAAAGATTTTTTTAAAAAGAAAAGAAGGTAATAAGCCTTCTTTTTTCTACAGCAACTTCATAAGTTCATCTTGATATTCCATTT
>CAOKRZ010000011.1 GCA_948471335.1 uncultured Christensenella sp. | reverse complement strand
AGCGTATGTGTTGAAGAAAGTATAAACGTTCCAAAAGCCCAAAAGCTTACGTCTTGCTTCGTCTGTGAGTGAGAAGCCAAAACGCATGTCGTTTGTTGGGCTTGAAGAAGAATAGAGATAACGAATTACATCTGCCCCAACTTTGTCAGCAACGATGTCCGCTTCAAGTGAGTTTCCACCACTCTTATGGAACTCGCCGCCCTTTTCGTCCTTAACATATTGATAAGTCACCACTTTTTCATATGGAGCTTTGCCGGTGAGAACAACGCTCATGATAAGAAGAGAATAGAACCAAAGTTTGATCTGTTCAATCATTTCACAAACATACTGGCTTGGGAAGTTTTCGTTAAAAAATTTTTTATCTGTGAAATATTTTTTCGTTGAGAATGGAGTGATTCCCGCGTCAAGCCAAACGTCACCCACTTCTGGAATACGAGAAAGCTCTTCCCCGCACTCACACTTAATTTTGATTTCATCAATCCAAGGTCTATGAATGTTTGGCATTTTGTCAACAAGTTTTGGGTCAACTGCCTTTTGTTTCAATTCTTCAAGAGAACCAATAACATGAACCTTTCCGCATTTTTCGCAAACATAGAATGGCAAAGGAAGACCATAGAAACGGCTTCTTGAAATATTCCAATCACCCATATTTGTCAGCCAATCAGTCATACGTTTTTTTGCATACTCTGGCTTAAACTCAACGTTTTCAATTGCTTTAAGTGCAAGCGGACGGATTTCATCCATCTTGATAAACCAAGCAGAAATAAGCTTGTAAACAATGTCCGTTTTACAGCGCCAGCAGAATGGATATGAGTGTTTGTGCTTATGTGCATACAAAAGTTTGTTGTCTTTTTTAAGTCTGTCAACAACAAGATCAACAACATCAGTTGTCTTTTTGCCAGCAAGGAAGCCAGTGTTTGAAAGCATAATGCCTTGTTCATTGATTGGGCAAATTTGTGGAAGATCTAAGCTTTGACCAAGCTCAAAGTCTTCCATACCGCAACCAGGCGCGATGTGAACAACGCAAGAGCCATCTTCTGCCGAAACTTCATCCCAAGCAACAACTTTGTGAACAAAGTTTTGTTCGCTAAGCTCTGGGAAGCAAGTTTCATATTCAAGCCCAACAAGGTCAGCACCATCAAACTCTTCCAAAATTTCAACATCTTTTTCTTTCAAAAGTGCAATTCTGTCTTTGCCCAGCACCAATTTTTCGCCATGGAAATTCACTTTGACATATTTAAACTCTGGGTTTACAGCAAGTGCAACATTGGCTGAAAGTGTCCAAGGAGTTGTTGTCCATGCAACAATTGCAAAGTCCTTTCCTTTGACTGGAAATTTTGCATAGATTGCAGTGTGTTCAACTTCATGATAAGATGAAGAAGTTTCATGCTCTGATAAGCTTGTCCCGCAGCGTGGGCACCAAACCATTGGGCGATGTTTTTTGACAATCCAACCCTTTTCATGACAAGTTTTCAAAAAGTGCCAAATTGAAGTGATGTTTTGGTCAGTGTTTGTGTAATAACTGTTTTCCCAGTCCATCCATTGCCCCATGCGAATGCTTTGATTTGTGATTTCATTGCCAAAGTATTTCACTCTTTCCATGCACTTGTTTGTGAAGTTGTCAATGCCATAATTGATAATCTCAGGCTTGCCGTTAAGCCCAAGCTCTTTCTCAACGTTCACTTCCACCCAAAGACCTTGTCCATCAAAGCCGTTTTGATAGTGGCAGTCCTTGCCTTTAAGCGCGTTGTATCTGATCGTCAAATCCTTAAGCGTTCTTCCCCAAAAGTGGTGAACTCCAAGACGATTGTTTGCAGTTGCAGGGCCGTCCAAAAATCTAAAGCGCTCGTTTCCAGCGTTTTGCGCTCTCAATTTTTCAAAACAGTTGTTGTTTTTCCAAAAATCCAAGATTTCGTGTTCAAGCTCAACGAAATTTGGCATAGTTGTTTCTTTTTTCATAAACCTCTCCTTTTGTGCATTATGCACTTTTGCGGTTTGACCGCTTTTTGTCGCATTTTTATTATTAAAGTGCCAACGACACCTTAATAAGTGGCGATGCCACACAAAAAAGCACGGGAAGCTACAAGACCCCGTGCTTAGAGTTTAAAACCACTTGTATACTTACTTTTAGCAGGCAATCACCCACCTCTTCTGTCACGGGAAGACCCGGCTTTTCTTAGTTAGAACACAACCTGTTTTATGAGTATTTTAAATTTCAACAATTTCAATAACCCACAGAAGCAGGCAACGCCTGTTCAGAAAAGCAACTCCGAAAGTGATAACAAACAAAACCTCACTGTCATTTTCCACCAACCAATGACTCTCTGTAAGCCCAGCTTTGCCGCCTTGTCTTTCATCAGCGCTTTTTATTTACAAATTTATTATATTAAACCTTATTTCATTTGTCAAGCAAATGTTATCAATAAGTTTCGAGTATTGAATTTGCTTCAATAACATCTTTTCCTGTCATGATGCCAAGCGGCATTTCTTTTTTCTTTCCATTTTTTGTTATGAGGATTGCAAGAAGCTTTGCATTTGAATGGAAAGCATTGAGTGCATCTTCAATTGTCATCTTTGCAGATGCGACGATGTAGTAATCATTCTTTTCAAGTGAAGAAAGCATGTCTTCAATCTTGACACTTGAGAGAAAGCTTTCTGCTTTGCCGCCAGCCAAGATAAATTGACCAAATGAATCCAAAATTTTTTGACCATTTGCAATTCCAATGAGTTGTTCTTTGTTGTATACCGGAATGTTTGAAAACTTCGACTTTGTCATTGTGATGATCACATCTTTCATTGTCGCGCTTGAACTCATTGTCAACACATCTTTTTGTGCAACAGTGTCAAGAACAAGCGGTGGCTTTGTGAGAAGCTTTTCAATATGTTCGATGTTCTTCACAACTTCTTCATGAGGCTCTGCAATCACATAGTCTTCATTGTTGTTGTGAATGATCGCATTTCTAAGTCTGCCATAATCTACAAGATCATCTTCAAACTTTCTGACAGTATAGTTTAAAACGACAGTTTTTCTGATAAGCTCTGAAAAACCCATTGAACGGTTGAATCCATAACGCGTTTTAAGCGAATATTCAATATTGTTAAAGGCTGACAAAAACCTTTTTGCATTTGATGCTGGCATATTTTTCTCCTTAGGTAATTTTACCCTCTCTTAATAACATTATAGTCATAAAACCCAATATTCGGAAATGATTTTGTGCAAATAGCAACATTTTTAACATTTTTTGCACAAAAATCGGTCTAATCTCAAAACTTTTCGCTTGCAAAAAGACTAAAAGAGTGATATAATACTCTCACCGAGCTAGATGGAGAGTTAGCGGTGCTCTGTAACCTACAATCCGCTATAGTGGGGTCGATGACTTGCCTCGGTTTATGTAAGTCAAAAATGTGTAAGAGTTTTTGGCGTTGAAATCAAGGTCCTATGCAATTGAAATCTTTGAACCATGTCAGGCCCTGACGGGAGCATCATTAAGAGGACACTTCATTGTGCCATAGGGAAGCTTTGGTGGAGCTAAACACTTTTAAGGCAGTTGGTTTGCATTTATCAAAGCAAGTTGCTCGGAACGATTATTCAAGTGTTGTGAACACTTTTGCAATAAAAAAATGCCTAGAAAATTTAGGCATTTTTTTGTTTAGTTTGCTTTTTAGGCTTTGTTTCTTTCATTTTTTGTTCGGCTTTCTGCACTCCCTTCTTCATTTGAGATTGAAGTTCTTCCATGCCTTCTTCGGCTTTTTTAGCGCCTTTCTTGACCTTGCTTTCAATCTCTTGGATTCCCTGCTCAGCTTTCTTCTCAAGTTTCTTTGCGCCTTGCATAACCTTCTTTTCGCCTTGACTGACAAGATCTTGAGTGCCTTGGCTATATTTGTATAAAAGCGCACCTGTCACAAGTCCGAATCCAAATCCAAGCATCAACATAACGTCTTTCATTTTGCCCTCCTTATGCCTATTATCTGCACATTTCGACAAAATATACAAGAAACAGAAAAATCGGACAACGTCCGATTAATAAATATCTTTACATATCTCTTCCATCATCTTTTTTATTTTTTATCCTGCTACTTAAGTCAGCAACAGCAGCTGAACCTATAACTGTAAGAAGGATTACGCCTGAAACTATGCATAAAGGAAAAATTAAATCCATAGCGCTTTTCCCTTTGATGAGTTCATCGATGTATTCTTCAAGATCAAAGTCTGCACTATCCATATTGACATTACCTGGCACTTCATGAATTTCATATTTCTGGCCATCGATTTCAATGTATTGCTTGCCGTCTTCTTCAATGATTTCATTGTTTGCAAGAGCCATAAAAACATCGTATTTTGAGATTGAATTTTCTTCTACGTACGCAACATGAGCAGCTGTTTGTCTTCCAGCTTCAAGAGCTATCTTTGCATCAAAAGATTGAGGTGGCATTCTATCTGGTGTCATTTCTTCTCCTTTTTTGTCACATGAATAATATCACAAACATGCACACTTGTCAATATTTAAAACAAAAAAAGATGACATTTGTCATCTTATTTTGAATTTTTTCTGTTTTCTTTTTCTTTACGTTTATAAAAATCTTCAACAGCGTCACGGATTGTCTCTTCAGCAAGCACTGAGCAGTGAATCTTGTGTGCTGGCATTGTGCCAAGAATGTTGAAAACATCTTTATTTGTCACTTTAAGTGCTTCATCAATGCTTTTGCCTCTGATAAGGTCACAAGCAACGTCAGTTGACGCGATTGCTGCGCAGCAACCAAAAGTTTTAAACTTTGCATCTTCAATGATGTTGTCTTCATTGATTTTGAGATATATTTTCATGATATCGCCACAAGCTGCATTGCCAACTTTGCCAACCGCATTTGCACCACGAAGGCTTCCTGCATTTTTTGGATTTTTAAAGCGTTCAATGATTTCTTTGCTATACATTTTTATTTCCTCCCTGCTTTTGTTAATGGTGAAATGCCTCTAAGTTTTGCAACAGCCTTAACAAGCACTTCAACGGCATAGTCAACATCGCTCTTTGTGATATTCTTTCCAAATGAGAAGCGGATCGAGCCTTGTGCAAGTTCGTCAGGCACTCCCATATTTTGAAGAACATGTGATGGCTCAAGCGAATTTGATGTACAAGCCGAAGCTGTTGAAACTGCAACTCCGTCAAGATCAAGAAGCATTAAGATTGACTCGCCTTCAATCATTTCAAATGAGATATTAACAATTCCATTAACCTTTTGATGAGGGTGTCCGTTAACCTGAATGTATTGAATCTTTTCTTGAACTTGGGTTAAGAAATATTCTCTCACAGCTCTAAGCTTTTGTTGGTTGATTGAAAGGTCGCGAACAGCAATTTCAATTGCCTTTCCAAAACCTGCGACTTCAGCAACGTTGACAGTTCCGCCACGTTTGCCTCTTTCTTGGTTTCCACCAGAGATAAGGTTTTCAATTCTTACGCCGTTTTTGAGATATAACGCGCCAACGCCCTTTGGTCCATAGATCTTGTGCGCTGACATGCTCATCGCGTCGATTTCCATGTCTTGAACATCAATCTTAACAGCGCCAATTGCTTGCACTGCATCAGTGTGGAAAATGATGCCATATTCGTGTGCTGTCTTTGCAATTGCTTTGATGTTTTGAATTGTTCCAACCTCATTGTTGACAGTCATGATTGAAATAAGTGTTGTTGACTTTTTGATTGCATGAAGAATATCAGCGATGTTGACAAGTCCATGTTTGTCAACAGGCAAATAGGTTACCTCAAAACCTTCGCTTTCAAGTTGCTTGCATGCATCAAGAACAGCATGATGCTCAATTGAGCTTACGATGATGTGCTTACCTTTGTTTGCGTAAGCATGAGCGATACCCTTGATTGCCCAGTTGTCCGCTTCTGTTCCACCAGAAGTGAAATAGATTTCATTTGATTTTTGTGCGTTGATTGCAGCTGCAACGCGATCTCTTGCTCTGTCAACAATGGCAGAAGCTTCTCTTCCAAATCCATGGAGTGAACTTGAATTGCCATATATTGTGTTGAAGCAAGGCAACATTTCAGCCAAAACTTCGCTTGAAACATATGTTGTTGCTGCATTATCAAGATAAACTTTTCTCATATTTTCTCCCTTTTGTCATACCAATTTTATCACTCAACGCCTTTAAAGTCAATATCTTGCAAAAAATAATTTTGCTTTTCGAGCACAAAAAGGTTGAAAAAATCAAAATTTAGATGACTTTTTATTAAATTTACTTCAAAAAGCTGCCAATATAGTCAAGGCAATCTTCTTTCTGCCAAAGTCCAACATGCTTTTCCATAACCTTTCCGTTTTCGAAAAAGATGAGAGTTGGGATTGACAAAATTCCAAACTTTCTTGCAAGTTTTTCATCGTTGTCAACATCAACCTTATAAATTTCAACTTTGCCTTCAAGTTCTTTTGCAATATCTTCCAAAATGATTGCCATCATTCTGCAAGGTCCGCACCAAGTTGCAAAAAAGTCAACAAGCACAAGCCCTTTTTCTGTTGCTTTGTCAAATTCTTTCTCTGTTATGATTTTCATTTTTCTTCCTCCAAAATTTTGTTTATTACAACCGCGCCAATTGTTATTCCGCACATTGCTGGATAGTAACTTATGCTTCCGACAGTCCCGCCCACTTTAAGCGGCTTTTCTTCACAAGTGACAACTTCAAGATTTTCAACATTCTCTTCTCTCAGCTTTTTGCGCATAACTTTTGCAAGCCCGTCATCGTGAGTTTTATAGATATCTGTCAAGAAAAATCTTGGAATGCCAACTCTGTTTCCAGCGCCCATGGCTGAGATTATGTTGATTCCTTTTTTCTTGCAGTGAACAATAAGCGCAACCTTGTCACTCACACTGTCAATGCAGTCAAGCACAAAGTCATATTCACCCGACAAAAGCATCTCAACATTTTCTTTTGATAGCTTTTCATCTATGGCAATAATTTCTGCATTACAATTGATTCCCAAAAGTTGAGCTTTTAAAACTTCAACCTTACTTTTGCCTATTGTTGACTCAAGAGCGACCAATTGTCGATTGATGTTTGACGATGAAACCTTGTCAAAGTCAATAAGCGTCATCTTTTCAATTCCTGCCCTTGCAAGGATTGTCGCAACATAACCACCGACACCGCCAACCCCAACAACAGCAATTTTTTTCTTTTTGATCTTTTCTTGAGACTCTTGCCCAATCAAGATTTCATTTCTTGTTGTATCCATTTTGTCGCCTTTTAAAGAACATATTTTTTAAGGTCAAACTTTTTCTTGGTTTCAGAGAAAGCCTTTTGCACATATGCTCTGTCAATCTTTACTTCAAGCATTGGATGCTGACCATTTGCATTGAAAGAAATGTCCTCAAGCAGACTTTCCATAATTGTGTGAAGTCTTCTAGCGCCAATGTTTTCGCTTGTGTCATTTTCAGCAACAGTCATTTCTGCAATCTCATCGATGGCGTCGTCAGTAAACTTAAGGTCAATATTGTCAACCTTCAAAATGCTGGCGTATTGCAAAATGATTGAATTCTTTGTTTCAGACAAGATCTTTTTGAAATCTTCTTTTGTAAGACTTTCAAGATCAACTCTGATTGGAAAACGTCCTTGAAGCTCTGGGATCATATCTGCAATGTTTGCAACATGAAATGCACCTGAAGCAATGAAAAGAATAAAGTCAGTTTTGACATTTCCATATTTCGTTGCAACAGTTGAGCCTTCAACAATCGGCAAGATATCCCTTTGAACGCCTTCGCGAGAAACATCTTGATTGTTTGATCCTCCACTTTTTCCAATAATTTTATCAATTTCGTCTATAAAGATAATCCCCTCTTCTTCAGTCCTTCGAATTGCCTCAGCATAAACATTGTCTTGATCGATAAGTTTTTCGCCTTCTTCACTTGTGAGAAGTTCTCTCGCTCTTGAAACTGTCATCTTTCTTTTTCTATGTTTTTGTGGCATAAGCCCTTCAAACATGCTTCCAAGGTTAATCTCAGGGCCGCCAAGCGAAAGCATAGGCTTTGGATTGTCAAGCACGGCAATTTCAATATGCTCCTCTTCAAGTTTCCCTTGTTTAAGCTCATTTAAAACGATATCCTTGTCGACATCAATTTTTTCAGCTCTTCTTGTATCGCAAATTGCATCAAGAAGTTTCTTTTCAACAATTGGTGCGACCTTTGCTTCAACATTGTGAGTCTGCTCATCTTTGACCATTCTCACAGCCACTTCAACAAGATCACGCACCATGCTTTCAACGTCACGGCCAACATATCCAACTTCGGTATACTTTGTGGCTTCAATTTTGATGAAAGGTGCTTTAACAAGCTTTGCAAGACGCCTTGCAATTTCTGTTTTTCCAACACCTGTTGGGCCTTTCATAATGATGTTTTTTGGTGTTATCTCTTCTCTAAGCTCTTTTGAAAGCTTGCTTCTTCTATATCTGTTTCTAAGCGCAATAGCAACAGCGCGCTTTGCTTTTGCTTGTCCAATGATGTATTTATCAAGCTCTTCAACAATTTCTCTTGGTGTAAAGTTCATTCTAAACCTCCTCAACAATGATATGTTCATTTGTGAACACACAGATTTGACTTGCAATTTCAAGAGACTTAAAAGCAATCTCTTTTGCAGAAAGAGTTGTGTTTTGACTTAACGCTTTGGCAGCAGCAAAAGCATAGTTTCCACCAGAGCCAATTGCGCAGATGCCTTCATCTGGCTCGATAACCTCTCCGTTTCCTGAAATGATGAGAATTTGATCTTTGTCAGCAACAATCATAAGTGCGTCAAGCTGCCTTGAAGCCTTGTCTTCTCTCCAGGTCTGAGCGAGCTCAACAGCGCTTCTCATAAGATTGCCAGAAAATTTGTTAAGCATTCCTTCAAAACGCTCACAAAGTGAGAACGCATCACTCACCCCACCAGCAAAGCCAATGACAACCTTGTCATTGAAAATCCTTCTCACCTTCTTTGCATTGTTTTTGAAAATTACGCTGTTTGACATTGTCACTTGTCCGTCACCAGCAATTGCAATTTTTCCATCTCTTTTGACTCCACAAATGGTAGTTCCTCTAAACATGCTTTCCATTAAAACATTCCTCCTTAAATTTATTTATCACTTTTTCGCTGTTATCAAAAAGATATTTCTTCTTTCCACTCAGCGTCTTATATTCATTTTCAGTTTTGATAAGGTCATAACTTGCCACAATTGGTCTGTTTTTGCACACTGAAGTCGTTATCACTTTTTCAATAAGCGCACCTATGGCACTCTCTTTTGGCAATGCTGCAAGCCTTCTTCCATTTAAAAAATTCAAAACGTTATATCCAACATAAAGTCCACTTGCCATGCTTTCGATATGGCCAAACACCCCTGAAATATTGCCAGCATAGAAAATGTTTTCTATTTTTGATGATTGACAAAATCTGTTGATAACAAAAGGTGCGTTTATATAACTGTTTTCAATTGATTTGCCTGCGTTTAATATAACAGCATTTTCAAGACCTTTGATTGAATTTATAATCCTGTATTGACTTTCAGGCGGCAAGGCCGAAGCAAACCCTTCAATCTCATAGCCTCTTTTTAATATGTTCAGTTTTAAACACGCATACGGCTTTTCTTCTAAACTGTCAATAAAAATTGGCCTCATGATGTCATTTTTAAGCTTGTCCCGTTCTTCTCGCACCTTTTCTTCGATAAGCCCAAGTTCCTTTGATAGAACTACCCCTTTTTCAACAAGAGCGTTTCTTTCCATCAAAATTTGATTGCAAAGTGAAATGTATTCTTCATATGTAAACGGAAGAAAAAGTTCGTCTCCACGCCTGAAAAACTTGCCTTCATCAATGCCTTGCACAAGAGGATAAATTCCAAACGAGTCAAACATACGCATAGAGCCATGCAAATCTTTTAAAAATGAAATAAGACCACTTCTGGTGTGAGGGCCGCTTGCAACAACATTGACTTCCTTCAAATTCAGTTCATTGACGCAAAGCTCAAAAAATTCAATTTTTGGATGATTTTTAACTCTATCCTTTCCATATTCAAGAAGCCTGTCTGCAACACAAGAAGAATACTTTTCTTTAAAGCGAAGTTCATCTTCTTTCTCAACAAGAGTGCTTCCGAGGCTTTTAAGTTCTTTGCGGAGAAGTTCACGAGCGTACTCCTCATTTTCTTCATTTATGCCAAAAAGTTCGCAATTAAGGCAATTGCATCGATATTTATCAGACGCGCAATCAAAAATATGCACATTGACGCCATGGTCTGCCAAAAATAAAGCACACTCAATGCCTGCAAAGCCACAGCCTATAACGTTGACAATATTCTTAATTGTCCCTTTCCTCCTTATAATCACAAGTGCTTGAAGAGCACTTAACTACTTTACCTTTCCTAATAAGTGGACTTTGACATTTTGGGCATTTTTCGCCAGTTGTAATGTCCCAGCTCATAAACTTGCAATCAGGATAGTTTTCACATGCATAATAAAGTTTGCCCTTCTTGCTTTTTCTTGCAATAAGTCCACCTTTACATTCTGGGCATGTTCCAACAATCTTATGTTCTTCTTCCATAGCCTGAGTGTTTCTGCATTTTGGGAAGTTTGAGCAAGCAAGAAATCTTCCAAACTTGCCTTCTCTTATAAGCATCTTTCCACCGCATTTTTCACAGACAATGTCCGTTTCTTCAGGTGGAGCTTTCATGCTTACACTTGAGGAGTCAGCTTTTTCAAGAAGAGAGCTAAACCCATTCCAGAAAGATGAAACAACATTGTGCCAGTCTTCGCCAGTTTCGACGATGTCATCAAGGCGCTGCTCCATATGAGCGGTGAACTTAACATTGATGACCGAGCTGAAAAACTGGTCAAGATATTCACTTATATTTCTTCCAAGCTTGGTTGGAACAAGGCTTTTGCCTTCTTTTTCTGCATACTTTCTTGCAGTCAAAACAGTGATGGTTGCAGCGTAGGTTGCAGGTCTTCCGATTCCCTTTTCTTCCATTGCTTTGACGATTGTCGCATCAGTATATCTTGCTGGTGGTTTTGTAAACTTTTGTTCACTTTTGATCTCTTTGCATGGCAAAAGCTCGCCTTCTTCCATAACTGGAAGCTTGCCTGCCATTGACTCTTTTCCGTCCTCTTCAACAAACTCTTTATAAACCGCTGTGAAACCTGGGAAATTCATAGTCTTTCCAGTGACTTTAAATCCATAACCTTCAACGTCAAAGTTAAGTGAGCAGTTTGAATATTCAGCTTCAGTCATTTGACTTGCCAAAAATCTTTCATAGATAAGTTTGTAAAGTCTATAGTTATCACTTGTCAAGCTGTCCTTGATATTCTCTGGTTTGATATCCATTGAAATTGGTCTGATCGCTTCGTGCGCATCTTGAGCTGAAGATTTTGTTTTATATACATTTGGTTTTTCTGGCAAATATTCTTGCCCGAAAGTCTCTTTGATAAATTTGCGACAAGCTTCTTGCGCGTCAGTTGAAACACGCACAGAGTCTGTTCTTATATATGTAATAAGCGCAAGCTTGCCTTCGCCCTTGATTTCAACACCTTCATAAAGTTGTTGAGCTGCAGAAGTTGTGCGGTTAAGACTCATGCCAAGCTTGTTTGCTGCGTCTTGTTGCATTGTGCTTGTCGTAAAAGGTGCAGGAGCATGAGATTTTGTCTTTGTCTTTTTAAGTTCTTTTAACAAGAAATCTTTGCCCTTGATCTCGTCAAGGACTTTGTCAACTTCTTCTTTTGAGTGAAGTTCAATCTTCTTCTTTTTGAAGGTTGAGAGAAGCGCTTTTATTTCGCTTGCGCCTTTCTTTAAGATTGCACTCACATTCCAGTATTCTTCTGGCTTAAAGTTTTCAATCTCTTTTTCTCTTTCAACAAGAAGCTTAAGCGCAACTGATTGAACGCGTCCCGCGCTTAATTTTGGTGCAATCTTCTTGCACAAAACTGGTGAGAGTTTGTATCCCACAATGCGGTCAAGAACCCTTCTCGCCTGCTGTGCGTCAACAAGCTTCAAGTCGATCTTGCGCGGATTTTCAAGTGCTTTATGCACTGCATTTTTTGAAATTTCATTGAATTGAATTCTGCACTTCTTGTCCTCAGGATATTCAAGAATGTGTGCAATATGCCAAGAAATTGCCTCTCCTTCACGGTCGGGGTCGGTTGCGATCAAAACTTCATCAGCATTTTTTGCTTTCTTTTTAAGATCTTCAATAAGTGCTTTTTTGTCAGGCATAATTTCATAGCGTGGCTCAAAGTTGTTTCGCATATCAATCGCAAAACTTTTTGCTGGCAAGTCACGGATATGCCCTTTTGTGGCAAAAACGTCATAGCCTTCGCCTAAATATTTTTTCAACGCTTCGCGTTTGAAAGGTGACTCGATTATAACAAGTTTCAAATATTTTTCCTCCATTTAGGTTGGCTTAATTAAAGCCATCCTGTCTGTTTCAAATCCCTCTTATTTCTGCCTAAACAAGTCCGTAGACTCCACCAGGCAGTCTCCTAATTATTCCACGAATTTCCAAAGTTGTCAAATAACTATTCAAGATATTTATGTTCAATGTCGAGTTTTTTGATAAAAATTCCATATCTTTATCGCCTTTTGACAATAAATTCACAATTTCTTGCTCTTCAAAGCTTAATTTAACGGCTTTTTCAGTCTTTTTCTCTTCTTTTCTCTCAAAGCCGATAAATTTCAAGATGTCATCAGCTTCTGTGACAGCTTGACCTTGCCCAGATTTTATCAGCCCATTTGGAAGTTCAGACTTCTCACTTGTCACATTTCCAGGCAAAGCAAAGACATCTTTTCCATAATCAAGCGCAAAATCTTTTGTATGCACAGTTCCGCTTTTAAGCCCAGCTTCAGTGATAAGAACTCCATCACTAAGACCTGCAATAATGCGGTTTCGCTGCGGGAATGTATATCGCGTCGCCTTCATTGATGGGCAGTATTCGCTTATAAGCAGACCTTTCTCAGCAATCTCCTTGGCAAGAGAGGTATGCTCTGCTGGATAGATGTTATTCATTCCACTGCCAAGAACTGCAATTGTCTTTCCGCCCACTTCCAATGCTTTTCTGTGAGCGATGCTGTCAACGCCATAAGCAAGACCACTTACAACGACAACACCGGCTTTTGCAAGACCTTCACTAAATCGATCAGTCATAATGCGACCATAGTTTGAAGGCGTTCTTGATCCAACAATTGAAATCGCAGTTTCCTTAAGAAGATCTATATTTCCCTTGCAAAACAAAAAGTAAGGCGCGTCTGGCAAAACTTCAAGCTTGTAAGGATAACCATCTGAAAATCTTGTCAAAAGTGTTATCCCTGCATTTTTAAGATTTGTTAAATACATTTCAAGCCTTGTCGCACTTGCACATGTTTGCATATTTGCATAAAGCTCTTCTCCAACAAGCTTCTTTGCGCTTTCAAGTGCGAAAAAGTTCTTGATCGAGATATCATCGCCAAGAGCTGCCAATATGTTTTCAATTTTCTTATTGGTGATCTCAAACTGAGAAAGTAACACCAAAAATTTTTCATCTTCTCTCATTTATTCTCCATTATGCTCTAGGCACTTTTTAAAATTCAGCACCGTCTCTATAAAACGTGGCAATGCCACAAGTGACAACGTCACCTTAAAAAGCAACGACGCTACCCCCAGTATTTGCGGTCAAGACTGCGATAGCCAATCGCCTCTGCAATGTGCTGAGGCAAAATGTTATCTTCTCCTTCAAGGTCAGCAATCGTTCTTGCAACGCGCAACAGCCTGTCATGCGCTCTTGCTGAAAGTTTAAGTTTTTCAAAAGCAGAACGAAGGATATCTTCACCAGTTTTGTCTAAAGCGCAAAATTTCTTTGTTTGAGGCACGCTCATTTTTGCATTGCAGAAATTTTTGCTGTTTTTAAAACGTGCAAGCTGAATTTCTCTTGCTTTGTCAACACGTTCTTTGATCTTCTCAGAAGACTCCTCTTCTTTTTGACTTTTAAGGTCGTCAAAACTTACGCTGTCAACTTCAACATGAATATCAATACGATCCATAATTGGCCCTGAAAGCTTCGCAAGATATTTATGTATTTGATTTGGCGTGCAACGGCATTCTCTATCCTTTGACCCAAAGTTTCCGCAAGGACAAGGGTTCATGCTTGCAATCAAATTGAAAGTTGCTGGATAAACAACAGTCGCGTTTGCCCTTGCAACGGTTATGATCCCGTCTTCAAGCGGCTGACGCAGGGTTTCGATTGAATGTCTTGTATATTCAGGAAGCTCATCCAAAAACAACACACCATTATGCGCAAGCGATATTTCGCCTGGCTTTGAGTTAGAGCCACCGCCTGTCAAACTGACAGTCGAAGCTGTGTGGTGAGGGCTTCTGAACGGTCTTTTTGTGACAATCCCTGTTTTAAGATCAAGCTCGCCCGCAATTGAGTGTATCTTTGTCACCTCAAGTGCTTCCTCAAAAGTGAGGTCTGGCAAAATGGAAGGAAAGCATTTTGCAAGCATGCTTTTTCCGCTTCCTGGAGGTCCAATCATAAGAAGGTTATGCCCGCCGGCGGCTGCAATCTCAAGCGCCCTTTTCGCCCTAGCTTGACCTTTAACATTTGAAAAGTTAAGCCCGCCTTCACTGGCAGAAATCACTTTTTCAAACTCACAAACTTCAACTTTGTTTATCGTTATTTCGCCTTTTAAAAAGCGAACACATTCTTCAAGCGTTGAAATCGGATAAACTTCAATTCCACTTATAAACCCAGCTTCAGTCGCGTTCTCAACAGGCACGATAAATTTCTTATATCCAAGCTTTCTGGCAGAAATAAGAAGAGGCAAAACACCCTTAACTCTTTTTATCTCCCCGTCAAAAGAAAGCTCTCCAATCATAACATAATTTTTGTGAGAGGAAATCGCAAGAGCTTCATCGGTCGCAAGAATGGAAATCGCAATTGCAAGGTCATACAAAGCACCTTCCTTCTTAATGTCAGCTGGCGCAAGGTTGATCGTGATTTTTCTTGTAGGATATTCAAATCCGCTGTTTTTGATGGCAGTGCGCACGCGCTCCTTCGCCTCTTTGATTGCTGTGTCCGCAAGCCCCACTATATCGAATTTAGGAAGTCCATTCGAAACATCAGTTTCAACATCAATTGGAAAACCTTCAATTCCTTTAAGCCCAAAACTCTTTACTTTTGATAACATATGTCCTCTCTTTCGTGTGGTTATATTATATCAAACTTACATTCTAAAGCAAAACGAATTGCCCTATTGTCAAACTTTCGACATTTTTCGCACTTCTTCTTTTTGAGTGCTTGTAAGCCTGAAACTGTCTCGACACTTCTGCGCGCATTTCTTTTTAACTTCAAAACTTGTGATTTTTTCAAAATATTGGGCAGTTTTTTCAAAGTTTTTTATAAAAAAGTCACAATACGCCCATGCCTGAGCCATTTGCACATAATATTTTTCACTATCAATCTTCGCAACGATCTCAAGTGTTTGGTCAAAATATTGCTCATCAATAAAGTGCCTCATAAGCCCAATTATCCCTGTGCGGCAAACAAACTCTTCTTTGCTTTCGCAACACTTTTTGAAAAAATTAAACACGACGTGTTTCCCTTTAAGTTTTTTAAGACTTGGCACAACCACATCAACACTTGCCCAGTTATCAAAGTATGGCAAAAGGGCTTTAAGGCCGCTTAAAACTTCGTCCACGTCTTTCTCATATGACAAAAGTAAACCTTTAAGGATAATTTCTTCAAGTGACCCTTCGCCCAAATTGCAAAATCTCACCCCTTCGTCAAAAAGCTTCTTCGCCTCTTTTCTCAAAAGTGGAATCTTAACCCCATAGATTTTATACTTAGTGAAAATAAGCCTTGCATTAAATGCCGCCATTTTTTCACTGCCATTTTCTTCCAAAAATTTCTTAATTCTTTCCATAGCAATATGATAGCATAAAAAACAAAAAAAGCGAAATCATCTTGCGCCTATTTTCAGCCCACTATTGACAAACCTCTAAACCTGTGTTATCATATATTCGACATTTGGAGGGAATTTATGAATATGAACGACAAAAAATACACACTGTCTGACGAAGACACAATTGTTGTTAAATTTGGCGACAGGGAGATCACACTCCACCGCATCATTGCAACAGAAGATATTTATCGCGCTGACGGCAAATTTGTCACTGTCAAAGCAGGCGAAAAAGGCGGATATGTTGAGTCTAGAGCAAACCTTAGTGACGATGGTTATTGCTGGCTTTATGGCGACTCCCAAGCTTATGGCAATGCAAGAGTAACAGAAAATGCAGTTCTGTTTGACCGTACAAAAATTTTCGGAAATGCGAAAGCTTCTGGATGCGCACAACTTTGGGAAAAAGTAAAAGTATCTGGGAATGCAACAGTAAAGGGCTATGTTCAACTTTATGGCGACACAAAAATAGATGAAAATGCACTGGTTTGCGATTATGCATTTGTTCTTAATTCTATTGTTTATGGAAACTCTCAAGTTTGTGGAAAAGCAATTGTAAGATTTTCAGCAGTAACACACAATGCATGGGTTGGAGACAATGCAAAGATCGAAGGCGCCACAATATATGGCAACGCAACTATACGTGACGAAGCAACCGTTTGCGAAAATGCAAAAGTCCATGGAGATGTTGATGTTTGCGGTAAAATGATAATATCTCAAGGTATGGAAGTCGGCAACGCAAAAGATGACATCTTGTCTTAATCAAAAATTTAACACAAAAAAAAATACTGGCAATTAGTCAGTATTTTTTTAATCTTCCCTACCAAGCAAATAATCTGTGCTGACACCAAAAAAGTCAGCAAGTATAATTAAGTTGTCGCTGCTGATATCAGTCGTATTATTCTCCCACTGACAAATTGCTGTTGTGCTTAGTCCAGTTTTCTCACTAAGCCCTTTCATAGACAATTTTTTCTCCGTCCTTAATTCATTCAATCTTTCTGCAAATTTTCTCTTCATACTTAATATTATATTCTTTTTTACGAACATTTTATTGACATTCGTTATAAAGAATGATATAATCCTATTATTCTTTATAACGAATAGCAAATAAAGGGGGTTTTATGTTAAAAGAAATCAAAGAAGACTGCAAATATTTGTTGCAGCACTACACGCTTAATAACAAAAGCAAAAGTTTGTGCAAAATTTCATGCGGTCATTGCACAAAAACACGAAGGGGCAGCTGCGTTGACTGTCCGCACTATGAAGAGCATGACATTTCAGAAGAAATCATAAGTCTATCAGTGTATCGAATGTTCCATCAGTTTACACAAGAATTGAAAAGGTATAAAAAACAACTTGCAGAAGAACTTGAGCCTTACAAACAAAAAAAAATACTAGCCTTTGCCAGTATTTTTTTATTAGTTATTGTCTGCTGATTTGATTTTGGCAGCCTTTCCTGTGAGCTCTCTTACATAGTAAAGTTTTGCTCTTCTTGGCTTACCTCTTCTCACAACGCTGACGTCTGCAACGATTGGAGAGTGAACTGGGAAAGTTCTCTCAACGCCCACGCCGTTTGAAATTTTTCTAACAGTGAAAGTTTCTCTGATTCCGCCATTTTTCTTTGCGATAACAACGCCTTCGTAAGCCTGAATTCTTTCTTTTTCGCCTTCTTTGATTCTAACGCTGACTTTTACAGTGTCACCAACGTTGAAAGCAGGCGCATTTTCTTTCATGTTTTCTTTCTCGATTTGGTCTATAATATTTGCCATGACTTATCTCCTTTTTTCAGATTTTCGACAAAGTGTTCTTGCTGTAAGTTTCAGCAGCGGACCACCCGAAGTCCATTTATGCCCTTTGTCATTGTCGGGTTTAAGAAAATTTAACCTCTTTTTCTAGCTCTCTTTCTTGCAGCTTCACGCTTCTTTTTCTTAGCTACGCTTGGCTTATCATAAGCTTCTTTTCTTCTGATATCGCCGATAATGCCGTCTTTTTGGCATTTTCTCTTAAATCTTTTAAGCGCGCTTTCAAGTGTTTCGTTTTCGCCTACTTTGATAGTTGTCAAATCTTCTCACCACCTTCTAATTTCAAATTCTAGGATATTTTATCATAATAAGATCGTCCTTGTCAAGTGATAGACGAAATAATTTTACAAACAGCGCCGTCAAGATAAGGTTTTTTGATCTTAACTTCAACGATCTTGTTTGTGATGTCTTGTTTTGAAGGGATATAGCACTTAATGTAGTTTTCAGTATAACCAACATAGTATTCCCCTTCTTTTTCTTCAACAAGCACTTTCCCGCGCTTGTTTTTTGAAATAAAGTTCAAATTGAGTTGTTTTTTAAGTTCGTTAAGCTCTTCAAAGCGCCTTTGTTTGATTTCGGGCGCAAGATCTTTCATCTTCGCAGCAACAGTCCCTTCTCTTTTTGAGTATTGGAAGATGTGAAGTGAGGCAAACTCAACCTTTTCGATAAAGGCTTTTGTTTCTGCAAACTCTTCATTAGTTTCGCCTGGGAAACCAACGATAACATCGGTTGTTATCCCTGCAAGTGGAAAATATTTTCTGATAAGTTTGACTGCGTTATAAAATTCATCTGCGGTATAACGTCTGTTCATCCTTTTAAGCACGCTGTCGCTTCCACTTTGAAGTGAAAGATGAAAATGTGGGCAGAAATTTTTAAGCTCAGAAAGAGACTTGATAAACTCTTCGCTTGTTATACTCTCTTCAAGACTTGAAAGCCTTATTCTTTTGCCCAGCGTATCAAGTTTTTCAATGACAGTCAGAAGCGCAGGCTCTCCGTCAATTTTATAGTCTGTCACATTGATGCCAGTAAGGACGATTTCCTTTATATCCGCCGGCAAATCCATAGCCTCGTTGATGATGCTGATAATCGCCCTTGACCTGCTTCTTCCGCGAAGATATGGAATGAGACAATAAGAACAGAAATTGTTGCATCCGTCTTGAATTTTTATGTATGCGCGCGTTCTTGAAACCTGCGCACGCATATCGTC
>CAOKRZ010000010.1 GCA_948471335.1 uncultured Christensenella sp. | reverse complement strand
GTTCTCTTTGACCTGGGTTGCGACAATGAAAATGTCATTTTTGTTTGTCTCAACTCCATCCTTAACACTCGCAAACTGTGATGGAATATCCTTAACTTCTTCAAAAGCGCTTTCAATTGCAGGCAGCTTTGCGCTTAAGGCTGCGATTGCATCCTCGTTGTTATAACAGCGCTGACTTACAGATGCTATGCTTGCCCTTGTGGAGTTCAGCGTTTCCTGAAGTGAAGAAAGGCTTGTCTTTACCTCATCAATTTTGTCGGCATTTTCATGAGATCTTTGTGAAACTTCAGCAATCGACGCTCTGGTTGAAGTGATAAGGTTGTTTGCATCTGCAAGGTCAGAACTAAGTTTCGAAATTTCTGCACTCGCGGACGAAAGCATAGAAGAGATATTTTCTATCTTTTCAGAATGGTTGTTAATAATAGTAGTATTAGAGGCACAACCGCTTTCCACAGCATCAAGCCTTGTTTTCAATGAAGAGAGATTGGATTGACACTCGGTGATTTTTTCAATAACCTCATTAATCTTGTCAAGTCCTGCGCCATTGATTTTTGACAAAAGCTCTTCCTTAAGCTCGGGAATAACCTTTTTGACAATGTGCCATATTTCTTTTTCAATTTGCTCAATAAAAGCAGATAACATTTCGTGATTTTGCATATAAAAACTCCTTTGCAAACATTTTACAAAGGAGTATGATCTTTTTCAACATTCACTGCCAATTATTTTTCTTTTGCCTTTTTCGTTTTGTTTTTTCGAATGAACACAACAGCAAGAATAATTGTTACAAGAGCTATGATCAAAGTGATGGATGTGATAAGCGCAGGGCTGATGCCGTTTGCTTTAATGTCAGAAGTTTTCATAAGCCCATAAAACAGCGAGCCGTCTTCGAGAACAATTGCAATTTCTGTGAATTCTTTTTTGCCGCTGTAAGCGCCATATATATATATTTCTTGATCACGATTTGCTGTAAAGCCTGAAGTTGTCTCGTCAACATTGAAAATCTCCGCTTTGTCTGTAAGCACTTTGCCATTGAAAACAGGGTAGACATCTTGCCCATTTTTGTTTGAAGTCACATAAAACTTAAACACGTATCCTTCGATTTCGTCAGTGGTTTTGACTTTGATAAAATCACCTTCTTCTTGAAGCGCAATAAGTTTGTCGCCGTGATGCAAAACAATTTCTTTGCCGCCTTCGTCAACGATAGGCGTAGAAAAATCTGCTGAAGAATAAATATAGCAAATGCTTGAAATGACAGAAAGCTCTTCGCCGCTTGAAAGCGGAGAGACCAAAAAAGAAAAAGCAAGCATTGCGCACATCAACAATTTCATATTTCTATTATCAAAAAATTTAAACCTTTTGTCAAGCAATTTGACATGAGGGATGCAATTCAAAATTACAAAGTTTCGCTTTGCGAATGTGGATAACTTATGCCTTTCTGTGGATAAACACTGGTTTTTTGTGGATAACTTTCAAAAAATTGTGGATAAATGCTGCTAGTGTGTGGATATTTTGTGGATAAGTGGAACAAAAAAAAGCATATCGAATGATATGCTATTTTCTATTTACAAACCTCTATTTCGTTTTTGTCCACTGCTTTTTTAAGTTTTGTGATTTTTTCATGTAGATAACCTGTGATTTTTTCTGAGTCTGTCAAAACTCCAACGCAGTTGTCATCGGTGTAGAAATCTATAAATGAGTGCAGGTTCTTTTCGCTGTCGACATAGACATCATAACCTTTTCCGATTGCATCATAGACATCAGGAAGTTTACGCTTAAGCTCTTCTCTTGCAATGATGACGCAATGAGCAGATTTTTGTTTGTATTTTTTATACAGCTTGTTTGCTTGAAAAGCTTTGATTTCCTTTTGTGAAAGAATGATGAATCTGTAGGTTTCAACGCCGCGTTCTTCAGCGCTTGTGAAAGCATCAAGATAAGCTCTTTCATTTTTTGTGTCCTTCCATGCATAGCCGCTGTCTGCGATATCTATTGAATAAATCTTTTCGCTTTTAGCCATTGCGTTATATCTTTTGATAAGGTCTTTATATCCGCCATATATTCTTGAAGATTCCATTTCCTTTTGAAGAAGGATTGACACGTTTCCATATCCGCCATCAATTGTTATATTTGTTCCGTTGACAAAACTGCTTTCTTCGCCAGCCAAGAAGAAAACGACATTTGCAACTTCATAAGGCTGGGCAACGCGTGCAAGGGGAGTCCATTTTGGAGACTCGTTAACTTGCTCGGGAGTGTTCATGTCAGTGTCAATTGCGCCTGGGGCGATTGAGTTAACTCTTATGCGTTTCTTTCCAAAGTTGACAGAAAGGCTTTTCATTACATTTGCGATCGCGCCTTTGCTTGCTCCGTAAGAAATGCTGGCAAATGACCCGCTGTAGCTGTCATTGCTGCTCATAAGTATGACGCTTCCACCAACATTAATTTGGTTTTGAAGTTTGATTGCTGTCATCATTGGTGAATAGAAATTGCAATTCATGACGCTTTCAAAATCGGAATAGTCAAAGTTGATAAAATCATCATTCTCAGAAAAGATGCCTGCGTTAAGAAACATCGCGTCAAAATTTTGTTGTGACATCTTGTAAATAAACTTTGATGTGTCTTTAAGCTTTGAAAAGTCATAAGGTCCAACAGCGACAAATGTTTTTGGATATTTCAAGCATAAATCCTGCAGGTTGTTTTTTGAATTGAAATAAGTGCCAAAAACTTTCCAGCCGTTTTCCAAAAATTTAATAGCAGTTGCCTTTCCAATGCCTCTGCTTGCACCAGTGATCAAAATTGTTTTTTCCATGAAACCCTCAACTTTCGTTTTCATATTACCACATCTCTCAATTTAATCCAACAATTTCAAAGTGGATTTTTAAAAAAGCATATCACTTTGATATGCTTTTAAGTTTGAGATTTCAGTTGTTAAGTTCATATTATTGACTGCGGCGCGCAGCGTAAAGGGCCATCTATGCTTCTTTTTGTGAAGATTGATAGGCTTTTTTGATGTAACTATCTACACCAGCTTTCAATTCGGTCAATTCATTAAATTTTTTTTCGGCTGTTATTGTTGATTCGCAATAGGCTGACTTAGCATCAGTGATAGCCTGTGCTTTTTCCTTCAATTTTTCTTTGACTCTTTTAAGGAGCAGCTTTTCAGCAGATAAAATAATTCCCATTTTGTCAGTTTCGGCAATGTGAGAGGCTAAATTGAGTTCGATTGCGTCGTAGATTACATTTAGGCTTTCATATTCAAAAGTAAAAGCGTCGCCTTTGGATAAAATTTCTTCAGTCGAAAATTTCTTTAAATTTTCATAAGCCAATTTAAGTTCATCGATATTCTTACCAATTGTTTGAACCTTTTTAGTTTTGCTTGTTAAAGTTTTAAGCTCTTTCATCCTATTCTCCTATACATCAAATTATATACCAAATTAAGCCGCCTGTCAATAGTGAATTTTTATATTAACAACAAAAAAGCATATCGATTTGATATGCTTTTAGTTTGACTTAGAAAGGTAATTCGTCTTCGTCATCTTCTTGTGATGGCGGTTTGATTAAGCCCTTTTCTTTAAGCTCTTTGAATCTTTTCTCCTTTAAAACACATTGCTCATCAATAAAACGTGAATATTCTTCTAAGGCTTCAGCTGGAATAGATAAGCCATTTTTTATAGCTCCAATGGCATTTTCCAAATCAATTGAGTTGAAAAATTCTTTGCAGTAAAGGTTGTGCTTTTCCAAAATTGATTTGTGCTCAGTCCTCAAAGTTGAAAGCTCTTCGCTTTTCTCGTCATAATGTTTTCGAAGAAAAAATTCAATATTGTCATATTCGTCTAAAAGCAGTCTGAAATGGCCTATTTTTAAAATTTCATCATACGTATAGAGATCTCTTCCGTTTTCATTGCATTGTTTGTCATACGCACGCTTGTTTTTCAGATACTCTGCGTAAGTGATACCGATGGCATCTTTCATATCTGGGAACTTTCCTGAAAGTATTTCACATATTTTTGGCGGAAGTTCAGCCCATGTGCTTCTGCCATGCATTTTGTCCATATCAATCAAAATATTTGGATAAATAAGGTCATAGCATACTTCAAGGCCATGGACACTATAGTGATGAATTGCTGTCATGACGGTGCTTTCGCCATTTTTGTTTTTGTAGTCAAGGTTTGCTCCACGTCTTACAAACTCATCTATGTATTCATTTGTTTTCTCTGTGTCATCTTCTTTTTCTTCATTAAAAATATCAGCGACATAAGCGTTACTCAAGTCCAGGTCCTGACAGCTTCCATCAAGTATACGCTTAAGCATGTGTATTTTATCTGCCCATCTGAAAAGTTGCATAATTGGGGTGTTCCCGTTTTTATAATTTGGATTATCCAACAGTGCTCCAGTTTTCGTGTAGTCGTTAACATCTAATATAAAAATATGATAGCGTTTTTTAATGTGAGAGATGTTTTTAATGTTCACATCCAAATCTTTGAATTTTAACAATAGTGGAAGATATTTTTGATTTTTTACAATTACGTTATGCAGCAAGTAATGCTCATTGCTCTCATCAAAGTGAGAATTTTTGCGTGATCTTTCAGAAGTGATAAATTTCCACCAATTAAAATCAGTGCGCTGATTGATGTCGCAAAAGCCGGTCTCCTTCAAAGCGTAATAGCTTTCAAGAATCATGTTTTCTTCTTCAGGCTTTGCAAGCATTCTTCGCATAATTTTGAAAATGGCCAGTTTGTCTTGCTTTGTTTTTTTAAGATTTAAGCTTGGAATAATTTTAATAAAATCTGAATCGTTTGCAATTAAGGTTGAAAAAATCTTGGCAGGGTCAACAGGTGAGTAATAGCCTTTTTTTGAAAGATACCATGCAAAGGCTTGATTGTTTGAATTGATTGCGTCAACAATTGGGTTTTCAAGAATTCTTAACGATGCAATCCTGTGTTTTAAATTTTCGTGCTTGCTTTTTGCCTGTCGTATGCTGCTTTTTAAGCTTTTGTTCACCATTTTTTGAAAGCCATAAAAGCCAGTTTCATTATTCAAAGTAGGTTTGTTATAAACTGTTATTTCAAATGACTTAAGAAGAGAATCACTTGCATTTGGATAAGTTTCATAAATTTCAACAATTTCTTTTTCTCTGTCAGAAAGCATGTTGTATAGATCTTTTTCTGAAAGTATGCTGTAGTCCATTTTCCCCTCCGTTAGAAAAATTATATACCAAAACGCTTTGAGTGTCAATAGTGAATTTTTATATTGATAACAAAAAAACATATCGGTTTGATATGCTTTTAAGATTATGTTATTCCAAAGTTGAAATAACTTTTTCTGCAAGGTTTAGAAGCTCCATATATTTGTCTGAATGGTGCGTTACAGGGAAGATTTCTTTCTCGAGCACTTTTTGGTTTTGAATGAATTCAAGAATTTTATCATTCAGATCACCTTGCATATCAACATCTGCATAAGGTGGGATATAGTGGAATCCTGACGACACGCCAGGTTGCCAAGTGTATGCCCATGAAAAGTTTTCCAGATTGTCAGCAATTGTTGTGAAATCATCAAGAACAGTTGTGATAGGGAATTTTCTTGATATGATATACTCAAATTCAGTCTCGTTGGTTTTTGGATCAATTCTGTGAAGATTTGCTCGTTGAGCCAACTGAATATATCTCATATCTCTTCCGCTGTTGTTCATATATTTTTTCAAGTCACACATAGAAAGCGGTGCTTTTTGTTTTAAGTCAGTAAAATCTCTTGTGCATGTGTCATAAAAAACATATCCATTATCAAAAACTGCTGCCATCGGATTTTTGTGGTCAACATCACACAAAGTCAATTTATATTTGTTGCCAGTCGCCTTTTCAAATGCCTTCACAAGTTCAGTTAATTTTTTAAATTCCATATTTTGTTTCCTTATCGTTTTTTTATTATATCATGATCTGAAAATTTGTCAATAACTTTTTTAAATAAAACGGACTACTTTTGAAATGGGTTTTCTGCGATGCCATTTGAGGAGATGTCAAGAAAGGGAAGGTGGATTTTTGAAAAAAAAGCATATCGAAGTGATATGCTTTTAAAAATTCTTTCTAAATTATCTTATTTCAGCCAAGTAGATATTCCACGTTTCAAGTTCGTGTAGTACATCATAGGCACTCATACCGTTTATTGTAAGTGCCCAGCTATCGCCAGGATTGTTTTCATTAAAAGTTTCCCATGCAGTTGTGCAATGTTTTGCAAATGGAATGTCCATTTTGGAAAAAAGTGGAGTATAACGATTTGGGTCTTTGGTCCAAATCTTCACTACATTGTATTTATAACACATTATTTCACTGGAACCGTCATGAACCCCAAATCCGAATTCAGTTAATCCGTCATGTATAAGAATCTCGCCATAGTTTCTTATCAACTCCAAAGCCTTTTTGTTACTAAGCCCGTCAATATAATAAACCTCTTTATGAAATGGGAAAGTATTACTAGTTCGAAGTTCTTGTTCTCTTTGTGCACTTGCTGGAAGCTCTAAAATAAAAAACAACTTTTCTGATTGCATAGAAATAAATTCTTCCAGCAGTTTTCCAATTTTACTGGCATTAACGTTGGCGGTAAACCCATTCTCATCTGATTGATATTGCTCATAAAGTTCATTGCATTTGTTAACATTGCAGCCACGTATCATTTCCAACATATAAAACTCTCCAAATTTATAATATATTATCATTCTACTTATACATTGGTGTAAAGTCAATATTTTGAAATTGATTTTTAAATTTACTTAGTGAAATTGATGTCAAGTTAGAACACGCTTTTGATCAAAAAGTATAAAGTAAAAAAGCATATCGGGGGATATGCTTTTATATCTAATAGAAGGTTTTAATTTTTACTGTAGCCAATATCTGTCAGTTGTTTCATCCCAAATGTCTTTCAAAAATTTTCCTTCAACTTTGGCATTGTTCTTAAAATCTTCTTTTGTTTTAAATAGAAACTTTTCTCGTGTCTTTGAATTATAAAGTTGAATATCAACATTATTTTTACTTCTTCCTACAAGTTCAACTGCATAGTATATTCCTTTGTATTCAAACTGTGTTTCACTATAAATAAACAAAGATTCAATAAATTCGTCAAGATTAGGTTCAAAAGGCTTTCCTTCTTTATAGAGTTGCTTAGCCTTATTTAAAGAAATTAAATTGGGATAGGCAACACTGTCAGGGTGTTCAATATTCCAATAGCAATTATTCCATCCGCAATACGCACACTTGCACTGTTCATAGATATCTTTTTTTACTATTTTACCGCAAACTTCACAAGGCTTGTCAAAAATTTCATCGTATATACTTTTATTTTTCATTTATTACTCCTTATTAACAAAAATCTGTATTTGTTTTCGTACCATTTGGCCCCTCATAGGCAAATCTGTATGGAGGTTTAGTCCAATCCCAATAATGGTCATGTGGCCACACAAGTTCTCCTGCACCAAGTGACCAATCTCTGTCCCAAACGGCTTTACCGTCAGGGCCATACCAACGCTGTTGGATTAAGTTTCCATTTTTATCGTATAAGTCAATTCTTGTGTTCGGAGTCCCTGTCTTTTTTAAATCTCCAATTCTGCCTACTTGTTGCTTTATCCCGCCACTAGGTTTACACATTCCCATTATAACACCTCCTGAGGTAAAAGTTCAAATGGTTTTGAAGTTGTTTCGCCACCAATACCTATAAGTTTGAATCTAAGTTGTTTTCTGAGCATGTTTTTAATATAAAAGAAAAAAGCATATCGAATGACATGCTATTTATAGGTTTATTTTTATTAAGTTTCTTGTAAAAAGTCTGTATTTGTTACATTTTCCCAAATATCACTTAACAAAAATCCGTTTAATTTTGCATTTTGAATAAAATCATCTATGTTGTTGTAGAATTGAGTTTCACCATTTTGTATATTTTGTAACGCAATTTTCTTTTCTTTGTCAGCAAACATGACCCCATATCTTGTCTGATTAAGTGTAAATTCAACTTCGCCATAATTCTTATATGCATTGACAAAGTCGTCAAAATTTGCTAATAGGGCAGATTTTCCTCTCTTAAATTGTTTTATTGCATTACTTAGGCATGGAATGTTTCTTATTCCTGCAACGAAGGGATGTTGAAATGATTCCTCTGATTGTCTCCAACCACAATTATTACATTCTCCATTTCCACTATTATCTATATTGATTATCATCCCACAAACATCACATGTTGCTTTTTTATTTTCTTTACTCATATTTTCCTCCTTTAACAAAAAGAATTGTCTACATTACAATGTTCTTCACCTCTTTGAGGTCCTTTTATATCATCCCAAGTCCAGTAGTGGTCATGTGGACGTGGATATCCATGGTTATAATCTCTGTTATGAAGAACCCAACAATCAGCTCCATACCACCTTTGTTGGATGAGTTCTCCTTTGTAATATAAATCTACTCGGACATTAGGTTCTTTATATTTACGTGGCAGACTTCCTAATCTTCCAATTTCGTTTTTAACACCTCCACTTGGTTTACACATTCCCATTATAGCACCTCCTGTGGTAAAAGTTCAAATGGTTTTGAAGTTGTTTCGCCACCATTACCAATTAGTTTAAATTTCAATTGTTTTCCAATCATTTCTTTTACTTTGAGTTTAGTTATGAATAGCCCAGCAGTATGATATTTTGTCTTTACTTTTATTTCATCTATATACCACTCAATTTTATCTGCAAATAAAGACTTAACCTGTATAATTCCTTGAAAATTATCAACATCAATTGATACAATTTTAGGCGCACCAATTAAATTATCATTTCTGATAATTTCAAACAATTCTTTTGTGTCGTCATATGAAAGTTTGTCCCATTCTACATTTTCATAAGGATTTTTTATTAGGGGAGTATTATTTTGTTTTACTTCAATCCCTCTTCCGCCAAATTTTTCTAAGTTTGCAATAATCTTCCAGCGATAAACTTTGTTTCTTTCTTCATATTCAAGCAAGGCTTTGTTGAGATGATTTGCAAACTGCATTTCTGAAGCATTGTTTACTTCCAAAAAATGTTTTTCTGCTTCTTCGCCAAATCCAAGCCGTACTGAATTTTTAAAATGTTTTACTCCATGGCAACGAGAACAAATTGCCAAAACATTTTTCAAAGTTTGGGTTTTCTTCTTTATATCAAATTCCCATTCTTCGTGAACATCAAGTTCTTCGGTTTTATATCCACAAATTTCACATTTCCCTTTTGTTCTTTTTAGTGCAAATTCGCGAAGTTTATCCCAATCTTTTTTGATAAGGTTTTACTAAAATCATTATTCCAAGCTCCTTTTGGGAGTAAATTTATTGTCAATTTTAATTCTTCCATAATTTGCTCCTAAATTTCAGGGTATAACTCACCGGAGAGTTTCTTTTTCATAAATTCAGCAGGGCCGATTTTTTTGATAAGTTCTTCACTATTAAAAGGGTCAATGGCTTTGATATTGCCTTTCATTTCTTCAAAAGGTGTGCCATAACAGATGATTGCGCTAGGTTTAATTTTCTCCATCATGATTTCGTAACCTTCCATAAAGCCTTTTTTGTTATCTTATCTTGTGTAAGTGGATACTGCTACAACAGAGCCCTTTTCAACGCCATCGCAAAAGAAATCAAAACAACCATATGAACCCCAAGAAATTGTTGGGATCACAAGCATTCCCTGCTTTTGCCAAAACGCTCCGCACCAGCGATTTTTAAAGACGCTGTCAATTTGCCTTGCAAGTGGCATATCTTTATATGTGCTAAATTCTGGTGTTAAAAGTGCATAGTATTGGTCTAATTTTTCAAGAGTCTGTTCTGGTTTCTCATAAGCATTTTCAAAGTTCCAATCGTAGGTAAAAAAGTGTATTGTTTTACTTGTATTTTCTTCATCGTTTGTTTTTGTTTTTAGATAACTTAAAAGTTCAATCTTTTCCAAATCAATATCTTGTTTTTTAATAAGTGGCATTCCATATTTACCATATTTTTCAAACTCATTTCGTACAAGTCTTTGTTTTTTTCTTCGCTTTTCTTCTTCATAATCAATCTCTTGTTCATTATGAGAAAAAAGCGAACTTAATTGTTCGTTTTTTATCATTTTTCTTCTCCTTTAATTTTCAAAAGATATTTTGTTTTTAGAAATAAATTATCATGAGAATTTTTTGATTGCAATGTTTATTGACACCATTTTGTGATAATTGCAACTTTTTGCAAATAAAATGTTTTTATATGAAAAGTATAAGCTTTGTAACAATAAAGAAAAAATCAATTATTGCCGGTTTGTTATGTTTAGTTTCAGTGATCAGCGTTTTTTTGGCGGCGGTTTTAATTAAGCCAGTCTCTTCGCCAAAACCGGAGTTTTCGGTGTGCATTGATGCCGGGCATGGCGGGCGAGATGGCGGGGCGGAAGGTAAAGTTACTGGAGTGAGTGAAAGTCAGCTTAACCTTGAGTTTGCGCGTACGCTTAGAGACATGTGCAAAAGTTTTGGGTTTGGTGTGACCATGACGAGAAGCGATATGGAAGGGCTTTATTCACCAACGGCAAGCAACAAAAAGAGAAGTGAAATGGAAAAGCGTGAATCGATCATAAACAAAAGTGGCGCGGATGCAGTTATTTCCATTCACATGAATAGCTTTGCCTTGTCATCAGCGCAAGGAGCTTATGTCTTTTATGGATCTGGGAATGACAAAGGCTTTGCGCTTGCAAAAAGCATTCAAACTTCACTTTGCAGAGACTTTGACACAGCAAGAAAGACGGTAAGCGTCGGGGATTATTATGTCCTTAACTGCACAAAAAAGGCGGGAGTGCTTATTGAATGTGGCTTTCTTTCAAATGCAGAAGAAGAAAAACTTCTTATGGACAAAGAATATCAAAAGAAGATGTGCTATTCAATTCTTGTTGGACTTGTTGACTATTTTCAAATGAGCAGGTAACTTGGGTATTGACAGCGGTTGAATTCCATGTTATCCATCAGTCAAGGGAAAAATAATTGAACAAAACAAAAAAGATCATAAGGCTTAATGAAAATGGAGCAGTTGATCATGAGAGCAAAGTTTCAACAAGTCGCTATCTGATTTGGGCAATTTCGCAAGGGAACCTGGAAAGAGTGAAGTTTTATATTGAAAATGGCGGCGACCTAAGCGAGAAGGCAGACGAGAATTACAAATTTCCAAATTGCTCAGCGGCCGTGGTTGCTTATGGATGCGATGAGTTTAAAATAGGTGAGTATCTTTTAGAAAATGGCGCGGCTCTTAGCGTGGATGAGCAAATTTATTTAGAAAGGTTTATGAATGGGCAAAGCATTGCCGAATTACCATATGCCTGCAGATTAAAGTCTGAAATGAGAAAGTTGCTTAAAAAATACGGATACCTTTGCATTGGCAAATTAAATGATAAAGTTGATGAGTTTATCGAAATGTATGTTATGAAAAATCATAAAAGTAAAACAATGGAATCTCTTGTATCATTTTTTGAAGACTGTCTCAAATTTATCAGTGAAAGTAAGCAAATGAATGTTTTTGAAGTTTTGAAAATGATGGCAAAAGAACTTGTTATATGTTAAGCTTGGAATTCTCGATCAAAGATATTTTGTTTGACAAATTAAATTAAATAAATATATAATGAGCATAGGGGAAAACTATGCTTATTATTTTGTCTGGAGTAAGTGGCGCTGGAAAGAACACTGTGATTTGTGAGCTTATCAAAAGAAGAAAAGACTTGAGGCTTTTCCCTACTTGCACGACAAGAGAAAAGCGAAAAAATGAAAGAGAAGGTCAGCCATATTTCTTTTTGACCAAAGAAGGGTTTTTAAAGAAACAAAAGGATGGCGAGTTTTTTGAGACGCAAGAAACGCATGGGAATTTGTATGGCGTTTTAAATAAAAGCCTTGAAGATGTAGGCAAAATGACAAAGATTGACTTCATCAAGGATATCGATGTTTGTGGAAACATCAAGCTGAAAAAAGAATTGAAGGAAAATGCGCTTTCAATTTTTCTTGATGTGCCTGAAGATGAACTTTTCCGCCGCCTAATAGCCCGTGGAGAGAGCGAGGAAAGTGCGCGATTCCGCTTGTCGCGTGGGGCAATGGAGAAAGAGCATATTCATGAATATGACTATGTCATTGAAAACCTCAACTTGGAAGAAACAGTGCAAAAGATCTCTGACATAATTGAAAAAACGAAAAAACAATAGGTTTTGCCAAAATGGCTATTCTTTCAGCAAAAGAGGACAAAATTCTCTTATGCTGATTTTTTCATATATAATATAATTTCCGTAAAGTCTTAAATCCGCGGAGAGAAATATGAGAATTAATAACAAGCTTTATCATCTTTTGATGTTCATTGTTTTTTGTGCACTCTTTTTTGTGCTGCAGTTTGCAAGTGTGGGAGGATATATCTATCCATTTGCTTTTGCAATGATGTTTGCACTTGCCTGGGCTAATCAAAGAGTATGGCTTTTGTGTCCTGCTTACATAATTTCAGCGATAGCTAAAAGTTGCACATTTGAAAGTGCAATCAATGCACTATGCGTTTGCGTTATGCTTGCGCTTCCATATTATCTTCACATCATACTCAAGAAAAATATGAAGAAGTGGGAGCTTGGAATATACGCCGCGCTTAGCCAAGTTTCGTGGATTGTTTTCTCAGCACTTTCAGGCGTTCATCCTGCAATCATTGTTTCAAATGTTGTCATTGCCGAGCTTTTCCTCTACGCTGCAATCATGATTTTTGAGCCAATCATTATTCGCGGATTTGCATACAAACTGACAAGCTTAGAGCTTGTTTGTGGCGGAGTCGTCTTGATGGCGCTAAGCAATGGCTTATCCGGCTTTGACCTTTTCGGCTTTTCATTTTTAAAACTTTTTGTTGCCTTTGCTTTGCTTTCAATCTCTTACACATCAAAAACTTCATACACAACTTTGATTGCTGGCATTTTGGGGCTTGGCACTTTGGTGGCATCAAACAATCCAATCTTCGTTGCACCTTTCATGCTGTGGGCGCTTTCGATTGTTGCGTTTAAGTCGATGAAGAGAATTTATCCATTTCTTGCAATCATTGTTTGCGAGGTCGTGATAGGCTTCTATTTCAAACTGTACATGTCTTTCGGGTTGCTTGAAGTTGCACCATTGCTTGTCGGAGCGCTTGCCTTCCTTGTTCTTCCTAAAAAATGGTATGATAACCTTTCTGTTCTTCTCTCTTCAGGTTCTGACCGCCTTGCTGTTAAAAACATGGTCAACCGCAACCGTGAAGTTTTGCACAGAAGGCTCAACAACCTCTCAGAAGTATTCTTTGAAATGAACAGCGTGTTCAAAAAACTTATCAAGGAAGAGATGAGCCCAGAAGAAGTGAAAAATCTTCTCTATGAAGAGGTGAGAGACGGAGTCTGCAAAAACTGCCCAGAATACAAACATTGCCACCGCACTTTTTCAGCTGACACAAAAAAGATGTTTTGTGAGCTTGTGACAATTTCAATGGAAAGGGGAAGAATAACTCTTCTTGACTTTCCAAGCTATCTGACTTCGCGCTGCGGACGCGTGAACAACATCATAAGCGAAATCAACACTCTCACAAAGCAATACAAAAACTATGCCTCACTTGTCGGCAACATCGACAACTCAAAACTTCTCATCTCAGATCAGCTTGGTGGCATGGCGCAGATCATGAAAAGTCTTGCCGGAGAAGTGGACAGCCTTGTATCCTTCAACTCCGCGCAAGAAAACAAGATTATTGACGAACTTGCATACAACAACATCATCTGCACTGACGCTGTTGTCTATGACAAAGATGCACGCACTGTTATGGCAAGCCTAGTCGTGCGAAGTGAAGACTCTGCCAGAGGAAAACTTGCCCAAGTTGTTTCAAAGGTCTGCGGCTGCAAGATGTGCGCTTATGACGTATATCCTTCGACGCGCGCAGGGCTTGTCAATGTCAACTTAAAGACTTCCCCAAGATATGACGCAATCTTTGGCGTTGCCAATCAAGCAAAAAGTGGAGCGACCATTTCAGGTGACTCTCACAGTGTGATAAGACTTGACGGCGACCGCTTTATGTTCGCCCTTTGTGACGGAATGGGCAGCGGAGAAAAAGCCAACGAAAAGAGCACAACAACAATCGGGCTTATTGAAAATTTCTATAAAGCAGGCTTTGACAACGACATCATTCTTTCGTCAGTCAACAGGCTTTTAAACCTCGAAAAAGATGACATCTTCTCAACAATTGACATTTGCGTCGTTGACCTTAAAAATGGCATCGCCGACATCGTTAAAATGGGCGCGCCAAGCTCTTACATCCGCGGGGAAGAAGAGTGCAAAATCATTGAAGGTGGAGCTCTTCCTGTTGGGATCATCCAAGAAGCAAAAGCCGACACCAAAAAAATTGTCTTAAGCGAAAAGGATTTCATCGTCATTTGCAGTGACGGCGTCAGCGACTCCTTCGGCTCAGATGGGGAACTTAAAGACTTCCTTCTCACAATCAAATCTTCAAACCCACAAGAATACGCTGACAAAATCCTTGAAAAAGCACTTGCAAACAACAACGGCTATGCAGTCGACGATATGACCGCACTTGTCGTGAAAATATTTGAGAGCTGAAAACTTTGCCAAATTTAACAATAATCGCCAGCATTGCTGGTGATTTTTTATGTGTTACGATATAGGTATACATTTCGAAATTTGTTTTGAAGAAAATATTTAATTGTAAACATAATATGTAAATAAAAAAGTAATGAAATGTGTTATAAATAAGAAGACGGCAAAAGTTTTTGCTTGATCTTAAAAGGAAATAAAATGAAGCGCTCAAAGAACTTAAATGAAAAATGCAAAAATTTTGTTCAGCATTATTATTACAATAAAGATTTAAAAACGTTTATGCACACTAACTGCGGACATTGCAAAAAATTTAAGACAAACTGTGAATGTTGCTCGGATTTTGTTCATTGTTCGAAAGGTGTGGAAGAAATTGAACTCTCAATTCATCATAAATTATCAAAAGCATTAAATGTGCTTAATAACATAATTAAACTGTTTGAAGAAGAAAATTATTAAAAAACAGTAAATTTTTGATGTTTTTTTGTTATTTGCTATTGCACTATTGAAATAAATGTTGTAAAATATATTTCTGTAATAACATTTGGAGAAATATATGGAAAAGATTGAGCAGTTTATCAAAGACACAAAAATGATCAAGGCTGGCGACGTGATCGGCGTTGGCGTAAGCGGTGGAAGTGACTCTATGGCACTTCTTCACTATTTGGCTGAAAATCAAAACAAGTTTGACATTGAGGTTGTGGCAATTCACGTTGACCATGGCATAAGAGAAAACTCTTATATGGATGCAGATCTTGTTCGCGCTAAGGCTCGTGAGCTTGGAGTGAGATTCTATAAGTTCCACATCGACGCACCAAAGATTGCCAAAGAGAAAAACATCTCTCTTGAAACGGCTGCACGCGACGGACGTTATGGCGTTTTTGCTGCGCTTCACAAAAAGGGCCTTGTTGACAAGATTGCCCTTGCTCATCACATGCAAGACCAAGCGGAGACAATCCTTATGCACATCTTCCGTGGCGCTGGGGTTGCTGGAGCAAAGGGTATGGAGCCAATTCGCGATAACATCTACATAAGGCCACTTCTCACAACAAGCAAGGCTGAAATTTTTGAATATCTTTCAATCAACAGAATTGACTATAACGACGACTATACAAATGACGATAATTCATACAACCGCAACTTTGTCCGCAACGTGCTTATGAAGGAAATTGTTAAGCGCTGGCCAAAGGCAGTTGAAAGCATCAACAATTTTGCCCAAAGCATCAAGGAAGACGATGAATATATTTCTTCTCACACATTTGCTGATGCTGTGCTTGTTGAAGACAAGACTGCACGCATTCCTACGTCATATTTCCTCTATCCAAACCCAGTTGTAGTGAGAATGCTTTTCAAAACATTCAAACGCATTGGCATCACTTGCGACATTGAAAGAAAGCACATCATGGCAATCAAAGAGCTTGCAACAAAGGGCGAAAACGGCAAGAGAATCTATCTTCCTTTTGAAGCTTATGCAGTTAAAGAATATGACTATTTGACAATCACAAATCGTCACGAAGATGAGGTAAACCTCGAACAACCATTCAAGTGCGGTGAGTTTGAAGTTGAAGGCTTTGGTAAGGTTGTTGTTCGCCGCGTTAAAAATTTCACTCCACGCGAGGGAGTCCTTCTTCTTGACTATCGCAAAGTGCCAAAGGATGCAGTATGGCGTCTGCGACAAGACGGCGACGTGTTTGAAAAGTTTGGCGGCGGAAGCAAGAAACTTAAAAGCTATCTGATTGATAAAAAAATCCCACAACGCAAGAGAAACTTGATCCCAGTGCTTGCGAGCGGAAATGAAGTTTATGCAATTGCAGGGGTTGAAATTTCAAACAAAGTTAAAGTTGAAAACGTGCCAACAGCTTATTCAGTTGAAGTGATAAAATAGAAAACGCTCAAGATTTTGAGCGTTTTTTGCTATCAATTTTCTTTTGTGCTTTTAAGAAATTTTTCAACCTTTTTGAACATCTCTTCAAAGTTTTCGTTTTCAAATTTGATTTTGTAAACCTCGTTTGATTTCACATAGTCATAGACGATGTCAAAGTCGATCCATTTAGGTTCATCAATCTCAAACTCGGAAAAGTTAAAATTTTCAATTTCCAAATCGCATCTCGTGATGTAATAGTTTGTGAAACGTCTGTTGATCACTCTTTTGCCTTAAGATACGCCTTTGGTTTGCTGCAAAAGTTCAAAAGAAGTTGCGGTGATACCGATTTCTTCTTCAAGTTCTCTTTTGACGGCATCTTCATAACTTTCGCCTGAAAGCACATGTCCGCCGAAATATGGCACAACAAGTCCTGGATGAATTTTTGTGGTCTCAACTCTTTTGTAGGTGAGAAGCTGACCTTTATTGTTGCAAACAAAACTAAGTGACTCTCTGTGCCAAAGACCTTTCTCATGAATTTTCTGCTTGCTTGCCGTGAAACCAGTTTTCCTTCCATCTTCTTGCAAGATGTCAAGGATTTCTTCGCTGCTAGTGCTGCTTGAATAATCAAAATTCTCATTCAGCATGTTCTCAATTGGCTCATCAAAAATCTTTGCAAGCTGATATATGACATTTGCGTTGGGAACAGAAATATCTTTTTCCCATTTGCTGATAACTCGAAAATTGTAGCCAATCATTTTGCCAAGCTGCTCTTGAGTTAGGGCAGTGCGCTCTCTCAAGAATTTAATTTTCTCTCCGAGTGTCATAGTTTCCTCCTTTTGATGTAATGATTATATCATAACAGCAAACCAAAGTAAATTGCAAAACAATCTTTTCCACAAATCGTGGAAATATAAAAAGGCGAATGATTCGCCTCGCATAATTTTTTTAAGTGCCATTTATTTCTTCTTCTCAAAGTCATAATAGAAAAGGCTTGGCTGAATGCCTTTATTATTTTGATATTTCTGTGAACAGTATTTTCTTGAAGTGTCGCCTTGAATGCCGTGATAGTAAATCTGGCAGATTTCAACGTTAGGGTAGATTCTCACAGGGTGGATGCAGAAAAGTTCAAGCGTCCAAAATCCAGAAAAGCCTATGTCGCCAAAACCTGCTGTCACGTGAATGCAAATGCCAAGTCTGCCGACTGAAGAGCGACCCTCAAGCATTGGGACAAAGTTGTCAGTTGTTGTATGCTCAACTGTTCTGCCAAGATAAAGCTTGCCAGGCTCAAGAACTAAACCTTCTTCAGGAATGATAATCTTCTTTGCTGTGTTTTTCTTTTTCATGTCAAGTGGAAAAGTGTCATAAACAAGAAGCTCATTTGCAAGCCTTAAGTTATAGCTGTTTGGCCCAAGCTGAGATTCATTGAACGGCTCAATCTCAATGCCTTTTCCTAAATTCCTTTTGATTTCTTCACCTGATAAAATCATGTTTCCTCCTATCATATTAAAATTTTGAATTTTTAGCTCTATTAAATTTGTTGCTCCAAGTGGTTTTGAATATTACTGAGTTTGTTTTTTACTCGATCTTTTTGTTTGAGTAGAATAATTTAAACAGAAGCCTTGAGATACTTCTTCAAAGTTATTTTTCATATAAAAAGTTTCCAAATAGGTGTATTTTTCAGTAACCAAGTAAAAATCTTCAACACCTTTGTTGCGCTGGTCTTTGATGCAATAACTTATCAAGTTTGAAGCAACGCCATTTCTTCTATACTCTTTAAGTGTTGTGATTTGGCAAATGTAAGCATTTGATTCGTTTACATAAACAAACAACACAGCAATAGGCTTTTCATTGATGTAGGCAATATATGGGTGAATATGTTTTTCCTTTAAAGCATTTTTATCAAAAATTTCTTTATATCTGTCGTAATATTCTTGAGGATATTTGTAAACCTCATTTCCAGTACAGCTTATAAAGCCCGCTTCAAAGATATTAAGAAGATCTTCTGAATCTTTTTCAGTTGCTGCTCTAAATGCAACATTTTCGAGCTGGCATTTAATCTTTCTGACTTGACAACCAGTTCGCAACTTCATCCAACAATCGTGGAAAAGCAGCCGATAATTTTTTGTTTGATTTACAATGAAATTTATGTTTTGGTCATCAACAGACTGAAAATACACAGCAAATTTTCGGTTTAATCCGGTTAGCTCTTTTTTAATATCATCGAAATGTTTATCTAATTCCATTGGATTTTGCAAATAGCAAAAATTATTGAACTCATCATTTATTTCAGGTGAATAGATGTAGTATACTCCATCCTTTCCCTTGACTGAAGCATTGTAAGCCGGGGCTATTGTTGAATAGAAGTGCAAAACAATGTCTTTTATTCTGTTTTTATGGCCGTATTTAATTAAAGCTCCAACTGATGAAGCGAGTATAATCACTTCACTGACGCAACCAACGTAAGCGCCAACAAAAATATCATATGTTACCAAAAATATGCCCGAAACTATGTAACCAATTCTAAAGATTGACATGTTGTCTTGCCAAGTGGTGTATGTTAAAAGGCAAAGATTTGCAAGCATAAATAGATCACAATAGTCTTTCCACAAAAATAGTGATACAATCACAAAATATATTTCAAAGAATATAACGAAAATAAGTTGTGGCTTTTTATTGAATTTTGCATAAAGGAAATATACAAAGGTTCGTAGTGTTGCGCCTCCCACTAAAAGGCAGCCTAAATATCTCCCAAGCAAGAGGTATGTTACAAGCATTGAAATGTTTGTTAAAGTCAGCCAAATCATAATTTTAAACTTGTCTTTCACAAATAAGCCTATGGTTGTTGTAATTATTGAAACTATACTTACAAGTTGCGCTGCTAAAAACATGCTTTCTCCTTAGTTGTTGTTTGATATGATCTTTGATGCGCCATAAAAGAACCCCGTTTGACAAGTTGGATTAAGACACTGTTTGTGTCAACTGACAACAAAGTCTTTTTTTTGATTTCGTTGTTTTGATTTTGCGACACATTTTGATTTCTCTCATTTTAGCACAAAAAAATCAAAATAATCAAAAATAATCAAACTTTGATTTTGCGACGAAATTTTGATTTTGCGAAAATCAAAAATATTTCAAATAGA
>CAOKRZ010000009.1 GCA_948471335.1 uncultured Christensenella sp. | reverse complement strand
AACATCGTCACCCTTTTGAGTGTACTTTGTAACAAGCTCTTCAAGATCCCCAAGATTTGGAAGTGAAGTCTTTGGGAAAATCTTTTCTTCAATAAGCGCTTTATAAAAAACATCAAAGCTTAAATCCACTCCATCCAAATATTCAACTTCGCCCAAAAGAATCTTAAGCGGAATAAGCTCAATATTATATTTTTCTCTTTCATCCATCTTAATGCTGCTGCCAGAATCTACCAATAATCTTAACATAATTTCTCCTAATAATTAAAATTAGTATATCATAAAAAGAATGATATGCAAAGAAATAAACAAACTTTCTTTCTTATTTTAATTTTTTCAAGTTCAGAAGATCTCAACTGAAACTGATTTTTCAGAAAATACGACAAACTTTTCCATCTTTACGACTTAGATTTTTTAAATAAAAAACCTTATCTTCTCGATAAGGTTACTTTTTAAATATTTATGCTCTGGCAGCTGCAAACAGACCAGTTGCAATTGCGATAACCAAGATTATCGCGAAAAAGATGCCCGCAATAAGAAGTCCACAGAAATAAGATCTTGCATAACTGCGTCTAACAATGTTGTTGTTGTTAAAAGCAAAAACAATTGCGCAGATGAACCCTACAAGTGGAAGAGCAAACAAGATTTGATAACCAAACAACTTCCAAGCGCCAAGTGGTCTATATTTTGATGGTAAGTTTTTGATTTCATCCTTCTCTACATCAGTCATTTTCAACCCTCCTATTAAATTCTCGATAGAAATTTCCATTTCTTCAGCCATAATTATAACAAATTTATGCGGTTTTGTCTATTTTTTGAACAATAAATGCATGAAAAATTGAAAAAAATTGTTTAATTTTATCAGTTAAATAAGTGTAAATGCAAAGCCAATCACTGGTCCAAGAAAGATTGCAAGGTAAACAAGAGTTATCCAAGGCTGATAATCAATATAGAAACCTTTGAAGCTTAAACTCCATGGATGCTTTATTAGAACCCACCCAAAAAGATCAAACACAATGCAGATACCAGCCCAAATTGCGCCAGTGATAAAGGCCTCTTTGATTGAAGGATTTGAAAGACCGTTCATGTAAAACCATCCAAAAAGTGAAAACAAAATGATGTTATAAAGCGGATGCCATGGCTTTGTTTTTTCATACCCTTCACCCATTCCTGGGCTATCTTTCATAGACTTCATATGAAGCACTGTAATATTGAAAATTGTGTGCAGCATTCCAACAAGAGTCACCAAAATGTAGCACACCCAAAACCATAACATACTCATTCCAAAATTTTGCATATTTTTTCCTCAACTTTTTTATTTTAACTTTATCCCGAACTTCACAAATTCAGCAACGTTTTGCAGCATTTCTTTCTTTGAAATTTCAGCAATCTTTATATCGGCGCTAAACTCACCGTCCAGACCAAAACCTTTGATATCTGCAATTGAAATAAAATTAAATTTGATGAACTGAGTTTTGTTGTAAATCTTGGAAATTCAAGAGCTTGCAAATATAGCGAATTTCCTCCATTTGACAGTTCAACAAATTTAATCTTTTCATTTACAATTTCTTTTTGCTTGATAATGAAGTTAAAATTATCAACAAAAAATGTGATATTTGCTTCTATATCCTTCACTATCAATTCTGAAATGATTGTTGATAACATTTATTTCTTCCAAAAAAGACTTTGGTGTGTATACACTTGTGTCAACTGACAACAAAGTCGTTTTTTTTGATTTCTCACTTTTGATTTTGCGACAACTAAATTTTAGCATAAAAATCAAAAAAATCAAAATAAATCAAAAATATAATCAAAGTTTGATTTCGCGACGAATTTTTGATTTTGCGAAAATCAAATTTTACCAACAATTTCAATACATTTAGAAATTATATAATCGTCTAATGGCCATTCATCAGGCATAGGATCTAGGAAAATATTTCTTTGTTTATCATACACTATGTAATGCCAAAATCTACGACTCTTACTTCTGCACTGACAAAGCAAATTGAAAGAAGGCTCGCTAGGGAAACTATTTAATCTATTGGTTTTCAATCCTACCTTATTAAGTGCATTTTCCATTTCAATGAAATTCATTGAGAGTCGTTTAGGAGTATTTTCGCCAAAAATTCTTTCAATAGCTGATTTATATGTAATGTTTGACAACATCGCTATACAGCAAATCGAACACGATTTTGCCTCTGGCATTTTTATTATCTTCAAAAGTCACCTCCAAAAAAGACTTTTTATTGCATATATTTGTGTCAACTAACAGCAAAGTCTTTTTTTTGATTTTTCAGTTTTGATTTTGCGACGCCAATTTTTAGTCTAAAAATCAAAAATAATCAAAATAAATCAAAAAATAATCAAACTTTGATTTTGCGACGAAGTTTTGATTTTGCGAAAATCAAATCTATAAAGATTGTTCAATCTCCTTTTTTACTCCCGTAGAGACATCTTCAAATAAATATTTGCAACAATTACCATTTTTTGATTGCGAAATAAACTTTAATGGTTTATCTGCAACTGGCCATTCTGGTTCTTGTATCCAAGTAGGTTTTTTCTTTTCACAAACAAATTCTTTTTTAATAAACTCTTTAATCTGTTTTTTCTTTTTGCTCTCTGTGGTATTTGGTTCCAAATTGTCAATAAAGGTGTCTATATATATTTCTGCTTCGTCTCCACCAATATAGTTAGGCAAAATATCCATGAGTAGCATATATCTTTCCTTATAAAAAGGCTTATATTCAAAATTAAATCCATTCGCTTGTAGAATTTTGTAGAAAAAATTGTACATTGTGCTTTTGCCTGATGGGTTAGAACCATTAGAAAAGTTATACTTTATAATTTGACTTAAGTCGTATCCATGCGTTCTTAAAGACAATGCATAAACAAAACCCTTCCATTTATCGTCATCAATCGTTTTTTCTGTAGGGAGATAGCCTTTTATTTCATTAAATAAATCTTTATTGTGATTTATTTCATCAATAAATTGCTTAGTGCTAAGTTGTAATGTCATATATTTTTCTATAATTTTATTCATAATACCACCTTACGTTTTAAATTCAAAAAGACTTTTTATACAATATATTTGGTGCTCCCGTCAGGATTTGAACCCGAGACCTTTGTTCCGAAGACAAATGTGATATCCATTTCACTACGGGAGCATATTAAATTTTCAGAATTTTTGGAAAGAGGCCCCCCTCACACACTCTCTCCGAAGACCATTGTGCTATCCATTCTCGCCACGAGAGCATGATTTAACAAAGTCATTATACAACAAGTTTCATTAAAAATCAACTTAAAAAGAGATGTAACACAAATACAAAAATTTCTTTCTTTCAAAAGAAAAATGCCGAAATGTTTTGTATTTTTTATATTAATGTGATATTTTATATATAAAGGAGATTATATGAAGAAGATTAAGAAACCTTTAATTTTCATTTTAATTTGCACCATACTCGGATTTGCAGCAGGTTTTGGGATATCATATTCACAAAATACGGGCGCAGGATTTGTGAGTGCACTTACAAACACTTTAACCTTGGCGGGACTTGGAGTTGGTTTTATTTTAGGTTGCGTGTTTGCATATCTATTTAAACCAAAAAAGAAAAAAGAAAAGAAGAAAAATCAAGGTGAAACTGCAACAGGTGAAAAGTTTGAAATTGCGCATGACTCTTCATTCATGACAATTGACAAACTTAAGTCTGACAAAGACCTCACCTCTTCAACATGGACTCAACTTCCTTCGATCACAAGCAAGGTGGGTTTCCCATTCAGATTCAAGATGGTCAACGGAAGATATGAAGTTTCAATGAAATATGAAACACACACACTTGTGCTTGGAACAACTGGTGTTGGTAAAACTCAAATCTTCGCCAACCCAACAGTAAGAATTCTTTCTCACACCGGCGAAAAGCCAAGTATGGTTATGACAGACCCTAAAGGTGAACTTTACGCTGACAATGCTGACGCACTTAGAAAAGAGGGATACAATGTTGTGGTTCTTGACCTTAACGACCCTTTCTCATCAGCTAAGTGGAACCCAATGGAGCCAGCTTACGACCTTTATGAAAGAGCAAACAACCTTGCAAAAGAAGTTAAGAAATTTTCAAACTGCACTCCTGAGACTATGGGATACAAAAAGTTCACAGAAGAAGAGCTTAACGGCTGTACTTATGGTGAGACATGGTTCGGCTTTGAAGGAAAAGCTTTCCCAAACAACGACATCTTGAAAAAAGAACTTGAAGCAAGAAAAGCTCAACTTGAAGACGAAGCAAAGGCAGACCTTAGAAACATCGCAATCGCGCTTATTCCAGTGACAAAAGATGCCAAAGACCCTGTTTGGCCAGCAGGTTGTCAAGACTTCATCTTCGGAATCATGCAAGCCATGCTTGAAGACTCTCGTGACCCAGAACTTGGCATGACAAGAGAAAAATTCAATTTCTTCAACTTATATAAAATTGCAATGAAGAGAGATTCTACTGGTGGCGACAATCAGCTTGTCACTATTGGAAGATATGCAGAAGGACGTGACCCAATCAAATCAAATGTTCATGACCTTATGTCAGCAGTATGCGGAGCAGCTGCAGGTACTCAAAAATCTTTCCTTGCAACACTTGGTTCAACCCTTGGCGCAACACTTAACGATGACGGAATCTTATACATGACAAGTTCAACAGATGTCAACTTTGAAGATCTTGTTGAACATCCAACAGCATTCTTTATCAGAATTCCTGACCACAAAACTGAACGTCACCCTCTCGGTGTGCTTTGCATAAGCCAGCTATACAAAATCCTTGTTGACATTGCAAACCGCACAGTTAACCCAAAAACAGGCAAACCAGGAACACTTAAACGTCAAGTATTCTTCATTCTCGACGAGTTCGGAAACATGCCAGCAATCAACAATTTTGGAACTATGGTTACAGTTTCACGTTCAAGAGGAATTTTCTTCTCAATAGTTTTGCAGTCATACAAACAGCTTGACATTAAGTATGGCGCCGAAGAAGCGCAAAACATCCGAGGAAACTTCCAAATGGAACTTTTCATGGGTTCAGAAGATCCTTCAACAATTCAAGCCTTCTCAGAAGCTTGCGGTGAAATTACAGTCTTCCATGAGGAAGAAAGTGAATCTTCAAACGACAAGCAAAAAGATGCCGGCAAACAAATTTCAAAAAGCGTTCAACGTTCTCGTCGTCCTCTAATCGATAAAGCTGAACTTAGAACACTTGAGCAAAACACGATTATTGCCAAAATTTTTAGAAAGCCAATTTTGAAAGAAGTTATGACTCCATTCTGGAACACTCCAGTGCTTGAAAAAAGCAAAGCTGAAAGACCTGCTTCACTCGCGAAGTCACTTGACATTGAGAAAGTTCGTTACGACATTGAAGCAAGAAACAACCTTAGAGTTAAAGTTAAACCAAGAAACCCATTTGGATTCTAATAAAAAAAGCCACGAAAATTCGTGGCTTTTTGTTATTTTGATTATTTTATAAGAACTTCATAAAGCATTAATGCTTCTTCTTTTGAAAAACCAAGGTCATAAAGTATGTTAAGCGACGTTTCTGCGCTTATATCGCTGAAAGCATCGGGAGTTGACAGAATCTTCATAATAATTTCATACGCTTGCTTATCTGAAGAACTTTCATGTTCTTTCAAATGCTTTTTGCATTTATTTTTTAATGTTTGAATTATCTTATCTTTTTTCATATTTTCCTCACAACTTGATTATCACACTCCAATAAGAACATTTTTCATTTTCAAAGAACCACAATCATAACAATATTGCTCTTTACATCTTTGAGCGAATTCTTCATGGCAAAGTTTGGTTATAGTTTTATTTTCAGGTGAAATTTCATAAATTTCTGTTTCTTTAAGGTTCTTTCCGCCATTTTCTAAGTAACCTTTTTTATTGAACAAAAATAAGCATTTATAGTTTTTCTCAAAATTATCAAACACAAACTCTATTTCAATTTTTGTGTTTGTCGACTCTTTGTATTCTTCTCTGGAAAACAACAAATGTTTAAGTTTGAGATAATAAGCGAAAGTCAAAGTTGAATATTTTGGCGCCTCTGATGAATTCGCCATTTGAAGAAAAAGATTTTTGCGGTCTTCAAGCGGGAGAATAATATAGTTTCGTTTTTCCGTTTTGCATTTTTTATATTCTTTTTCCAGGTCATAAATCTTATTGACGTCTTTTTGGACCTTGTCAATTGCCCTCCAAAGTGGAGCATCATCCCCATAGTCACAATCAATACCCACAATTGTGTTATAAAGTTTTGCATCATTTAAGCCACTTTCACTGATAATACTGTAAACCGCATCAAGCGTGTAACATTTATGATTTATTTCAACCACAAGGTCTTTATGCGTCAATGGTCTTCCAAGTTTGCCAGTTTTCTCAATCACGCCAGCTTTATTCAGCCATTCTTCACTGCATATGCCGGCATCAACCAAAAGCTGCGCCAAGATAGCAGTGAAAGTATAGCAAACAACTTCATTGTTTTCTACGCCATCAACATATTTAAGATTTTTAGGATCAGTAAAATAACTAAAATAATCTTCTTCCGACAAGAAATAAGCCAAAGAATATTCAAGCTTTTTGCAAAGATGATAATAAATGCAAACCATCTTTTGAAGTTTTGAATAACTCTTTGGAATTTTTGACAGTATACTTTCTCTCAGTTTTTCGTTTATTTCAAGCATTTGCCCCTCTACAACATTCAGTATAACACATAAAAACATTTTTTGCAATACTTAAAAATTGCCTACCCACAAAAAACTCATTGCACACATAAAGCCAAGAAAACATAAATAAACATGAGGGCTTTTAATGGAATATAATGATGAAAAAATCCTTTCTGACGAAGACTATGCCGTTATAGCAGAAAAATATACCGCCGAGCTTAAAAAACGCGGCTATGTCTTTGTGCATGTCGGCGAAAATGGCGAAAAGCTTGTTGATGAGATTTTTGAAGTTTTAGGGAGACTTCGAAGCCTTCTTCTATTTCTCGGCGGATTTCTTGGCACTGGAAAACTTTTTGAAGCAAACGAGCGCCATATTGAAACGATGAGGATTCTTTTTGATTATGATTTTGAAGCGCCTTCACATCGAATAAGAGGCGACAAAACAAAATGCTTTCTAAGCTTTTTAAGCCTCGAAAGCAAACTTATTTCTCTTCTTCTATCTCTTTCAAAAGACTGTCCTTTTGCAAAACAGCTTGATCGCATAATTTTTGAAAGACTCAACATCTGTCATGATATTTTCAAAGTAAGTGGAGTGATCTTTTCGTCGTTTCGACGTTGATCACTTTTTCTTTGTTTTCTTCATTTCTGCAACAACATAGTCAAGGATCTCATCGATTGCCTTGCGAACATCACGATACACTTCAGCCCTGTATGGATCGCCCTGTTCTCTTTCTAAGGCAAGGCTTTTTTCATCCAGCTCCATTTTTTCAACAAGCTTAGCGCATATGAACTGCCCCATGACTGGAATGTAGTTATATTCGTCAATGTCGTTAAGATACTTTATATAAGCAAAGTCCTCATGCCCAACAAGATAGTCATACGCATAGCCAAACAGAAATTGAAGTTTTTCAATCGCAAAAGAATTTCCATTTGCGCCAGAAAGGATTTCCCACTTAAGATATTTGCTGTAGTTTTCTCTCAAATATCCTCTCACGCCTTCCTTATAATAATAAGCCAGCACATCTTGCGCAACGACATCACCTTCTGCAGCCTTTTTCTTATAAGACTCAAAAACAGCAGGGAAAGCATATCCATCAACAGAAGAATTTATTTCTCTTCTGGCTTCAATAAATCCGTTAAAAGTTTTTTCTCGTTCAATAAGCTTTTTCACAAAAGATCTCCTTTCTATTAGTATATCTCATCTCTCATTTTGTTGCAAGGATTTTGCAGACTTTTTATCAAGCACCACCAAACACTCAACCTTTGCCGTTCTTGGAAACATATTATAAAGGCAAACTGACTGGATTTTATAGTTTGATAACAGTTTCAGATCTCGCGTCTGCGTCGGCACTTCGCAGGAAATGTAGATAACCCGCTCAACCTGACTTTCATTGATTCTTTTCATGATCTCGCTCTCACAACCCTTTCTTGAAGGATCGAGAATGATTGTTGAGGTATCTTTCGTGATTACTTTTGGCAAAATGTCTTTGCAATCCCCATGATAGTTCTGCATTTTGGACAAGCCATTGTCTGACTTAAGTCTCTGTGCGTCTTCATGTTCGCTCTCTCCAAGCTCAATGCCAGAGCATATTATTCCTTTCTTTGCAACAAGCGCAGTCAAAAGCCCAGCCCCGCTGTAAGCATTTATGACATTTCTGCCTTTAACCTTAGAAAGTGCATCTTCATAGAGCTTTTTCATGACAGCATCGTTGACTTGCTTGAATGATGATACATTGTAAGAAATTTTAACCCCACCAATTGTTTCAGAAAGTTCCTCCGCGCCCAAAGCATGCATCGGAGCGAAACCATAGAAAGAATAATATATCCCACTTCCAGCGCCAAGCATGATTTGAAGTCCCTGAAAATCAACGTCAACTTTTTCTTTAAAAGCAAAGTGAACAAGCACATTTTCACCTTCGCTTCTGATGATAAGGTTTTCAAGCTTATCTTCAAGCTGCTTAGCTTTGATAAAATCTTGACAAAAAGAAATGACCTCATTGATTCTCTCACTTGCAATAAGACATTTGTCAATGTTGACAATTTGCGCTGAATCATTTTTTTTAAGCCCAAGCCCATTTTTATTGCAAAAAAGCTTGATCTTGTTTCTATAAAAATAGTCATTGACTGAGACTAATCCAATTTCACCTTTAAATCCAATCTTCTTAAAATGCCCAGCCGCTATTTCTTTCTTTATTTTGTTTTCTTCTTCCAGTTCTACATTTTGCAAAGCACAGCCGCCACACTTGCCAAAATATTTGCATGGCGCAGCGATCCTCTTTTCGCTTGTCCTCATAACTTTTTTAAGTTTCCCATTTATAAAAGAAGATGTCTCTTTCTCTATGTCAAACTCAACCTCTTCGCCTTTAAGAGCAAACGGCAAAAAGCAGACTTTTCCGTTCACTCTGCCCACGCCTTCGCAGTTATAGCCGTAATCATTGATTGTTGTCTTCATCGCCATTTTCTTCATTTGACAAAAGTTGATTTTCAATGTAGGAAAGCACTTTATCCCTACCAAGCCCATTTTCGCTGCTTGTTGGAATGATAAAATCTTCCCTAACGTTTAAAGCAGAGGCAAGCACCTTGATCTGCGCAGCCACTCTAGTCTTTGAAAGCTTGTCACACTTGGTTGCAAGAATCATAAACGGAAGTCCATGATAAACAAGAAACTTAACCATTTCTTTATCAAGTTCACTCGGCTCATGGCGAATATCAACAAGCACAAACACCGTCTCAAGTGAAGGCGATGAAATGAGATACTCTCCCATAAGCCCCGCCCAAATGCCGAGCTGCTTTCTGCCAACTTTTGCATAGCCATAACCAGGCAGGTCAACAAAACGAAATCTGTCATTGATGTCAAAATAGTTGACCATTTTGGTAAGCCCTGGCGTTGAAGAGGTCTTTGCAAGACGCTTGACATTGACCAGCTTGTTTATAAGCGAACTTTTGCCCACATTGCTTCGCCCAACAAAGGCAAATTCAGGCACCCCGTCCATAAGAAGTTTGCCTTTCTCAACCACACTTGTTTTGTAAATTGCTTTCGTAATATTCATATGTTTAGTTTATCACATTAAAATTTTTAAATCAACAAAAAAGAGAGGGGATGCCTCTTCTTTCCGAATTTTGAATCATTTCTGCACTCAATGAAAAGCGCTGACAGTGCTCTACTTTGCAAACTGAACAACTGGAGCTGTGATCATTGGGCCAATTTGAGAGTTTGTTGTGATGTTTGCAACAAGTGTTGCAACTGTTGTTGCAAGCACGCGTGAAACTTGGCTGTTTGCAAAGTATGCAACAGCATCTGCAAGGTCATCAAATTCTCTGCCGTCAACCAAGATTTCCATGCTCATTTCAACTTCAAGTGAAAAGAGAGTTGCTGGATCTGGCTTAATGTTTCTTTTGAAGAAAACTTTGACAGCGTCTTGTCTGAGTCTTTCAACTTTCATTTCGTCCCAAACTTTCATGTTGATTGTTGAGTTTGGGCTTGGCTCGTTGTGACGAGCATATTCAATCTTTTCAACGATTGGCTTAAAATTCATGTTTTTGATAACTTTTTCCATAATTTCTCCTCTTAAAATATTGACTTCAATTTTGATTTTTAATCAGTCTTAGAAATATTTTATCACAAAAAAGCGGAATAAGCAATCAAAATGATATGTTAAGAATAAAAAAACTAGCGAGTCATTTTTTGCACTTCAAACTCAATCTTTTCAGCAAGCAGTGCGATAAGCTCACTGTTTGTAGGTTTTCTGTCGCCTTTATATATCACGCTTCCATAGATGTCATTGAGATAGAAAAGCCCTTTGCTGACAAAAGCGACTTCAATTGCGTGACGCATGCTTCTTTCAATTGCTGGGACTTTTGTTTTCATAACTTCAGCAACTTGAGGATACAACCTCTTTGTCACATTATCAAGCACCTTTGGATTTTCAACCACAAGCTTTACTGCGATTCGTAGATATTCAAAACCTGAAAGCTTTGCAGGAATTCCGATTGCAAGCAAATATTCTGTGCACTTTTTATCGATATAATATGTTTTCTTGTCCATTTTTCCTCCGTATGATTTTAGTATATACCAAAACCATGACATCACAAAAGTAAAAATCAAAATGAAAATAAAATGCACCAAAAATCGACAAATTATTCTAGCTTAGCGACAGAAAACAAAAAAAGCTCAAACACTTGAGCTTATTTTAAAACCTTGCAATGTATTTATAAAGGATGTCGATCCATTCTGTTCTTGGATGAAAAAGCCCTTGCTTTTCCATTTCTTTGATTTCGTAAATGGTGGCATATTTCACTTCACTGACTTCGTCAGTTTGAACTTTAAACTCAGCAAGGTCAATGTTTGCATTATAAATGAAGAAGTCATAATACTGATTTTCAATGAAAGTGTCTGAAAGATGAAGTTGGTTTCTGAAACTTCCCATAAATCTGAAGTCTCTTACTGCCGTCTTCTTTGGAAGCATGTATCCAATTTCTTCCATGATTTCAATTGCCGCGCAGCTCATTGCGTCAGCGCCGAAAGGAATGTGCCCCGCAACTGACAAATCCCAAAGCCCAGGAAATTTTTCTTTTGTGCTTGCACGCTTTTGAATGAGGATTTTGTTTTCGTCGTTGATAACGCAAACAATGATTGCCCTATGCCAAAGCCCACGTTCATGAATTTCTTTTCTTGAAGCTGGTCTTCCAGAACTTACACCGTTTTCATTGCACACTTCCAAAAGCTCTTCACCCTGATTGTAAGTTGTATAAAGCTCATGAGTTGTTTGAATAATATCGTTTTCAGCCATTATTTCTCTCCTATACATTTTATTATATCATATAAAAGCATTAAAAACAATAAAAATAAAATATTTCTATTGAAAAATGTTACTTCAATGGTTTTAATTTAGTATACCAATAATTTTCGTCTATACCAAATTCCTTAAAAGCTGGCATGTGATATAAGAAGAAAATGTCAGCCAAATCATATTTACCACTTTCAACATAAGCCTTCAAATACTTATTATCCAGCATTTCAGGCTTTAAATGGGAAAGAGATACCTGTCCTAAATCTTGATATTTTTTAAATTCTAAAACGCATTCAAGTTTATCTACTGCTTTTGCAAATTTTGATTCTTTCGTCTCACTTAAATTAAACTCATCTGTAAGAGCCATAAGTCTATCGCATTGATTTAGGTCTTTCACAAAACCATATACAGCATTTCTTGCTTTTGTTTTTAATGCCTTTTTGTCAATATGATCTAAAGGCGTAACATCTCCAATAGCGAGTTCTTCCAATTCATGAATTGTTAGCATTTCAAGAGTTTTGCCCAAATCAATATCTAACTTTAATTCAGATTGTAAAGAAATTGCCAAAATCATACAGCCATATGTATGTTCAGCAATGCTTTCAAGTCGCTTCTTATCAACTTCCCATTGAACAGCACCTTGCCTAAGCATGTCTTTCAATTCTGTTGCTTTATAATAAAATTTAAATGCGTCTTTCAACATTTTGAACTCCTAACGAAATTATTATATCACTTAATTAGATTTAAACAAAATAAAAAAATCCCTAGCGGAATTTTTTGGTGCGTCGCAAGGGGCCGACGCGTTAATAAAAGTTGCCAGTGGCAAGTTTTTAGCCAAAGGCGGGAGCGGCTTGTCCGCGGTCCGGTTCCGACAGGAACGAACCCCGATGGGGCTCGAATCCCACACAATAAAAAAATCCCAAACGGGATTTTATGGTGCGTCGCAAGGGATTCGAACCCCTGACCTTTGGTTCCGTAGACCAACGCTCTATCCAGCTGAGCTAGCGGCGCATATTAAGTATGTTTTTGTAAATGATTATCAAGGCGAATTCAATTCGTTGGAGCGTAGCTCATTAGCCTAGGAGAAGAGTCACAAACTTGCTTGCAAGGTTTTGTGAAAATTCGACGACGGCGCAAAAAACGAAGTTTCTTTTCCAGCTGAGCTAGCGACGCATAATCAATTTACAGATGTCATTATATCACAAAATTAAACGAATTGCAATAAAAAAGATATCAAAAACTGATATCTTTTTTTCTTTTTCTAAAATAGTGGTGACAAAAGCCTCATGATTGCCTGCAACATTTTGGTCAGCCACCTTTTCTTTGCAAAATATTCTTTATCTGCTGGCATTGAGTTTTCAATGTCTTTATCAAAGATTTTGCAGTATTCTTCATTTATTTTTCTTGAATAGATAACAGCGCTGTCTTCAAAGTTAAGACCAAACGAACGGTTATCCATATTGCAAGTGCCAATTGAAACTTTGTTTTCGTCAATGATGATTGCCTTGCTGTGCAAAAAGCCTTTATACAGATAGATCTTCACGCCTATATCTGCCATTTCCTTGAGATAGGAAAGAGTTGCAAGGTAGACCGTTCTCTTATCAGGCACTTTTGGCACCATAATTCTCACATCCACGCCGCTTTTGATTGCAATTCGAAGTGCGCTGAAAAATACGTCATCAGGAATGAAATATGGAGTTTGAATATACACCCTCTTTTTCGCAGAAACAATCATTTTGACAAAAGCTTCTTTGATTTTTTGAATCGAGCTGTCAGGCCCAGAATCAATCACTTGAATAAGGGCATCACCACATATTTGAGGCGAAGGGAAGTATCCATTTTCAAGATACATAATCGGTGGAGTATTGTCATTGTTGCAATAACGATAGTCATCCAGGAAAATGTTTTGAAGAGGATAAACACCGCTGCCTTCAATCCTTATATGCGTGTCGCGCCAAGGCGAGAGCTTTTTGTTAAGCCCCAAATGATCTCCCCTGATGTTGATCCCGCCAGTCCAGCCATATTTTCCGTCAATAACAACAATCTTTCGGTGGTTGCGATAGTTAAGCTTCAAATTGATCATTCTTATATGAAAAAGTGGAGGGAAAAACTCACACACTTTTCCGCCAGCTTTTTTAAGCTTTTTGAAAAAACGCCTTGGAGTTTTTCTTGAGCCTATTGAATCATAGATAAGTTTGACATCAACACCCTCTCTCGCTTTCTGACAAAGGATTTCCATGATCTCTTTGCCGACCTTATCTTTTGCAAAAATGTAATATTCAATATTGATTGTTTTTTTTGCTGCAAGAAGGTCTTTTTTGAGCGCTTCAATTTTTCCCTTTCCATCTGTGAAAATCTTCACGCTGTTTCCAGGACATGGATATGCCCCAAAGTTATAACATAGTGTGACCAGTTTTTGTTCTTCTTCGCTCATTCCATCAAGCTTGGCATTTTCAAGTGTTTGAATGCCCTCTATGCTGCTTATAATGTCATGTTCTGAAATAGATTTCTTTTTGATCATGCGTCTTGTCCGAAGTGACAATCCGCTTCCAAAAATAACATAGAGAAGAAAGCCTAAAACAGGAAGAAAAGTGAGAACTGTCAGCCACGCAGTGATTGTTTGAAGTTTTTTCTTTTCGAGAAAAACCATAACAATCAAAAGCATAAAGTTTATACCCGCAGTCGCTGTCACGATTGCAAAGATTGTTGTCGCCCAGTCCATACCCTTCCTCCTTTTTTAGATTTTTACTCATACTGAAACACAACTTTTGTGCCGATATCCTCAACCGAAGTTGAAGCAAGAAGTGTTCCATTTTTGAGAATGTGATAAGTTATGACAATTCTGTCACCTTTTTGCAAAGTTACGCCTGTAAGTTCACATTCAAAAGTTTCTGGGCTTTCTTCACCATTGATTTTTGAAAGCTCGATTTTATTGACCACTTCTTCAACTGAAGTATCGCCTTCTGTTTTTGTTCTTAAAACTTTAACTTCAAAATTAACGTTGCCAGCATTCGCTGGAAGAGAAACCTTCAAGTTTTGAGAAGGTGTCTCTCCTGTAACTTCAAATTCAAATGTTTGAGATTCAACAAATAAGTGGAACATTATTTCATCAGTAAATACAGCTTCTTCATGGTCGTCACCACCGCTTACCTTGCGGTAAATTGCAAGTCTGATGTATTGTCTTGGGTCAAAGCCTTCAAGCGTTGTCAGCGTTCCGTCTTCAAACTTAGCTGCACCAGAAGAATTTTCATCATTAGCTTTAACTATCTTGATTTCAAAATCAGTATAGCCTTTTCCTGACTCGTCAATTTTTGTCATCTCTGCACCATTTGTGCTCTTATCAAGATATTGCAATGTGAGTTTTTCGGCAATAACACTCCAATCCACTGTATAAGTATTTCCAGATTTAGACGCCGCAATAGCGATATCGCCAATTGGCCATTCTGCAGAAGAGTATTTCCAAGTTACGAAATATTTTCTTTCAATTCTGATTGAAGTTGTTCCTGCTGTGGTTGTATCTGCAGTTGTCGCTTCGCCGCCCTCGCCAGGAGTTGTCGCAGGTTTAGGCTTAACATTGAAAATATATGACTTGGTGTAGTCTATGCCTTTTGCGTTTTTAAGATTTCCTACAGACGCAAGTTGAACTTTGTCTTGTGGATTATTATCTGAGCTAACATTCCATACAAAATTAGAATCAGTAACAGTTGGGGTTCCCCAATTTCCGCTAGCCAAGTCTCTATATCCAAACTTAACAGTTCTTGCAACTGATTCTTCGCTTGTGTATATATCGCTAGGGCTTGAATAAACAGCTGATGTAGGTGTGTCAGTTATATTTGTGTATTTAACATCACTTACGCTGAAAGTTTGACCATCTTTCAAATCAACTCCAAGTTCTTTAGAGATTGAAACTGGGAATGTTTTGTCAGCACCAGTACTATTTTTCAGTTTGACTTGTCTAGAGTCACCGCCTACTGTCAATGTAAATTGAATTTCTTGAGAATTTTTTGGAAGAGTTACTTCCAATGTGTCATTGATGACACTTTCAATCTTATACTTACTGTCACTAATTTTGAATTGCCCATTCTCTCCCAACAAATCAAATGCTTCGCCTTCACGAACATAGTCATCAGGCATACCGTCAATTGTGACAGCCCTTTTGATTGTGACCGTTTTCATGACTGTGCAAGTTTCTGAGCTGTTATAGTCAAGAGTGATATACATGTTTGCCACAAACTCATTTCCGCCATTATAGAATTTGTTTGATTGAATCATTGGCATTGTGAATGAGTTTGAAATTGCACCCGTTCCGCCGCCAAGCAATTGTCCTCCTTCGTTGACTCTAAGGTTTGTCGAATCAGTCTCTTTAATAGTCACACTTCCTGCGCTTTCATTTCCGACTCTGAATTCAATGCTTTCAACTTTGATTTGTGGATATTTTGATGCCTCAAGAAGGGCTGAAGCAATTGGAGTTGTCCCTTGTGCCCAGTTGTAGTAAGTTGTTCCAGCGACAGGGTTCTCCGGCGTTGTTTTTAACTCATAAAGATTTGTATCATCATTCTTTTCGAAATAATCTGTGTTATTAAACAGAACGATATGATTTTGCAATCCTGCGATGTTGATAAGTTTCTTTCCGCCCGAAGCTGCTGCATCCTCTTGCTTTGAAGTGTAAGTCAAAAGTTGTTCATTGTTGTTTTCGCTTCCAGTCTCAGCGATATTTATATATGTTGCACTTGCGCCGATTTCAAACGTCTCATTTTCAATAAGAGTGAGATTTCCGCCTGTGATTGTAGGGGTTGTTTGAGAAGTGATTTCAAAGAAGAATCTGAAATTAAAGCCATAAGTATCAATTGCTTCAAGCATGAATTGTTTTGTGCCGAAAATTGCTGGATTAATGCCAAGATTTTCAATTGCACCTTTCTTTTGCAAGCCTATTGTTTCATTCTTTTTATTTTTTATTTTTTCCCAATCCAAAGGAGCTATTGTCCACTTTTTGTCAATCTCTTTAACAGTGCCAAGTTTTTGAGTCACATTTGTTTCGTTGTTATAGAATTCTGTGCCATGAGGTTCATTATATTTAAGAGTATAAGTAAAGTTTGTTGAAACATTTGTTTGATTGCTGCCATGCTTTACAACAATGTAGTCTCTTGTGAGATTTACACCTGGGTTTGTATCTCCATCCAAAACAGTTTCTCTTATTTCAAGCATATTTTCTTTGTTTGAAGGAGTTTCGCCAATTTTATATGCTGCATTGCCTTCATTGAGTTCAAGCACATAGTCAGGCACAGATTTGAAAATCACATAGAATACTTTAGAGTAAGTTCCAACGCTATAAGTAACAGTGACGAGGTTATAGTTTCCATAGTTTGTTGCGCCATAAGCAAAAATGTTCCAAATGATATCCTTGCCATCTTCTGTGACAGGAGAATGACGAATAAATGGTGTATCCGCCGCCTTTGCTGCTTCGTCATAATATTCATCAAACAATTTGTCACCCAATTCTGTAAACCAAGCTCTTTCACTATCTGTCAACTTGTTGCTCTTCAAGATTGCTTGTCTTGCGTTATTGAAAAGCTCGCTATCTGCATCAGGTGGAGTGAAACTTACATTAACTGTCGCATTAATACCTCTTAAGTTTGTGATAGGTGTGCCAGTGCTGCGACGTTTAAGCCCAATCACTTCAAACAGGTTTGCTGTATCTTTCAGAGCTGTCATTTCGTGAATTATGAAATTCTTTTCGCCAACACTTGCAGTGTTTGCCGCAATGTCAAGTCTTGCATAGTAGCTGTAATTAAGATCAAAATCTTTTGTCACGTCTCTTCCGTCAGAATATTTGAAAGTTGCTTTCTTAATTGAAGTTTGCGCATCAATTCCGTTTGTGGTAAATTCGTATTCATACAATTTTAAGCCATTAATAGTGATCGATTTATATTTGTCGTAACTAACCTCAACGCCATTGTAAGTCAATACAATTCTGCTTGTGGTTGTTGGCTTTTCAGTCAGGAGTGTACTCCAGATGTCGTTTTGGTCTTCATCGCTTGCTGAGTAAATTTTCTCATATCCGACTAAAGCACCTTTGCCGTCAACATATTTAATCTTTCCGCGATCGCTTTCATTTATTGTGAAAGGCACTTCTTTTTCGTCAAAGAGTGCAATATATTCTCCTGTTGGCGCATCAAGTCTAACGCTTAATTTTGCCATTCTGTTTTGTGCGAATATTGCTTTGTCGTTACCCAAATTTTCAACATAGAAGTCTTCAGAAATGCTTCCGTTGTCTTCTGTTGGGTTTTGCGCATTGATGACAATTGACAATGCGTTGTCAACAAGAATGACTGTGTAGTCTTCTTCATAGCCGTTATAGTTGATTGTGAAGACAACTCTTCCTTCACTCAACGTACTTGTTTTATTGAAAGTGAGAGATTGTGTCTCATCAATATTTGCCCCTATATTGGCATTAGTAAGAATTCTATCATTACCATCTTCGTTTATGCCATTTGTTAAAGTTGCATTGTAGATTTCTTTAATGGTAATTATCTTTTCAGCTTCTTCCGCGCTGTTTACTTTTTCGCGAACAACTCTGTTTCCAGCAGCAAATACTGCATTTGAGTTGAAGAAATTTCCAGCATCAAATGTGACGCCATTTTTTTCAACTTCAAGGTACTCAGCATCAAGTGCTGTCCCTGCAGGGCTTGGATAATTCACAGTAACTGTTCCGCTGCACTTCACAAGAACGCTGAATGGGATCTCTTGCGTTTCACCTGTTGAGAGGTGCGCTGTGACAATGAGATTCTCTCTTGAACCAGATTTGCCAACAGTTGAAGGATTCAATACAACATTTTCTGCTTCAGTTGCACTTCCTGGAATTACTGAGCTTGCCTCAGTGTTTATGAAAGTGAATGTTATTGTTGTGCCGTCTGAAAGAGTTCCTTCTTCAGAAAGTCCATTTATGAAAGTTGAAGCATCAAATGCAGTTGTACTGTTTGCAAAAACCTCTTTATAAATATTGTCTTGCACTGTAAGATTTGGATTTACTTTAAGTGGAATTTGGAAGTTGACAGCGTTTTCGCCTCTTGTAAGTGAAGCAGCTAAAGTTATGTCATATGAAGTGAAAGTTGAGTAGAAAGTTATTTTGCCATTTTCAACTTTAAACTTCGTGTCGTCAGCACTTGTTATTTCAATCACATCGCCAGCTTCTTTATTTGTGACAAAATCAGCAATGCTGTATGACTGTCCTGCAGCAACATTCAGTTTTGTTTCGTTAAGTTCAACTTGAATGCTTGCCTTCATATTGACTGTAAGTTTGCCTGTAAGACCATAAGTTGTGTAAAGAAGGCACTCATAAGTTGTATCTTGTGCAAGGAAGTTTGGAGTGAGAATTGACAAGATTCCATTTCTTGTATCATATTCAAAATCAACGCCTTTCTCGTTCTCTCCAACCATTCTGATGCTTAAGTCTTTGTTGATTGGAATGCCTGTGCCACTTGATCCACCGCCCTCAGTCTTTTGTTTAAGTGAGAGTTTGATATCAATACGTTTTTGATATTCGTAATCTTCTGTAAGTCTTACGTCTGAAGTGATTTCGTAAGTGTTGCCATTCTTCACATAAACTGCAGTGTCTTTATTAAATGTGTACATGTTGCCTGTAAGAGTGCGGTTTATGATTTCTTCTGCTTCAGAAGTTCTCAACCATTCAGGGTTTTCTTCGGTGCCTATGTTGTAAGCTGTGCCTCCATTGCTGTTTTCAACAACATAAGTTGACTTCAAAGTTTGAGCCCCAGTTGTCACATCGCTGCCAGAAGCCTCTTGATAGATTTTTGCGCCAGCTTCCCATCTATAGAAAGTTGTGTCTTTCTTTGAGAGGTAATAGGTTTGTCCGCCGATTTCAACTTCAACAAAATCTTCAAGCTTTTCAGCTGTGGTCACATTGAATTGTCCGTCATTTGCAGAAACAGTGATTGTTGCATCGTTTCCGTCAACGACAATGTTGTCAAGTTCTTCATACTCAAGAGCAAAATCTTTTGAAGGATTGATAACAAATGTGTATGTTGCCTTTCCTCCAACAATTGAAAGTGCTTTTTCAGATCCGCCATCATAGTTTCTTGAGATGACGATTGTGATTTCTTTGTTCTCAACAAGATTTGTGAAATCTTTGACAACAAGATTAGAATTTGTGATCGAAATATTTGCATAATTGATCCAG
>CAOKRZ010000008.1 GCA_948471335.1 uncultured Christensenella sp. | reverse complement strand
TGCAAGTGAAGGAATTGACGTAACAACTTCAACAATCAGAGGCGCTGTTTCATACGTTTCAAGCACTAATCCTGACCTTAACGAAGCACAAATTGCACTTTTGGTTGAAGCAAACTTTGAAAACGAAGCTGCACAAAAAGCAGAAATGCAAGACAACATTGAAAAAGTTAAGGCTATTCTTGCAGAAAATGGCATTAAAGCAAGCGATGCACGCATTGCACGTTCTATTGAAAGTGTTGCTGCTGACTGTGATGCAAAGTGGGTTGCAGAAGCTGCAGCTGCAAGAATCATTAACTTTGAAAGATGCTTATAAAAAACAAAAAGTGAGATTTGATTCTCACTTTTTTTTATTTACCTGAGCGGCGTAGTTTTTCAAGTTCAGCAAGTTCTTTTGAAATTGAGTCATAATTGATTTGCCCAAGCTTTTTTGAAGGCTTGGTTTTTGTTTTAACTGGTGCTGGAGCGGGCGCTGCGACTTTTGTATGCTCTTGTGGCGTTTGCACTTCTTTGATTGAAGTCACTGTCCTTCCAACGTTTGCAGATGTTTTTGGCATAACTTGATGGCTTGATTGCATCTTCTTTGATTTCTCGAGGCATTCAAGATCACTTTTAATTGCATCATAATTAATTTGACCAAGCTTGCCTTGGAATTTTTCTTTTTCACCATTTTCATTTACTGAATCAGTTGAATTTTTGTTGTCAGCAGAATTGATTGACTTTCTGAAGACAACAAATCTTTGCCAAGGAAATTCAAGCAAGAAGTTGAGAATCATCATAAGTGCTTCAACGATAAATCCATTCCAATAAAGATCTTCTTTCAAATAGTTTCCGCCATAAACTGATGCAGGAATGAAGAAGACATAAAATAAAAGCGCAAGAGCCATAGCTTTTGGCACATTGTTTGCGGATTTGAAGGTAAACTTTCTATTGAATGTGAAATTCCAAACAACTGAGAGTATCACAGAAACAAGATAAGAAGGCCACCAAGCCCACTTAAACACTTCAAACATAAGTGTGAAAGACCCAAACTGGATAACCCCTGCTGAGATTGAAAAGAGAAGAAATTTGATAAATCTCCATACTTCAGCGTTTTTACTCTTTTTCAAGTTTTGCTCGCCCTCATCAGTTTTTTCAACTTTAATTTCTTTGCTATTTTTATTTTCCATATTTTCTCCCGAAATAGAAATCAAAATAAATATATAACATTCTTTTTAAAAAAGCAAAAGATTTTAAGCATTTTGACTTAGATAAGCTTCAAAAAACAAAATTCATGCTTTTTCATCCCACTCTTTAATCGAAAAACACTTGTTTTTTCTATATTATTATATTATAATATTATATATATAATATATATAAGGGGTTTATTATGAACGAAAAGACACAAGACGAACTTGAAATTGGCAAGTCTGTCAAATATGATGCCACCGACATTCAGGTGCTTGAAGGGCTTGAGCCTGTGCGCAAGAGACCTGGTATGTACATCGGTTCAACTGACGAGCATGGACTTCATCACCTTGTGACTGAAGTTGTTGACAACTCAATTGACGAGGCTCTTGCTGGCTATTGCACACAGATTGATGTTTGTCTCAACAACGACGGCACATGCTCTGTAACTGACAACGGACGCGGCATTCCAACAGGCATCATTGCAAAGGAAGGCAAAAGCGCAGTTGAAGTTGTTCTGACAAAGCTTCATGCTGGTGGAAAGTTTGGCGGAGAAGGCTATAAAATTTCTGGTGGTCTTCACGGCGTTGGTGTGTCTTGCGTTAATGCCCTTTCAACATATATGAGAGCGGATGTTTATCAAAACGGCAAGCATCACCAAATTGAATTTTCACGCGGACATGTGACAAAGCCACTCACAATCGTTGGAAATACAGATAGACGCGGAACTGTTATCACTTTCCTTCCAGACGATGAGATTTTTGAAACAACTGTGTTCAACTATGACACAATGAAAAACCGTTTCAGAGAAATCGCGTTTTTGAATAAAGGGCTTGTTATCACTCTTGAAGACAAGCGTGAAGGACAAGAACGAAATGATCGTTTTGAGTTCAAAGGCGGAATCGTTGAGTTTGTTGACTATCTCAACAAAAATCGTGAGACAATTCTTTCAGCTCCTGTTTACTTCAACAAGTTTAACAGAGATTCAAAAGGCGAAATCGAAAACGAAATTGAAGTTTGCTTCCAATTTAATGATAGCTATAGCGAAGTTATAAACGCTTATGCAAACAATATCAACACTGAAGAAGGTGGAACTCACCTTGAAGGTTTCAAAAATGGCTTAACAAAAGTTATAAATGACTATGCGATCGCAAATAAGATCATCAAAGAAAACGAAAAACTCACTGGCGACGACTGCCGCGAAGGAATCACTGCTGTTATTTCAGTTAAACTTAGAAATCCTCAATTTGAAGGTCAAACAAAAACCAAGCTTGGCAACAGCGAGATGAGAGCAATCGTCAACAAGGCAATGCAAGAAAACTTTGCAGACTATCTTGACAACCACCCTGTTGAAGCAAAAAATCTTATCCTTAAAAGCATCAACGCAAAGCGTGCAAGAGACGCTGCAAGAAATGCAAGAGACCTTACAAGAAGAAAAGGTATACTTGAAAGCACAACCCTTCCTGGAAAGCTTGCAGACTGCTCTGAAAAAGACCGCAAGTTCTGCGAAATTTACATCGTTGAGGGAGATTCCGCTGGCGGAACTGCCAAGACAGGCAGAGACAGACGCTTCCAAGCAATTTTGCCTCTTAGAGGTAAAATCTTGAACGTTGAAAAAGCAAGACTTAACCGCATCCTTGAAAACGCTGAAATCAAAAGCATGATCACAGCTTTCGGAACAGGAATTGGTGCAGAGTTCAACGAAGACAAACTTCGCTATAACAAAATCATCTGCATGACCGATGCAGACGTTGACGGAGCGCACATTCGAATCCTTCTTCTCACCTTCTTCTTCAGATATATGAGGCCACTTATTGAACACGGCCATGTATACGCTGCAAAACCACCTCTTTACAAGGTGACAAAGAACAAGGAAGATTATTATTTCTATTCAGATGAAGAGCTTGAAGCTTGGTATGCTGAAAACGGCAGAAAGGGCTGCACTGGCCAACAAAGATATAAAGGTCTTGGTGAAATGAACGCTGAACAGCTTTGGGAAACAACAATGAACCCAGAACACCGCATTCTTATTCAACTTACAATGGACGATGCAATTGAAGCTGAAAAGATGTTCAATGAGCTTATGGGTGAAGATCCAAATCTCCGCCGCCAATTCATCGAAGAAAATGCTACCCTTGTAACTGACCTTGACGTATAGTGCGTTATCCGCTTTTCTGATAGCCTGAACAAATACTTCGATAGAGTTTTTTCAGACGGAATTATAACAATACTTTATGGAGAAAAAGAATGAAAACATCTTATTACGCAAGATTAAAGACTATTGATACAAAAAAGTATGTCCCGATTGCGATTTCTGGTGACGAGGGTAAGATTGTAGGCTTTGAAGGACTTGCTCAGCGAAGATTATCACCTTACACATTTTTTAGGAAATGGAAAGAAAGGGAAACTGAAATTGAAAAATTAAAAGATGCGATTGGTGAAGAAGAATATCAAAAGCTGAAAGGAGAAAATCAAAATGATTATATAGAAAAATTTTATGCCAAGGTTTTAAAAAATCTCAACCCCGTTGAAGTTTATGACTCACTTGGTGAAAATGCTGTTCTCTTATGTTTTGAAAAACCAACTCAGTTTTGTCACCGATTTTTAGTGGCAGCGTGGCTTGAACTTAAGCTTGGAGTTAAAATAGACGAACTCGGATTTGAAAACGATAAAGCAGTTCAAGAAAACAAGACTAGATTGAAGCAAAAACTTGAAAAAGTTATAAACAAATATTTAGAAAAAAAATAGTTATAAAAACAAAATGGAGAAAAAATGGAAACACTTGGAAATGTTCTGCTGATAATTGTCTCAGTTTGTACCTTCTTATCATATTTTCCACAAATCATCAAATGCCTCAAAACAAAAAAAGGTGAAGACTTAAGTGTATGGTCTTGGATTTTATGGGTGGTCAGCTCTTTAGCCTACACCCTATACGCAATATTATGCAACGACAGTTTTATGATGATTTTTGAAACAGCAATGGAATTATTGTTCTGTGCTATTATTCTAATATGTGCAATAGTTTTTAGAAAAAAGAAATCTGACAACACAGATACAAAATAAAATATTAAAACGGAGAAAATTATGAAAAATTTTGAAAGCAAAAAACCTCTTGAAGAACTTTTTCAAGAGACAAAAGTCGAAAAGGTTGACACCGTTGACAACTTGAAGGAATCATTCCTTTCATACGCAATGGCTGTCAATGTTTCGCGTGCCATTCCTGATGTGCGTGACGGACTCAAGCCAGTTCACAGACGTATCCTTTATGCAATGGGTGAAATGAACAACTTCTATGACAGACCAACAAAGAAGTGTGCGCGTATTGTCGGTGATGTTATGGGTAAATACCACCCACACGGCGATAGCTCTGTCTATGACGCAATGGTGCGCCTTGCTCAAGATTTCTCAATAAGATATCCTCTTGTTGACGGACAAGGAAACTTTGGTTCTGTCGATGGCGACCCACCAGCTGCAATGCGTTACACTGAAGCGCGTCTTGCAAAGATTGCTGGCCTTATGCTTGAAGACATTGACAAAGAAACCGTTGACTTCTATCCAAACTTTGACAACACCGAAGTTCAACCAACAGTTTTGCCTGCAAAGATCCCAAATCTCTTGATAAACGGCTCTGACGGCATTGCGGTTGGTATGGCGACAAATATTCCACCTCACAACCTTACAGAGGTTTTAAACGGCTTACAAGCCCTTATAGACAATCCTGACATTGACATTGATGAGCTTATCAAGATTATTCCAGCCCCTGACTTCCCTACTGGTGGTATCATCATGGGCAGAACAGCCATCAAACACGCATACAAAACAGGTCGTGGCGGGATCATCGTGCGTGGCAAAACTGAAATTGAAGAACTGGCAAACGGCAAAAGCAACATTATCATCACCGAACTTCCTTATCAGGTTAACAAAGCAAAATTTATTGCGCAGATCGCATACCTTGTCAAAAACAAACGACTTGAAGGCATAAGTGACCTCAAGGAAGAATCTGACAGACAAGGTATGAGAGTTGTTGTTGAAGTGAAAAAGGACTATAACGCACAAGTTGTGCTTAACTCTCTTTACAAACACACTCAGCTTCAAAAAGGCTCAGGAATCATCTTCCTTGCCCTTGTTGGAAACCAACCAAGAATTTTGAATCTCAAAGAGATGCTCTACTATTATCTTGAACATCAAAAAGAAGTTCTTGTAAGACGTACGAAATATAACCTCGCAAAAGCGCAGGAGCGCGAGCATATCGTCCGCGGACTTGTGATTGCACTTGCAAACATTGACGAAGTAATAAGAATCATCAAGTCAGCTTCTGACAGACAAGACGCTTCAATGAAACTTACCCAAAAGTTTGAACTTGACGAAATTCAAGCAAGCGCGATTCTTGATATGAAACTTTCAAAACTTACAAGTTTGGAAGTAGAAAAACTTAATGAAGAACTCCGTGAACTTGAAGCGATGATTGCTGACTATAAAGACATCATTGCCCGCCCTGAACGCGTGCTTGAAATCCTTAGAAACAACTTCGAAGAAATTAAAAACGCTTACGGCGATGCAAGAAAATCTGAAATCAGCCTTGACGGCGGCGGAATTGATATCGCTGACCTCATTGAAAAAGAAGATGTTGTCATTTCAATGACAAGTCAAGGCTATATCAAACGCATGTCAGCAAGTGAATATAAATCTCAAAACCGTGGCGGCGTTGGCGTAACAGCCCACAAAACCAAGGAAGAAGACTATGTGAAAAACATGTTTGTCACATGCACTCATGACGACCTTCTCTTCTTCACAAACTTTGGCAAAGTTTATTGCATTAAGGCATATGAAGTGCCTGAAGCACAAAGAACAGCCAAAGGCAGAGCCATCATCAACCTCTTGCAACTTATGCCTGGTGAAAAAGTCACAACTGTCATTGCAAGACGCGAAGATGACAAAGGCAACCTTATCATGGCAACAAAGAAAGGCCTTATAAAGAAGACTCCTCTTTCAGAATTCGTTCTCATCAGAAAAGTGGGCAAGATTGCAATCAGACTTCTTGAAGATGACGAACTTATCGGCGTTGAAGTTTCAAGCGGAAGTGATGACATCCTTGTTGCTTCACACGAAGGAAAATGCATCCGCTTCTCTGAAGAAGACGTGCGCGAAGTTGGCAGATCAAGCCAAGGCGTGCGCAGCATGAAGCTTTCAGACAAAGACTACATTGTTGACATGTGCGTAGTCAAAGAAAACAGCCAAATCGTAACCATTTCTGAAAAAGGCTATGGCAAGCGCTCAAACGTGGAAGAATACCGTTTGCAAGGCCGTGGCGGAATGGGTGTCAAAGCTGGTGTGTTTAACGAAAAAACAGGGCTTCTGGCCGCTCTCAAGCAATCCTTTGAAGACAATGACATTCTTCTTATTGCTGACAACGGAATCATCATCAGAACTCCTGTTGACCAGATAAGCAGCTTATCACGTGTAAGTCAAGGTGTAAGAGTTATGAAGCTTCGTGATGACGCAAAAATTGTTGGCGTTGCACTTGCAGAAAAAGCACCTGAAGAAGAAATAACTGAAGAAAACGCAGATGCTGAAATTTCAACTGAAACAGCAACTGAAGAGTAACAAAAAAAAGACCTAAAGTTTTAGGTCTTTTTCTTTTTTCTTTTCTGTCCCGTTATCTTTAAGATACTCAGGCAGTCGTTCCCAGCCGCCGCCTTTAAGTGGTCTGAACTCACGCATAAACTTAACTTCAAGTGCACAGTGATATGCAAAAGTTACATTTCCTCCAATTCTTCTAAGTTCTCCGAAATCAGAAATTTCAGGAATCCCAAAATCAACATCTCCTCCGATTTCTTGTAGATTTCCAAGTGACGTGATTTGAGAACGCTTAAACTTAACAGTTCCACCGATTGTTTTAAGGTTCCCAAGCGTTGTTATTTTTGAATTAGTAAAATCAGCATCTCCACCAATTGATTCAAGGTTTCCGAGTGACATAACCTCAGAATCGACAAAATAAGCACTTCCACCAATTGATCGAAGGTTTCCTAATGATCCAATTTTAGCATCATTAAAATACGCGTTTCCAACAATTGTTTGAAGGTTTTCTAATGATCCAATTTGAGCATCATTAAAATACGCATTCCCAACAATTGTTTGAAGAGCACCCGATGATGTGATTGAAGAATTGCGAAAGTCAGCATCTCCACAAATTATTTGCAGGTCACCGAGTGACGTCATTTTAGAACATTCAAAATCAGCTGTTGCCAAAATAGCAACATATTCACATTCTTTTTTCTTCCAGAATGAAACTCTATTAAAAGCAATTTGTTCTTCACGACACTTGAAATATCCCGCCATGTCTTTTGATGCTTTTTTTAAATTTTTTTTCAAACTTAAAAGATTGGAATTTTCTTGTCCGTGCAATTTATATTCGCTGGTTTTGTCATAAATGTCTGTTAACATCTGTTCAACGTCTGTCTCTTGCAATGTGCCGTCTTCAATCTTTTTGTTCCACATAATAAGGCGTTTGTTCCACTCTTCTTTTTTAAGCCACTTTTCGCCATCTTTAACTTCTGGGTTTTTGGTGAGAAATTCAATTGCAACGTCGCGATATTCTTCTTCAAGTTCTTGCGCGTTGCCATTTTTGGTTCCCCTCACTTCGTCAACTGTGTTTCCGCTCATTTTGACGGCAATGTGAGGTTTTTCGTCATTATCGACAAACACAAAGAAATCCCCATGCTTTAGTTGCTCTGGTGCAAGCTCTTTTGTGCACCAAGGCGTACCCTTAACAAGTGCTGCGAGGTTTTTTGCGTTTTTTAAATATTCTTTCTTGTTTGACTGCTGGCCTTCAAACTTAAGCCAAATGCCCTTGCCAAAAGTGTCAAGCCCAGAGAGTGTGACTTTGTTTTTCTCAGATGTTGTTTTGTTTGAAACTGCAATTCCCGCAAAGTAGAGCGGTGCAAAAGTTTCAAAGCTATCAAGGTCATTGTAAATGACGTTTAAAACATCTGCGTTCAGCGTCATATGCCCATCCAAAGTTTTATGAGGAATGCGTTTGTCAACAACCGTTTTCTTGTCGCCTTCCTGTTCAACTCTGCGATAGGTCTTAAGCAGTGTTTCTCTAAGCATAAGCGCTTTGAAAGCTGGCTCATATGAAGTGGACTTTATAAAGTCAACAATGTGCTTATATTCAGCTTGTTGTGTCTTAGCAAGTTCTTTTGCCATTTCAATTTTTGCTTCTCTTTCTCTGCCGCGATAATAGTCAGCAGTCTGTTTTTCGCCACGCGCTTCAAGAGCCTTAAGTTCACTTTCAAAATGTCTGTCAAGAGATTTGTTATCTTTGATTTCAATCCTGAAATATGTCTTATCCTCGGCAAGCGCATAAAGCCTATCGAGTTCTTTCTCAATCGCAGCTCTGATTTTTTCGTATTTCTTCTTATCTGTAGGCTGAGGTCTATCACCGCCTTGGTAAAAATTGGCAACAAAAAGTTTTTCCCACTTTGTCAATTCTTTGTACTGCTCCGCGATCTTTGCAGGTGCAACGATTGTGAGATTTCTTTGCTGTTCATGTTTAGGTGAACTAAATCTGAAATGCCCTTCATCTTTAAGAAGACTTCTTGCATTTAATTCTTCAAAACCGTCAATTCCTTTGTTTTTCATAATTTAATTATAGCATATTTTCACAATTAGGTCAATAGTCAAGATTGCAAAGTATTTTCCTTCAACTGAAATATTTTTTTATTCCCCTAAAGCATTGAAATTTTGGTCGAAAAGTGGTATAATGGTGGCACTTGAAATTTTAAGGAGAGAAATTTGGCAACATTTGAAATTGAAGAGATTGAGTTTTTAAACAAAACAATTAAGGCACTCATCAAGAAAATTGACGGCATCGAAATCAAGCTTGCATCAGTCAAGAAAGACTTTGATGAAGCAAAAAAGACTTTGAGTGATGACTTTTATTACATCGACAAAGAAGGCAGTCTTGGTCAAACTTACAGCAATATTTCAAAAATGGAAGAACGTGTCAACAGCCTTTCTCATGAGCACCATAAACTTTTGATGCAAGCAAAGTCACCATACTTTGCCCGCATAGACTTCACTCCAAATGGCGACAATACCGCACAAAAAATATATATCGGAATAAGCAATGTTGTTGACGGGACAAAAGTGCTTGTCGCCGACTGGCGCGCACCCGTTTCTTCAATGTATTATGACTTTTCTCTCGGTCAGGCAAGCTTTTCAAATGAAGAGGAAACCACGCATGGAAACCTATCATTAAAAAGACAATATAAAATTGAAAACAAAGAGCTTATCTCTTACTTCGACACAGACCTGACTATTCAAGACGACATTTTGAAAGAAGTTTTGTCACACAACTCTTCAAGCAAAATGAAACAGATTGTCTCTTCCATTCAAAAAGAGCAAAACGAGATTGTCCGCACTGAGAAATATGACAACATTCTCGTTCAAGGCGTTGCTGGCTCTGGAAAGACTTCAATTGCCCTTCACCGCGCAGCATACCTTCTTTACAAGCATCGCAAAAGCCTCAAAAGCAGCGACATTATCATTCTTTCACCAAACAGCATTTTCTCAAGCTATATTTCAAACGTTTTACCTGAGCTTGGTGAAGACAATCTTGCAGAAACAACTTTTGAAAGCATTGCGCGCGCTGAGCTTCACAGACCGCTTCAGTCTCGCGAAGCTATGCTTGATGAGATTGCAACAACACAATCTCAAGAAAAGCTGAATGAGATTTCATTTAAGTCATCTTTTGACTATCTTGAAGCACTTCTTTCCTTCCTTGAAAAATCAGTTGCAGAAACTTTTACGCCTAAAACGCTTTCGTATGAAGTAGGGCTGTATGATGATGACAAATATGTTTTCACACAAGAGCAAACATCAGAACTTTTCTTTAAGGCATTTAAAGGTTTGCCAGTCTATAAACGTATTGAAAAAATCGCTTGGCAGTATGCAATGTTCTTCACTGAAAAGAGACATTATAACAAAGAGCAATTTTCAGGGCTTAAAGAGAGATTCAAAAAAATTCTTTACAACTTCCTTCCTCTTAAAGATGTTGACAAGCTTTTTGAAATCTTTCTCGCGCGTTGTGAACTGTCAGCGCCAAAAGGCGACCAGATTTCATACATGGATAAAGGCGCGCTTCTTGCCATTAAGCATTATCTTTATGGCTTTGAGCATGACTTCTCTGCAAAATATCTTATCATCGACGAAATGCAAGATTTCACGCCTGTTGACCTCTATCTTTTCAAAAAGCTTTGGTCTTGCCCAAGCATAATTTTAGGCGACATCAATCAGTGCATTGAAAAATGCCTGAATGAAGACTATCTTAAAGACGTTTCATCTCTCTTAGGATCACACCTATTCCAACTTAAAAAGACCTACCGCTCAACAAAAGAAATTGCAACCTTTGCCCACAAACTTATTGATCTTAATGACATTGAATATGTCAACCGCAGCGGAGATGCGCCAAAGCTTATCAAATCCGATGACCAAGTCAAGGAGATCGTTGATATCGTAAAAGAAAATGACAACTTTGCCCACATTGCGATCGTCTGCAAATGCGAAAAAGAAAGAGATGAACTTGCAAAAGCACTCAAAGGAAAACTCGACTTCAAAGTGATCAAAGAAGCAGAAGATTATAACAATAAAGTGCTTCTCACAACCTGCGCAACAGCAAAAGGTATTGAATTTGACTGCGTCATTGTGCCAAATGCCGATGCCGACAACTATGCAAACAGCCTTGAGAAAAATATTTTATACGTTTCTTCAACCCGCGCTTTGCATAAATTATTCTTTATTTATTCATCGACGCCTTCAAAATTTTTGAATAAAGCACAAAATAAAGTGTAAAAAATTTGAAATTTTCAAAAAAACTTTTGTCAAACATTTGACAAATTTGTCGCAAATGTTTATATATACTATGGTTTAAAAATATAGCATAAAAAATTTAGTTATGTTTTTATACTTTTCGTCTTGAAATATCGTCGACCTGATTCGACAAGGCTTCATTTTTGTAAAAAATTGATGTGGAAATGTGGATAACTTCCCCATTTTAACCTGCAGGACAGACAAAAAACCTAAAAATGCATAAAAATAAGCAGTTTTGTATAAATATTTAAATGTGGAAATGTGGATAACTTTTTGTGGTTAACTTCACAATTTTTTGGCATATAAATTTGACTTTTTCGCTTTTACACTATATAATTTACATAATATTAGGAGAATTTATGAGTAACAATCGCCTTGTAACCCCACGAAAATTGTCGGGTTTTATGGAATTATCCCCTGACAAGCAAGTTGTGTTTGACGACATGATTGATAAAATCAAAAAAGTGTTCAAACAGAACTGTTTTATGCCTATTGACACGCCTGTCTTAGAGCTTAGTGAAATCTTGCTTGCAAAGAGCGGTGGGTCAATTGACAAAGAGGTTTATTACTTCAAAAAAGGTGATACCGACATCTGTATGCGCTATGACCTCACCGTTCCCCTCGCACGTTACGTTGCCATGAACAGCGAAAACTTGATTTTTCCATTCAAGCGCTATCAAATCGGTAAAGTTTATCGCGGAGAAAGAGCTCAAAAAGGCAGATTTAGAGAATTCTATCAATGCGATGCTGATATTATTGGAAATGAAACTTTACCTATCCCAGCAGATGCTGAATGCATAAATCTTATCGATAAAACATTCAAAGAACTTGGAATTGCTCACATCACTCACATATCAAACAGAAATGTTTTGTTTGGGCTTTGTGAGGCACTTTCATATAGAGAGAAAACAACTGACATTCTCGTCATCCTTGACAAGATAAATAAGATTGGTAGAGACAACGCAAAAGATGAACTTCTTAAGCTTGGCGTCAAAGAAAAAGACGCTGCAACACTTATTGATATCACTTTGAAAAGCGGCGACTTTGACAAGATTCTATCTGAAGTTGATTCTTTGACTGACAATGAGTGTTTCCAAAAAGGTATAAGCGAGCTTAAAGAGCTTTCTTCTCTTATCAAAGTAATGAACATAGGAAACTGCGTGCTTGACCTTGGAATCATTCGCGGACAAAACTACTACACTGGCACTGTTTTTGAAGCAGTTGTGCCAGAGCACCCAGAATTTGGAACTGTTTGCGGTGGCGGACGATATGACAACCTTGCAGGCTATTTCACAGAAAAGAAACTTCCTGGCGTTGGCATGAGTATTGGCCTTACTCGCCTGTTTGACCTTCTCGACAACAACGACATGCTGCCAAAGCACCCTCTTTCTTCAACAGAGCTTGCAATCATTCCCCTTGGCGACACTTTAAACAAGTGTTTTGAACTTTGTGCATTCTTCAAAGAAGCTGGCATAAGATGCGAAGTGAACTATTCTGAACGCTCATTCAAAGCAAAACTTAAAGAAGCAAACAAGAAAGAAATTCCTTTCATTTTGATAGTCGGTGAAGATGAAGTTGCAAAAGCACAGTTCAACCTCAAAAACATGACAACTGGCGAGCAATTCACCCTTTCAAAAGAAGAATGTTTGAAAAAAATAAATGCCACTAGATAAGTGGTATTTTTTGTATTTTATTGACAAAAAGACACAAAAAAATTTATAATAAAATTACAAAAGCTACGGAGGCGCTATGGGGATTTTAAAAAAATTAAAACTTAGGCTCAAGCTTATAAGATATCACGGAAAAAAGCTTGGCGAATTTAATGGCAAAGTTTTTTATTCTGTAAGAGCAAAAAAGAACGCTGAATATGGCGTTATAGATAACCATGGGAATATGCTTTATGATATGGTTAAATCACATGATAACTATTTTGTTGACGAAAACTTTTTATTCATGGCAATTGACATCTCTCACTATGACGTTGTGGATTTAAGAACTGAAGAAAAAATATTTACTGGCGTGGAAGTATTGGAACGCGCTGATCGCAGCAATAATATTCAGAGCAAACCTTATTACATTCTCAAAAGCTCATTGTCTAAATTAATTGGGCTTTTTAACCCGGCTTCAGGAGATTTTTCAGGTTTTTCTTATGATGCAATACAACAAGTTGATATCATAAATGACTATTATGGCAACCCAAGAAAAGACGTTTATATCGCATCATCAGATGGACAAAGCTGTGTCCTAACCGGCTTTAAGGAATTTATCCCTATGGGAAAAGGGCAAATTCAATATGTCAATTTTTCAAACAGATTTGTAAGAAAAAAGGAAGACGGACGCAAAATTATTTATAATATAATCGCACCAAACATTGAATTAACACCAAACGATTACAACGCCCTTGAGGTTGACAATATAGAAATCCCAGAATCAAACATTTTCCCTTTGATAATCACAAAAAACAATAAGGTTGGTCTATTTGATTTTCAATCGTATGATGACAAAATCTTTGACTCATCAAATTATATTTATGACGAAGCTCATCCTTACCAAACAATAATCATAGACAATCCAAACAAGTCTGCTCACAAATCTGGCCGTGACCATTTCGTCAAAATGCGTGCTGCAGTCAAGATTGACGGAAAATGGGGATACATTGATTTTGACAAAAAAGAAGTTATCCCTTGCATGTTTGACAAAATTTCTGATTTTGACGAGAGACACTGTGCAACTGCTGTTATAAATAAAAAACAAGTCGCAATTGATGTGGATGGCAAATGCAATGATGAAGAGATCTCACAACTTATTGATGAATACTTCACCGGACATAAAGCCTCAAATGGCATTGAAATAAAATAGGATTAAAATATCACAAAAGGCCTTTAAAAGGCCTTTTTTCTTTGAAATTTTGCGGATTTGGGATATAATATAGAAAATGAATTCAAGGATTAAGGACAAACTGAAAGTATTGACGACGAAAAGCGGCGTTTATGTCATGAAAGACATTGACGGCGTTGTCATTTATGTTGGCAAAGCAAAAAATCTGAAAAACAGAGTCAGTCAATATTTTCGCAACTCGCCAAAGCCAAGCAAAGTTCAGGCGATGGTTGACAGCGTGGACGATTTTGAATATTTCATCACCCTTTCTGAAATGGATGCCCTTGCACTTGAAAGCAACCTTATAAAAAAGCATCAGCCTTTCTACAACATTCTTTTGAAAGACGGCAAGCAATTCCCTTACATCAAAATCAATGTCAAAGACCCTTTCCCCAAACTTGAAATCGTGAGAAAAGTGAAAAATGATGGAGCAAAATATTTTGGCCCATACTTTGCTGGACTTGATGCAAGAGAGATTGTCAAGACCGTAAACGCGGCATTTAAGATCAGGACTTGTTCAAACAAAATCACTTCCACATCAGTTGCAAAACGTGAGTGTCTTAACTACTCGCTTGGGCTTTGCTCTGCCCCTTGCACAAAAAGAATTGATATGGCATCCTATCGCAAAGAGATTGACAAGGTCATCAATTTCCTGAATGGAAACGATGAAGAAATTGAAGCCATCCTTTTAAACAAAATGGAAAAAGCTTCCGCGAATGAAAATTTTGAACATGCAATTCTTCTTAGAGATAGACTTAAAATGATTTCCAAACTTAAGCAGCGCATTGTTGCAAATCTTCCTAAAGATGTCAATAAAGACGTGATTGCATATCAGACCGACGGACTCTCTGGCGTTATAACTGCCATGATTGTTCGCGGCGGAAAGATTCTTGGCGTTATGAACTACCCTTGCTCTGACTGCGAACTTGAAGAAAGCCAAACGTTATTCAACTTCCTTATGCAGTATTATCAAAAAATGATTTTGCCGCATGAAGTCATCGTAAGTCATCAAATCCCCGACCAAGAGCTTTTGTTTGACTTTTTAGGGAAAAAGACGAATATAATTTCAAACCCACATGCGATCAATAAAAACCTTCTTGATATGGCAAAAGACAATGCACGGGAATATCTTGAAAAGCATATTGAAAAATCTCAGCTGAAATACAACAACACTCTTGGCGCGCTTAAAGTATTGAAAGAAAAGCTTAATCTTGAAAAACTGCCTATGCGTATGGAATGCTATGACATTTCAAACATCAGCGGAACAAACAAGGTTTGCTCGATGGTGGTCTTCAAAGGTGGCGAGCCTTCTAAAAAAGACTATCGCAAATTCAAAATCAAGACAGTGAAAGGCTCAAACGACTTTGCTTCCCTTGCAGAAGCCCTCACAAGGCGTTTAAAGCGCCTAAAACAAGGCGAAGGAGAATCCTTTAAGGAAAAACCTGACCTGCTTGTTATCGACGGCGGAAAGGGACAGCTTTCGTCAACCTGGGAAATCTTGCAAAGCTCTGGCATTGAAGGAATTGAAATGATAAGCCTTGCAAAAAGAATTGAAGAAGTCTTCAAGCCAGAGTGCAGCACGCCAATTCTTTTAAAACCAGGAAGTGCAGAACTAAGGCTTCTTCAAAGAATTCGTGATGAAGCGCACCGCTTTGCGATCACCTTCCATAGAGATATCCGCACGAAAAAACAAACAGAAAGCACGCTTGAAAACATCCCTGGCGTTGGAGAAAAAAAGAGGGATGCCCTTCTTAAAGCTTTCGGGACAAGTGAGGAAGTATCTAAAGCAAGCATTGAGCAGCTTTCGTCAGTTAAAGAGATCCCCATTTCACTTGCAATCAAAATTCATGAATATTTCAATAAAAAAGATTGACACCTAGTCAATCTTTTTTGTTGCCTTCTTTTCTGACTTTTTTGTTGTCTTATTATTTGATTCTTTCGTTGTCTTCTTTGTTTCCTTTTCTTCAAATTCAATCTTCTTTTTCTTTCCATCCAGCACGTCGCAAATCATTTTGTGAGTGATCTTGCCGTTGTATTTTTCAGAACAAATGAGAAAGACATAAGGTCTTGTCGTAAAGTAGCTTCCCATAAGCTCGTCATAATCCTTGACAGTATATTTTTTCATCGCTTTGAAAGCCCTTTTGCGTTGTTTATCAGTTCTAAAGTCTCCGTCTTCCAGGAAACGATATTTCAAATTGTCGTTTGTTGGCAAAAGTCTACCATGCTCAAGGTTATAATTGACAAATTGCGATTCAACCTCTGTGTCAATTTGTTCTTGAGTTACTTTATAGGCTTTTTCTTTTACAAACCTCAACGCTTCATTTAAAACCTTCAAAAAGTTTTCGTCAGTGCATGGAACTGTCAATCTAAGCCCGTTGTATACTGCCGTAAAAGGCAAACAGGCATGTGGAGAATATGACAAAGACTGATCATTTCTGATAAAATCAAAAAACTTTTTATGTAACAAATTCCCAAAAACTGCATTTTTGTATGAATCTGCTTTCTCTAGCTTGCGAAAATCTAGATAAATGAAACTTTTATCTTTATAAATCTCTTTTGTCAAACATTTTAAACAAGGCTTTTTAAACTTTCCAACCAGCCCCACGCTTTCAAGTTTTCGAGCGCATTTCGGATTTAATTGTGGTTCAATGATTGTTTCCGCAAGCTTTTTCACTTCTGAAAACTTCACATTTCCATTGACAATCAACGTGCAGTTGTCAAGCGTGTAGAGATCATTGATATGCTTTAAGCAATCTTCAATTGTCAGCTTATTGATTCGATCTGGCAAATCTTTATCTCTTTTGCTTGTAAGCCTTGAAACACTTTTGGCATCTTCCACATACTCATAACGGAAATACGATGTTTCAACTTCTGGAGTATCATTTGACCTATAGAACTCATCAATAATCACCTTCTTGTTTGCAGCAAGTTCTTCCTCAGTAAAAGCAGGATGAGCGATATACTCAATTGTTGTCTCAATAAATTGCTTCAAAAACTTCTTGTGACAAACGGCAAAATATTCGTTAAAATTTGGATTTGTGTAAGCATTCCAACTGCGATAATCCGTTATGTAATCATGTTTTTGTTTTGGCGAACATTTTTCAGAGCTTGCATCTGCTGCGATCATGTGTTCAACAAGATGAGCAATGGTTGTAAGTTTTTTGTTTTCAATTGGCTCTTGCGTGTAACCTGATCCAAAAACAAGTCGACAGCATACCCCATTAATCCCCCTGCTTCTTGAATGGATGATTGTAAGCCCACTTTTCAAAACTTTATATCTTGCCATATTCAACTCCTTTTTACAATGATAACATAAAACTTTTCCAATTCAAAGAATTTATTTTACAAATTTTGGCAAAAGTTATATACTAAAACTAGGAGGAATATTATGAACAAAATCACAATGGTCCAATATGGATGCGGAAAAATGAGCGCTTACACTATGAGATATGCGCTTGAGAAAGGAGTTAAGATTGTCGGAGCTTTTGACATCAATCCTGACCTTATCGGAAAAGACATTTCTGAAGTTATTGGAGGCAAAAAGCAAAACGTAAAAATTCAAGATGCGAAGGATCTTGAAAAATTTTTCCAGGAGAATGAAGTTGATGTTGCAGTTATCACAACAACAAGCCTTCTTTCTGAAAATGCACCTGCAATGGAAATTTGTGCAAAATATGGGGTAAACGCAATCTCAACTTGCGAAGAAGCATTCTTCCCACAAAACTCAAACCCAAAAGTGACAAAGAAGATTGATAAGCTTGCAAAGGAATCTGGATGCACTATCTGCGGAAGCGGCTATCAAGATGTTTTCTGGGGCAACCTTATCAGTGTGCTTGCTGGTGCGACTCACAAAATCACAACGATTCGTGGAAAGTCAAGCTATAACGTTGAAGACTATGGCATTTCACTTGCGAAAGTGCATGGCGCAGGACTTACAAAGGCTGCTTTTGAAAAAGAAATCGCCTCTGCTGACAAAATCTCAGACGAAGAAAGAAAGAAGCTTATTAACTCTGGCAAGTTTGCCCCCAGCTATATGTGGAACGTCAACGGCTGGCTTTGCTCTAAACTTGGTCTTCATGTAACACGTCAAACTCAAAAATGCGTGCCACAAATTGCGAAGGAAGACATTGAATCTTCAACTCTTGGCATGACAATCAAAAAAGGCCGTTGCACAGGCATGAGCGCCGTTGTGACAACAGAAACAAAAGAAGGAATCACAATCATTGCTGAATGCATCGGCAAAGTTTATGACAAAAACGAATTTGACTGCAACGACTGGACAATCGAAGGCGAGCCTAACACAAGAGTTGTTATCGAGCGCCCAAGCACAGTTGAACTTACCTGTGCAACAGTGATCAACAGAATTCCAGAACTTCTCTGCTCACCTGCTGGATACACAACAACTGAATACATGCCAGAGAACTTCTTCAAATCTCAACCACTTCACAAATATATTGAAGAAGTTGGCTGCGGATGCGATTGCGGCGATTGCCATGACGACTGCCATGGTGATTGCAAACACTAATTTTTGAAACCAGTAAGTATACTTAAGGAGAAAATATGAACAATGGACTTTTTATCACTTTTGAAGGCGCAGACGCTGCTGGAAAAACAACTCAAGTCAACCTGTTTAAAGAATATGCAAAGAAGCATTTCCCAAAAAACAAAGTCGTGTTTGTCCATGAGCCAGGCGGAACAGTTTTGGGCGAAAATGTCAGAAGTCTTCTTCTTGCCGTTTCAAAAGACGCACCCGTCCCAAAAGCAGAGCTTATGCTTTTCCTTGCCTCACGCGCACAAATTTGTGAAAAGGTTATCCTTCCAGCGCTGAATGAAGGAAAGATTGTTGTTGCTGACAGATTTTACGATTCCACAATTGCCTATCAAGGCATGGCGCGCGGCGTGCTTGCACCAAAAGACATTTTGGCGCTCAACAAGCTTGTCATTGGGAATTTAACACCAAACCTAACCTTCTATCTCAAAATCAGTGCAAAAGAAGCAATGGCACGCAAAAAGAAGATGGGCGAAGGTCTTGACCGCTTTGAAAAAGAAAAGGCAGACTTCCACCAAAAAGTTTGCGAAGGCTATGACTTTATCGCCAAGAAAGAGAAAAAGCGTTTTCACGTCATTGACGCGACAAGAACTGTTGAAGATATCCAAAACGAAATCATCTCAACAGTTAACGAAAAATTAAAAAAGAAAGGGCATTAAAATGCCTTTTCTTTTTTTGAAAAACACAAATTTACTATAACTGTTTCAAAACTTCTTCTCTTGCTTTTTTATGTTCTTCTTCGCTTATAAGCCCTTGTTCATACATTGTTTCAAGTTTTTTAAGCTTTTCTTCAACGCTTCCAGAAGGTGCAACCACTTCTGATTTTTCTTCTGTTGTCAAGATATAGCCAAGAAGCGCAAGCACGCCAGTCAAAAGTCCACCAAAAAGGAAAAGTAAAACTATGATCAAAATGACCTTTGACTTTGATTCAAGAAGCCCTTCTTTTGAAAGCTTTGAAAAATCAAAACATTTCTTTGAGCAAATTGTAGAAATAATCGCAATAATTGCAAATAAGAAAATGAGGAATATCAAAACCCCAACCGCAGCTGCAAAAGTTGTTCCCAGTTCTGGGACTTCTGTCTCGATCGGTTGATCCGGCTTTGCGGTTGCAGCCGCAACAGCGCCGAAAATCATGATAATTGTTGCCAAATACATTCCTGCAGCTGAAATTGCAGAAAAAACTCCAGCGATGATAAACCAAACATTTCTATTATTTTGTTCTTTCATTTTCTCACCTCTTAAAAATATTATACTTTCTTCTACAAAAATAATCAAGCCTTTTCACTTGATTATCTTTTCTCCTCGAAATTTTATAAAGTTTGTAAGCGATTCGTATGCTGTTGTGCCAGAAATCTTTGCAATATCTGAAACATCATTTATGATTGTGACTTCATCGCCGATTTTGACATTTAGTTTGCTTACGTCCACCATGAAGGAATCCATGCAAATATTTCCAGTGCTTTTTGCGCATTTGCCTTTAATCATAACGCTGAAAAAATTTGAAAGGTTTCTTGGCAGCCCATCTGCATAACCAAGCGGAATTGTGCCAACCGTCATATCTTTTGATGCCGTGAAGCCGCATAAATAGCCAACATGCTCGCCTTTTTTGACATTTTGAATATCAACAATTTTTGACTTAATTTTCATAACTGGCAGCACATGCTCGTTGCCATAGCCATAGAAAAGCAGCCCAACTCTTATCATATCGCAATCGACGTTTTCAAAAAGGCTGTTACCGCCACCAACATGAACAGTCGTGTTCCACTCCTCTGGAAGAAGCGAAACAAAATCCGCAAATTTTTGTTCTTGCTTGCGTGAATATTCTTCATCAGTTGTCAGCGAAGAAAAATGCGTGAAAATGCCTTCAAGTGCAAACTTATTTTTTTGGCAATATGAAATTATTTTGATAAACTCATCCTTGTCTTGAATGCCGAAACGATTCATTCCAGTATTAATATTCAAATGCAGTTTTGGAATGAAGCCATGCTTCTTTGAAAGTTTACATATTTCCCGAAGTTGTTTGAATGATAAAAGCGAAAAAGAAATGTTGTTTTGCATGCACAAAAGCGGATCTTCACAGTCGCCAAAAATGATTATTTTATGGCTCGTCAAAGTTCTTGCACGCAAAGCTTCTTGAAGATTTGAAACCCCATAAGTTGTGATCTTTCCGTCAACAAGTGCAATGATTTCTTCCATTCCATGACCATAAGCATCAGCTTTGATCATGATGCAAAGATCTTTGCCTTCTGATTGATCAGAAATGTATGAAATGTTGTGAAATAAATTTTCTCTATCAATGATTATTTTCGAATTCATGCTATTTATATATGCATGCTTATAGGAAAGTGTAAAAAAAAAGCATCACAAATGGATGCCTTAAATTTCGATAACTTCGCCAAAGTTATAACTGTTTTTTATAGTGAACTTATCTTGTTTCAAAACAAACTGGCAAGACTTTGCTTTAACTCGCTCAAGAAGAAAATCTCCTTGCCCTGCAAGCGAATATTTAATCCCTTGCTTATATCGGCAGTGACCACAATCTCCACCAATATGTTCTTTGATTGGACAATGCTTAAAGTGCATAAGCTTATGCTTCACCTTTGTTTGCACGAATAACTCTGCCCCCTGTGAATGAATTTTCGATAAATCAAGCGCTTCTTTTGAAAGCACAATTTTATCAAAGCCTTGGCTTATATAGAACGCGACTGCGTAAGAGCTGAACACATTCATTTCACTTCCAATAATCGTTTTGCTTCTGTCAGTCAACGCAAGAGCATAATAGTTGTTTGCAACCACTCCAAGATTTTCATTATCTTTTAAGATATCTTGAAATAAGAGAACATCTTCTTTTGTCGCAATGACAGGAAGATCAAGAAAAAGAGTTTGTCTTTTATGCTTTTGACAAAAAGATGAAATCTCATTTTTATCAAATACATTTGGGCTGTAAACTATATAATCATACTTGCCGATAGATTTTTCTAGATCGGTTAAACTTGAAGAATAAATGATTTTTTTATTATTTTTTTCGTTTTTTTGCGAAATTTTAAAGCTTTTTTCAGTTATTTTATGATTTTGATCATAATTTTCAAGTATTTTCTCTTCAAGTGCTTTAACTGCATCACGACGCAAGCTGTTGAGCTCTGCCTTTCTTAAGAAAACATTGTCAAGTTCTGCATCAAAGAAAACAAGCTTAAAGCTTTCTCCAAGTTTTGAAATCTGCGCAGAGCATTCTTCCTTTGTAAGCGGGCTGTTTTTCGCTTCCTCCAAAGCGTTTTCACCATAAACGCAAACTATAGCGTTTTGACAAACAAGTTTCAAAGACGCCCTCTCGCCAGCTTTGCAATTGATGTAAGCTTCAACAGGCAAAGTGCGCTTTTGTGAAAGAACTATATCTTCTTGTTTTTTATCTGAAATAAGGCTAACTTTTGCGCCTTGTGGAATAAGAGTTGTCGTTGTGAAAATGAACAAGTTTTCCTTGATCTTTCTCACATCTTTCACGTTAACAGACGCAGTTTCTTTGCCCTCAACAAAAAACTTCAAACTATCATCTTTTACGAGGTTATGTTTTGATGATATTGTGACCTCATTAAACTTTTTTCCTTTCTCATCGTTGTCGACACAGCTGTAAACTTTCATTCCGTTTGCTTCAAATTTTTTCAAAGCATTAGGTTTAAGTCCGCCCATTGAAACCAGCAGACAATCTTTAAGTCTTTCGG
>CAOKRZ010000007.1 GCA_948471335.1 uncultured Christensenella sp. | reverse complement strand
TGCATTTGCAACAAGACCGAGGTGAACTTCCATAACCTGTCCGATGTTAAGACGAGAAGGAATACCAAGAGGGCTGAGCACGATGTCAAGTGGCTTGCCGTTTGCCATGAATGGCATATCAGCTTCTGGAAGCACGATTGAAACAACACCCTTGTTACCGTGACGTCCCGCCATCTTATCGCCTACAGAAATTTTTCTCTTTTGAGCAACAGTAACTCGAACCATCATAGTTACGCCAGGTTCAAGGTCGTCTTTGTTTTTCTTTGAGAAGACTTGAACGTCAACAACAACACCACCCTTTCCGTGTTGAACGCGAAGAGATGTGTCGCGAACTTCTCTTGCCTTATCTCCGAAAATGGCACGAAGAAGTCTTTCTTCTGGTGTAAGTTCTGTTTCACCCTTAGGTGTAACTTTTCCGACCAAGATGTCGTTTGGATGAACTTCTGCACCAATTCTGATAATTCCGTTTTCGTCAAGGTCTTTAAGTGCGTCTTCGCCAAGGTTTGGGATGTCGCGTGTGATTTGTTCATCGCCAAGTTTGGTTGTGCGGCACTTGATTTCTTGATCATAGAGAGTTATTGAAGTGTAAACATCTTCCTTAACAAGTCTTTCATTGATAAGGATAGCGTCTTCGTAGTTTTGTCCTTCCCAGTTCATATAACCGATAAGAACATTCTTTCCAACGGCAAGTTCGCCGTTATCAGTTGAGTATCCGTCAGTGATGACATCGCCCTTCTTAACTTTTTCGCCTTTCTTAACGCAAGGTCTTTCATTGAAGCATACGTCATCGTTTGCTTTTGCAAATTTTGTAAGTGTGTAAATGTCTTCTTGACCGTTTTCAGCCATGATGCGAATTTCATCAGCTGAAACGTAAGTAACTGTTCCGTCATGCTCTGCAAGGTGAACGCATCCGCAGTCTCTTGCAACTTTTGCCTCAATTCCAGTTCCAACGATTGGAGCTTCTGGTCTAAGAAGAGGCACTGCCTGACGCTGCATGTTGGCAGCCATAAGCGCACGGTTTGTTTCGTCGCCGTTTACGAATGGGATAAGGCTTGTTGCGACTGAGATAACTTGTCTTGGAGACACGTCCATATAGTCAACTTGACTTGCTGGGACTTCAATAATGGTTGCACCATGTCTGCAGACAATACGCTTGTTGATGAAGCGTCCGTTTTCGTCGAGTGGCTCAGTTGCTTGAGCGATGAAACTGTCATTTTCAACATCAGCCATTTTATATTCAACTTTCTTTGTAACAACACCAGTTGTTTTGTCAACAACTCTGTAAGGTGTTTCAAGGAATCCATAATCATTGACTCTAACAAATCCAGCAAGAGTGTTGATAAGACCGATTGATTGTCCTTCTGGTGTTTCGATTGGGCAGATTCTGCCATAGTGTGTGTAGTGAATATCGCGGATTTCAGGATCTGCTCGCTCCTTCTTGATACCGCCAGGTCCAACCGCAGAAATACGGCGTTTCTGAGTGATACCAGAAAGTGGGTTCTTTTGATCCATGATTTGTGAGAGTTGTGATTGGCTGAAGAAATCACGAAGCGCTTTGTTCACAGCCTTAGGATTCATAATTTGAGAAGGTGTAACTTCAACAAACTCTCTTCCTTGAAGAGTTTCTTTGATGTTGCTTGCAAGTTTGATAACACCCTTTCTGAAGTCTTGACATGCAAGTTCTCCAACAGTTGCAACACGCTTGTTTGAAAGGTGTTCAATTTTATCAAGTGATCCAATTCCTTCAAGAACGTCAAGATAGCAGCTGATTGTTGCAAGGATATCGTCCATTGTAAGAGTTGTTGTAACAAGTTCTTTTGCAGAAGCTTTGATCGCTTCCATTCTCTTTTCTTTTGTTTTGTTTTCTTTTAAGATGTTTGCAAGGATTGGATAGTAAACATCTTCGTTAACACCAAGTTCTTCTTGATTGCAAGGGAAAACTTCTGAAAGTGTAACGCGATAGTTGCCTCTCATAAGGTGTTTTTTATCAGCAAGTTGAACCCAAACTTGGTTAATTCCAGCATTTTGAACAGCTTTTGCGCTTTCTTTAGTGAAAATTTCACCAGCTTTAATGATAACTTCGTCACCATCTGCAAGTGTTTCAGCTGAAACAAGTCCAGGGAGTCTTTCTTTAAGTTCAAGCTTTTTGTTTACTTTAAATCTGCCAACTCTAGAAAGGTTATAGTGAGTGTCAGCGAAAAGTGAAGTGTTGAGGAAAGCTCTTGTAGTTTCTGCAGATGCAACGTCAGATGGACGAGTCTTTCTTGAGAATTCAAGAAGTGCGTCTTCTTGAGTTACTTGAGTTTCACGATCAACAACATTTTTGATATAGCGGTTATTGCCAAAGCAATCGAGAATTTCTTCATTTGTGAAGCCAAAGCACTTAAGGAAAACACCCAGAGAAATTCTGCTTTTTCTTTCGAGAACAACTTTAAGGTTTTCATTAGCGCCTTGTTCAATTTCAATCCAATTTCCGTGAACAGGAATAATTTGGGCTTTAAGTGTTGCGTTGTTATCTTTATCACGAAGAAGGTAAACACTTGGTGCACGAACAATTTGGTTGATCACAACCCTTTCAATTCCATTGATGATGAAAGAGCCTTGATCAGTCATCATTGGCACATCGCCAAGGAAAACTTCTTGCTCAACAGCTTGTCCAGTTTCTTCAACGACAAAACGAGCCTTCACCTTAAGTGGAGAAGAATAAGTCGCGCCACGACGTTTGCACTCTTTGATTGAATACTTTGGTTCAGTGAAAGGCAAAATTTCAGTGATATAAACTTTTGCTTTATAACTGAAGTCAGAGAGTGGGAAAAATTCATCAAGAACAGACTTGATTCCATTTTCAAGAAAATTTTTGTAAGAGCTCTTTTGGATTTCCAAAAGTTGAGGCATCTGGATAAGATCTTCACACTTTCCAAAGGTATATCTTTCAGCTTTGCCATTTTTGATTTTCTTTACATTAACGCTCATGTATATCTCCTTCAATTCTAACACATGCAAAAAGGACAAAAAAAGGACTTTGTGTCATAAAAAAATGGCACAAAACCCGCTTTTTTTAGTTAAAAAACAATATTCTTTCCCACACGCGCTATAATAGTTGCAATAATTATACCAACATCATCTGTATTTGTCAACTATTTTTTTAAAAATTTTTTCCAAAAATATTTGCTTTATTCAAAGAAAACAAAAAAAGCATCTGCTTTTAGATGCTTTTTTTAGTGTAACCAATAAAGATTTGTCTCAAAGAATAGATATGGACTTCCTCTATCCTCAAATCCTTCAAAATATGAGTTTTCATCAAACTTCAGTGATCCGTCTTCCAAATATGTAATTTCAACATATTTGCCATTAAGCCCACTGAGCTGTTTAATGCTTCCGTCAGAAGCTTTTACAAACTCATTTTCATAAAGTACGAAGCGCTTGTCAAGGAAATCGAAGTATGCTTTTTCAGTTCCAACGTCAAAAACACTTTCAACATTGTTTACTGTTTTCAAGCCATCAGAATCAGTGTGAGTAACTTCTACATTCTTATCAATTTTATAGAACTTACCCAAATATGAATTTGATAATTTAAGCTTCTCTGGTACAAATTTCCATTCGGCAGGAACAGCAGTTTGATCTTCTCTCCAATCACCAGAAACAGAGGTTGCGTTTTTCGCTGAAGCAATATTGCCTTGTGCATCTACATAAACAATTTCTTCAGCACCAGGAAGCATATAGCTATAAGAAGAATTTGAATTATCATTTGTGAAGAATTCAAGTTCCCCTCCCTTAGATTTTGCGATCGAGTCGGTTTCCATAGGGATTCCATAAACAAAGTGATTGAGTGAAGCCTCGCCTTTTATAACAAGCGAGATTGCGCCACTGTAGAAGACGCCTTCAGATGTACCAGCTGGCTCAAGAATATCTTCTGGGTCAGCATTCTTTGAATCAGTCACCACAGAGCGATCTTCAATTGATGCTGTGATGTTTGTTCTTGAGAAGCAATTCTTCAAGCTTGCATAAGTGCTGCTTGCGATAAGCCCGCCTGCGCTGGCACCCATCTTTAAACGGTAGTTGTAAATATTGATACTGATATTTGTCGTGCAATAGCTGTTTGACATATTGACAAAGGCCGTGCTTAAACCGACAATTCCGCCAATAATCACATTTTGATTTTCGCCCTGAACACTGAGAGTTTGTCCACTAACAACGATTTCAAAGAAATCCAATCTTTGATTTGATTGCCCGACAGCACCGCCAATGTTGCCGCCGCTTGCAGATATGTTTCCACTGAAAATCGCATTTTTCATTGTAAGCCCTGCGTTTGCGACTTTACCAACAAGTCCACCAACATTTTCAACTGTTGTTGCAGAAGAGCTAAGGCTTCCAACTCGGAAAGATTGACTTACAACCGCGTTTGAAATTTCACCACTTGCAACACCTGCGATTCCACCTAAAGAATCAGGCAGGAAACCATTTTCAACCGCGAACACAGAAGAAGTTTCTCCACTGCCATAAACGTCTATGAAACTAATTTTTCCAGAGTTTTCTCCAGCAACCATTCCGCCATAACGATTTGCTTTTATTCTTGACTCATTGCCAATATTTGAATAAACAAACTTAACATCAGCACCAGCGCCAATTCCACCGAAGATGTATCCAGCACGGTCACCAAGAACTGTGCCAACTTCGCTTGCATAAACATATGAAAGTTCACCTTGTCCCATAAAGCCGAAGACGCTTCCAGCATAAGAAGCTTGGTTTTCGCCTCCGCGGTTTTCAATATAGCGGAAATCTTCCGAAGGTCTAAAGTTTGCAGTCACACTGACATTAGATGAAAGATTTTTAAAGTCGTTGCTGACAGCGCTACGCCCGATAAGCCCTCCTACGAAATTGTTTCCAACAATTGTCAGGTTGTTGCTTGTTGAAATTGAAACATTATATACGTTTGAATATGTTGCAACTCCCGCAAGACCTCCAACCGAAGTTGTTGATGGAAAAGCAAGATTTCTTGGAGCAAGTGATACGTTCATCACCACCCCTCGGTTCAAGGCATTATATCCAAGCTGAGCAAACATTCCAGCAGCATTTAATTTCTCATTTGAAATAAGGCTCATGTTTCGAATTTCCATGCCGTTACCTTCAAGTGTTGCCGCATAGATTGTTTTATAAATCTGTGAACTGTTGTCAAAATCTTGATAGTCAATATCACTTACAAGTCTGATGTTTTTATTGTTCAAATGGTTGGAATCGGAATATTTCAGAATTTCATTTTCCATAGTCTGAGCATCATAAATAATTATTGGATTTTTAAGCTCGCCCGTTGCAGCGCCTGCAACTTGAATGTAACTATATGATATATCACCAGTTGATTCATCGGCTTGAGAAGTTTGAAGCTCACTTTGAGCAAAAGCAATTATGTTTGCAGAAACAAGTTCAAGTCTTCCCGCAGAGAAAACTGTGCTGCCAAACAAACTGTCTTCTCCGCCAACTGCTCCGTCTGAGACAAACCAAACGGAATCACTTGTTTTGCTGTTTGAATAGATGAAGTTTGCAAAGTTTGCATCATAATCTTTAAAGCCGTTTTCGTCCAGAGCTTCCACCCCTTCAAAGTCAACAGGAACAAGCCCTTTGTTGTATTGATCATTTTTGAAATAGAAACAGTCTTTTGTTGTTCCAACATTTGTCATTGCAAAGCCAGCAGAAGATGTGCTGTTGTCAACAAGGATTGACAATGAGAATGATTTTCTGATTTCTCCAGAGTTTTCATAAACAAATCCTGCCATACGTGATGAGCCAAGCATTTTTATATTTGAATAGCTGTCTTCAATCACGCCTTGGTTGTTAAGCACAAACCCAGCTTCATCAGTTGTTGACTGAATGAAATGATCTGTATCAAGGCTGAAAGGTGTTGATCTGTTGTTTTGTCCAGAAACGTAAGATGTGATGATTCTTCCGTTTTGTCCATTTGAGATTGCAAAGCCTGCCACATTTTGTTCGCTTGAAAGTCCGATCAGAACTCCATTTTTGAAATATGTGCTTGCAATTTTTCCGTTATTTGTCCCAACAATTCCAGACAAATTGTAAATTCCTCTTGCATAGATGGAAGAGCGTGAGTTTGTGATATATCCGCTATTTGCCCCCACAAGTCCAGCAACATATCCACTGCCGCCGTTTTCATTTCCTTCCACAACAAGGAAAGTATTATATGTTGCGTTATCAAGTGACAAGCTTGTTACTTCACAATTTGTGATAACGCCATTGTTTTCACCTGCAATAAGCCCTACATTAAAGCCTGAGGAAGTTGTTCTAAAACGCACTTGATGAGTGTTTGAACTCATATCAAGATCTCCGCCACTTAAAGCAACTTTAAGGTTTTTCACAACACTACCTTCGTTGATTCTAGAGAACAGCCCAATATTAAAAGCGTTGCCAAAATCAAAGTTTGAAGCAAATGTTATTGTATGGCCATTTCCATCAAATGATTTGAAATTGCCTACAATTGGACTGAAAGTTGAAGGATTCAAAACAATATCTTCAGTGAGGATATAATAAGCCCCTTCGTTCATCTCCATAAGCGCTTGTTGCTTGTCGATTGGAATTGGATGTTCATTTGAGCTTGAAGTGAACACATTGAAAGTGAACCTTGTTTGAACAATTTTTGTGCCATTTTCATCAAAAGCATATTGCCCGTTTGCGCTTTCTTTAAATCTGGCTGAGAATGTGAAGTAATAGTAATTTTGTGAATAAGTATGAGTCCTAAGTGGGACGAAATTGAACGATCCATTTGAAGAGAAATACAACATGTTAAGCCTAGTATCTTTCGTGAACCCTGCGTTGTCATAGCTGCCAAGGTCAGTCTCTTTCACGTCATCAAGGCTTTCGCCAGTTGAAACGTTTCCGCGAAGGTTGGTGTAAACATGCCAAGTTCCATTATCGCGAAGGTCGTTCATAAATTCACGAACTCGTCTCACAACGCCGTCATCGTTTTCATTGAATTCGATAAACGAAGAAATGTCAACTTCAAGGCTATACGAATTTCCAATTTGGATGTTTATATGTCCATTATCCATACCTTTGATTATATCACTGTTGGCATCCGTTGCATTATTGTAGTTGACAACAAAGTCACGAATAGTCAAAGTCATCTTTGAAGAAGCATAGCGATATCCATCTTGACTTTGAGCTGTAACATTGATTGTCACAGTTTTTCCGTCTGCGCCGTTGTAGTTTATTGCGTTTAAAACTTGAAGATAGCGCTCACCCTCTTCTTTGACAATAACTACTGAGTTTTTGTCTCCTTCTTCAGGCTCAATTTCGATTTCACTTTCATTGAAGCCATAGCTGTCAATATTGATTTTATATTTACGCCCTCTTGCAACTTCATAGCTTGGCTCAGTGAACGAAGATGTTTCTTTGCCTTCAAGAGAAATGTAAACATATTGTTGCAAAATAAGATCAACAGTTTTCTCTTTAACAACATTTGCCTTGCCGTCTTTGACAGCCGTCACTATGAATGTGCAAGTTCCCCCTTCACTTACGCCAAGAGCGCTTACAATATAGCTAAGGTAGATAACTCCGTGATAATTCTCATGATCTTTTGCATTATAAACTTTTAAAATATCATCAAGCGTGAGTCTTATACCATCATCTGTAATTGCACCCGAAATCAACGAATTTTCAAATGGTTCTAAGTTGCTGTTTGTTGTTTTTGCGACAAGAGCAAACGTTGCGTATCCATTTCCTGGCAAACGATTTTCTTGTGCATTTTCAATAAGGATGTAATCAAAATCTGCAGTGTCAGGAGAAATTGTCAAAGCAAGGATTCCCTCTTCACCAAGCCTTGATACGTCAGAGCTTGAAGGAAGAGTTTCATTTCCAGTTGGACGAGAATGATAGTTGTCAATAAGGATGTTTGAGATTGCAACATTCTCATAAGTAAGTGGAATTTCAATTTTAACTGAAGGGTCAGATTTCGCTTTAACTACAAGAGTGTAAGTTTTGTAAATGTTTTCATTAAATCTGTTGTTATAAGCATCTGAACCTGTGTTTATCTGAATTGAAAGGTTAAAAGATGTTGAATTACCTATTCTTTCAGCAGAATATCTAAATAGTGTGTTTTTGTTAACCTCGTCTTTAAGATTTTCTGAAACAACATTGTTTCCATCCAAGATTTCAACAATGATATCGTCTTCTGCTGCAGTTGTTTCAAGCACAATCACATCCTTCAATGTTTGCCCTGTTGTGATTGATGCTTTGTCATATTTCACTGAGCTTATTGATATTGCCACTGGCTGATATCTCACTTGGTATGACACTTCTTTGTTGACATAGAATTTTCCGCCGTCTACAGCAAGATAAGGCTTGATCTTTACATCAAAATTAAGGTTATCTTTAAGATTCTGATTTCTTCTTAAGATGATCATTTGGTCAATTACAGAAACATTGAAGTCTGCAGTAAATTCAGGAAGCGCAGTAAGACTTGTGTTTGGCGCAAGGCTGACTGAAATGCCATCAACATTCATGATGCCGTTTGCTTGAATAATCTGATTTGCCACCGAAGTTTCATCATCCAAGCCTTCTGTTTCAAACAAAGAATAATTTGGTCTTATATATTGATTCACAGTTCCGCTTCCAAGAATATTGACATAACTGCCCTCACTTGGGAATGGCTCTATGTCTGTAGAAAGACTTGGATAGAGAACAGAATATTCACTTGAATGGTTAAAATAATTCACAATCAAGATCTTAAATCGCATTGAATCGCTTGCGTTAAGAACGCTTCTGCAAATCACATCAACAACGCCCGTTCCTTTAACGGTCATTTTCCCGTCATGAGCAATTTGAAGAAGGTTTGAATTGACTTCAAGAATAATCTCTTTGCTTGCAATAATTGGATATAAACTGCTTTGTGATTGAACAGTGTTATAGTCTTGATCGAGCACATTTTGTGCACTTGCAAGTGCATCTTCTCCATTAGCAAAGCTTACTGAGCCAGCTTTGAAATAGAACATATAATATACATCAACAGCATCAGCCTTGTCTTTCTCAAATGAAGCAAAATCTCGATTTTTTTCAACGGAAAGATTTTTATCGTCTGGCGTAAAGAAGTTTTGTTTTGAAACTGATCTTTCTCCAGATTGATTTGTTGTGATTTCGATATAGTCGCCATAATATGAATCTGTGCCAATGTCAACAAGTTCCCCTGCAGGCCTGTGAGTCCTTTTCAGATAAGTCACAACTGTTGGAAGAGCGGTAAGATAATTATTAAAAGAACCAAAAGCGATTGTTTTGTTGTTCACTGGATCAGAAGAAGAATTAGAACTAGAAATATATTTGATGATCATAGAGCTTTCTTCTCTTGTCCTTAAGTCGTCAACTGCCTCTACAGCAAAGGTTGAAACTGTATCACCATTGTTCACGTTTATCTTTGCGGTTATTGCGCCGACGTTTTCATTTCCTCTTACAAAAACTCTTGATGTTATGCCTTTGAATGTAACTTGTGTTTGTGCTAAAGAATCGTTCGCAAAACTTGCAACAACGCCAGCAACCATATGATAGCCTTCAATTCTTCCACCAACAATGATAGAATCTGTGTCGCTGTAAATGCTGCCTTGATTGCTTGCTCCAACAAGGCCGCCAATAAAGTCTTTGATTTCAGCAGAAGGCTTTCTGTTTATAACAGATATGTTTGCATATGCCATATAGTTTGCATAGCCAAGCCCACTATCATTATTTGTTTTTCTGATAGTTCCGATATTTCTGGCAGTGATTCCGCCTGCTCTTATCTGTGCAACGTTTGCAGTCCCTGTATCAAGATTTGTCGCGTCAATAGAAATTGTATTATTCCCAGCATAGAAAGTTATTTTTGTTGCAATTTTGCTCTCTTTCAAGACTTGATCATTCAAAACGAATCCTGAAATATGTCCTTGAACGATATCTCCTCTGTTTCCACCGACAACACCGCCAAGTCTAAGACCATTTGAGTTATTGTTGGCTATAACAGTGCAGTTTTGAGAAAGCGTCACTCCAACATTTTCAAGTGTTCCACTGTTAAGTCCAGCAACAATTCCCATTCTTCGGCCTTCATTTTTATCTGTGTCAGGGATTGCGAAATATCCTTCGAAAGCCACGTCTCTTATAAGTGCACCTGAAAGGATTTCTGAGAAAAGACCGTAGTCATAAGCTTCAACACCTGTGCCATCATTGTGAACACCTGTGCTTACTTTAATTCCAGAGATTTTTGCATATTCACTTCTTCCAATGATTGAGCCTGAGAATGCTCCAAGTGGCTGCATGTCAACGCCCGCAAGATCGATTGCGGTTGCAATCGCATAATGAGCATCAAGATTGTTTCTGATTGCAAAAACGTCGTCAGCATCTTTAAGTATGATTGGATTTAAAACATCTCCAGTTTGATAGTTAATTGTGATCTCAATTGGGATGCCACCACGCACAACCACGTCGCCACTAAGCCAATCGGTTGGCGCAACAACAAGTTCCCCGCCCAAAACTTTGCCTTTATAGCTGTCATCGTAAACAAACTTTGATGCATCAAGAGTGATGAGGAAAATCCCTTCCCTTTCATCAATTGTTGTCACATTGATTCCGTTTTCGCCAAAGATATTGATGTCGCTTGTAGGTGTATAAACAGCTTTTATCGCTTTGGTATTTGCATTTTCTGGAGAAACATAGACAACAAACTCAGCTTTGGTGTCAACAGCAGAAAAATCTAAGGTCTTCATTTCTCTTCGAGTTGTGATTTCTGTCACTTGAATATAGTCAGTGACAGTAACTCTGATTGCAAATACTCTTGGTTGAGAAGCTGAATACTGCATAACAGTTGCATAAAGCTCAAACACTCCACGTCTTAAAGGTGTTATTGTCATGCTTTGAGTGTCAAAACGTGCTATTCCACCGCCCAATGTGTATGATTTTCCGTATACCATTCGCTCGCCAACAAGCTCACCTGAAACAGAGACATTGCTTGTGAAATAAACAAATCTTTCATCAAATTCGCTTGGGATATAATCGCCTGAATTTGGATCTAGGAACAAAAATCCTGAATCGCCACTTATCTGAAGCTTAACAGAGTCTTGCACAATTGCATTTGCATAAAGGTCAATATAACTTGCAGAACTCAGTCCATTTCCCACAACTTGTTCAACCTTAAAGTTTGAAATGAAACTATATGAGACAATGTTTATCTTATAGTCGATTTCAACAAGCTTACGTTCAAAATTAGAAATTACATATGTTGAAAGTGAAAGCGTTACATCTCCGCTTCCATTGCTTGCAGCGTTAATCCTAAGAAGCATGTTTTCAAAATCGAAAAATGCTGTAAAGCCTTGTTCATTGCGTGCTTTGATGACTGCTTGTTCAATGGCTTGAGAGTTCTCTTTCCCATTTGGGTATATTTTGAAATCTACAGGTTGATTATTATGTAAAATGAAGATTTCGCTTTCAAAATAAGTTTTTCCAAGGTTATCTTCTTTCTTTTCTATGTTTGTACATTTTTTAACAATAGATTCCCCTTGCAAAATAGAGAATGATAAGAAATCAAGCTCTTCCATAACACGTACGCTGAAAGTTTGGCGCACACCATTGTCAAGAGTGACGCGATAAATGCCGATGCCATAACCTTTAGCCTTCAAATTAAACTTAATTCTCGTGTCACCATTTTCAAGTTTCTCTTTGTCATCGCTCAGTCTTACGATATTCACAACATCGTCGCCGCGCTCAAGATTGACATCAAAGTTTGAGAAATTTCCTTCTGCAATAAGCGCACTGAAAGTTTCTTCCAAAGAGGAATCACCGTTATAACTCATAAAAATCATTCCGCTTTCGCTGAAAGTATAAGAAGGGTCAAATTTGATTCTTTCTGCACCGCGTTCTACCACATATTTGATCTCTTTAACAGGTTCAAAATATGTCTCATCGCCAAGAGTATAAACAACCTTGACATTGATTGAAAGCTCTTCGCCCTCTTCTGTGACAAGCCCATTTTCTCTAAGACCTCTTATCTCAAAAGGATAAGACAAATCATAAAGCTCAGCCTTTCCGCTGTCAATAACCTCGCCGCGATAGCGAAGACTTACTCTCCTGTTGTCAAATTCAACAATCACTTTATCAAAAAGCGCATCTGTTGGGTTTAAGTTTAAATAGAAGCTTTTCCATCCAGAAACATCGTCGTTATACTTGTCATACAAAACGACCGTTTCATTATTTCCGTCATTAATGATCAGATCATTTGGTTGATAAACAATTTCAATTGGCACTTCAATTGTTACGCTAACCTCGTCATCTTTTTCATTTTCAAGCCCAGCATAATAAAATCTAACAAGCAAAGATGTTTTCAAACTTTGTGAAGTTGCACTTGTGATCTCAAATGGAAAATATAGTCTTCCATCATAATTATAACTTACACCTTCAATCTTGTTGGCAACATTTTCATCTTTGAAGCTTGCGCTTACTCTGATGAACTCTTGAGCTTCCAAAGAAGCTGCAATTGAAAAATCAGCTTTCACCATGCCGTAGTCAACAAGAGAATCTACGCGATTAGGAATCAAAATAATTGTATCGTCAAGTTCTTTTGCAAAAGGCCCATCATAAGTAAGATCAACATTCACTGAATCTTTGTTAAGATTTGAATAAACATAAAAGTCTCTTTGCACAAAAAGGTCTTTTTCTTCGTTGTCAATATATCTTGCAATAAAAGTGAACTTTTCACCCGCATTGACCTCAAGTGCATCAAGTGGAAGAGAATAGCCTTCCTCAACCTTTGGCGCTTGAGCAAAAGAATATCTTCCTTGAGTTTGAATTAAAGTGAATGTTTCAGCTTGAGAGTTTTCAAAAATGAGATATTTTGCCTCATTATTTGACACAAGAAACACCTTTCTAAACTCATTGACAAACTCGCCGTTTTGTTGAATATCTGTCAAAGACAAAGCCCTTTCTGTTTTACCATAAAAGTTAAAAACAAGATTTCTTAGTTGGGCATCAGGGTCAAAAACAAAGTCTGATGAATTTGGTTCAAGTGCTTTACTGTCTGTGACGTAAAGTCCGTTTTCTGCATTCGATAGGTTTTGGCTAGGCTTTAAAACATTGATAACAACTTGGCAAGACTTTTGACCTTCACAAGTTGCGGTGAGAACAGATTGCCCTGCTTCAATTGCCTTGACTGAAACAGAAGTTGCCCCGCCACTTGGCGCTGATGCCTCATAGACAATGCTATGCCCATCCAAAGAGAAAGTGAGATTTTGACTCATCCCTTTTTGCATATTATTTATACTAAAGTTTAACGTGCCCTCTTCATTAATAAGCAAAGTCAAACTTTCTTGATCGCAACTTACAGAAACCTTTGAATAATTAGGTTTTCCGCAAGCGACAAAAAAGAGGCTTGTCAGCACAAGCATCAAACTGCAAATTATTAAAGATAACTTTTTGCTTTTTGTCATAGCTGTTGGTTAAGCCTCTCCTTTTAAATCGATATTTTATTCAATAATTGAATTTACATAATCAAGCGCGCGTATCTGCACCATTGTTCTTGAAGTTGGCGCAGTGATAATGAATGCTTGACCAAGTCTTGCAGTAACAATTGAGTTCTGCTCTTCCTTATTAATTCCACCTGAGTTTTTGTAAAGTTCAATGATGTCGTTCACGTCGTTTGGTGAAAGTGAGAAGATAAGTGAATACTGGCAAGCATTGATGATCGCCGTTGACTGACGTTTGATTTCTTCTGTTCCAACGAAGTCGTTAATGTTCTGAGTAATCACGATCTGCATTCCGCCATACTTACGGATACGTTTTGCCATTGCCGCCATGAAGTTCAAGGCGATTGGATAACGTGGGTTAATGAAGGTATGCGCTTCGTCGACTGCAATAACAATCTTTCTGTTTGTGTGATGGATTGCGTTGTAGTCTTTGTTGTTTATGATTTCGTTTTCAAGATATTTGAAAACAAGAAGCATTTGCGCATTGGTGATCATTTCGTTGTTTCCGGCAACAAGTGACTGGAAGTTGAAGCAAACAAGGTTTTCATTTGTTTCAATTGAAGTTGGTCCATTCCAAAGGTTGCTGTTTCTTCCGCCTTTGGCGAACTTTCTTATATAAGCTTCAACGACACGAAGATTGTTGAGAAGGAATTCATCTTTCGCGCTCTTGAGTCTATCCATCAAAAGTGCATAAAGGTCATCAAAGATTGGATAATCAGTTGGTTTAAGTTTTCGAAGGTCAGTGTTTTCATTGATCTTGAACTTATTGTAAAGGTCAAGAACAAGAGAGTTCAAAACCTCGAACGCGTCAGATTGGATTCCTTCAAGAACTGTTCTGAAGAATTGTTCAAGGAATTGAAGGTGTTGGTTGAAAGAGTCGTCTTTCTTTTCAACTTTGAAATATTTGTCCCCTTCGTCGTCATCTTTATCAAGCGCACGGATGATGTGGAATGGATTGATGATACCTTGAAGCGATGACCCGACGTCGATAAGTTTGCCCTTCAAGCTGTAAGTAAGTTTTGCATATTCTTTTTCTGGGTCGCAGATAAAGATCTTGGTGTTGTCTGCCGCAAGGTTTGCAAGCAATGTTTTTGTTGCATAACTCTTTCCAGAACCAGACTTTCCAACGACCATCATGTTTGAGTTGACACGCATAGGGTCACGTTTGAAGAAGTCAACGAAAACTGGATATTCATTATCGCCCAAATAGAAGCCGCCCTCATCTTGAAGCTCACTTGAAATGAATGGGAAGACGCCAGCGAGTGTGTAAGTTGGGATTCCCCTCTTATATTCCTTAATGCTGTCTCTCATTGAAACGCCTGAAGAAATGAACGCGTCAACTTGCCTTGCAAACATTTCAGTAAAACGGAAACCAGATTGTTTCAAAACTGCTTTGATGTCTTTTCTTGCTGAGTCTTCGCAAGTGATGAAAGTGTTGACATCATAAAGCTGCTGGTTGTTGTTTTTAAGTTCTTCCAAAAGATTTCTTAAAGTTTGAAGGTGAGTTTGAATTTCGATTCGAGTTGAGCTTTTTCCTGTTCTTGCAAGCTTTGACTCCATATCCATGATGGCTTTATCAATTTCCTTTTCAGATTCAAACTTAGGTGCTTTCTTAAATTTCATCACAATCTTTGTTCTGTCAAGAAGAAAGATTGATGCGCCCCAAGCATTTCCCACTTGAAGTGGATATTCAGTGATGGCGTATGTTCGATAGTCTTTTCCATCGATGTTATATTTTGCCGCACCAAATTTGATCTTGTCTGGAGTTGCCCAATTGATATATTCAGAAAATGGCACGCCTTCGAGTTCACGTTCGTCAAATTCACGGTTATAGTTTGCTCTTAAAAATACTGCAAGCTCTTGTCCCATAAGCCTTCTTGTTGCCACTGGGTTAAGCGCCGTTGCAAGCGAGCTTGCCATTCCATTGACAGTGTTTTCAAGCGCTTCAAGATCTTTGCCAAGAACGACAAGATAGAAATAGTCTTTATAAATTTTGTTTTTTCTGTTTTTGTCTTCAAGGAAAGAAACTCTCTCTTCAAAGATTGGCGCACGTGAATCAACTTCCCCTTGCGACATTTGCTTATCATACATCATGTCAAGCAAACGATCATATTTTTTGTTTTCTATGTAAGCATAATTGTCAAGCACAAGCGCTTTGTTGATTTTCACAATTTCACAAACTTGATTTTCTTCAAGACGTCGAAGAGCATTTGCGAACCCAACATCAATAACGTTGTTTTGGTTATACTCATTTAAAAGCCCAAAGAGAATTGGTTGCACTTCCAAAACTTCGGCGTAATAATCCCCATATGAAATGCACCTGTCTTGATATATGCTTTCAAAAGGGATGATCGCTTTGATGTTTGGCTTGCCTTTTGTCACATTCTTCAAATATCTTTTCTTCTGCATTGAAAATCTGACGAGATAGGATATCGTTACATAAAAACGCTCGCTATCTGCAACTTTGAAAAATAGCGATATCGCAAAAATTGCCCACACAATTGCAACCCAAATTGCCTGTGTTCTGTTGATGCCAAGAAGAAGACCAAGAACTGCCACTGCAACGATTGCAATGACAAGATCAAGACCTGTGAAGCCCTTGACAAATTCAAGTTTAACTTTTGTTTTTCTAGGTATGATTCTAACCACGTTTACCTCGCACTTTTATTTTACTACAAACATACCTAAAAATACAAATAAATCAACACGATTTTACATTTTTTTTATTATTTTTAATTTTTAATAATATTAAATAAATATTAATATTTTTCGCATTATTTTCAACGAAAAAAATAAATAAAAAATAATTAAAAAAGACATCATCATAAATTGACAATGTCATTAAATGTGATTGTACCACTTTATTTGCAGTTAAATAAAAGAAAATTAAGTTTATTATGTTTTTTTGCCTTTTTGACAACATTTTCATCCACTGTTTCATTCTTTTTGACAATAAGCTCATTATTGTATCCATACACGTCACAAGTTGCGATTTTATTCAACAGCATTTTTGTTGACGAATAAATGCGCTCTGGCTTTGAAATATTATTTAAATTTATTTTTTCTTGAATTTTTATTTTTGGAAAATTATTTTGAATAATTTCTGTATTTTTTTGATAATTTTCAAAAAAAACATTATTTTTTTTATTATTTTTCTTTTTTAATCCAAAAAATAAAAAATCTTTTCCATTTGTTATTATATTTTTTTGCATAATTTCGCACCTGTCAGTGACCAATTTTTCGACCGCAAAACTGTCTTTCAAAAGGCAGTCTTCCACCCTTCCAAAGCTGACACCCTTGCTGTCAAAAACACTTTTCCCAATCGGATTAAGTCTGTCATTTTTCTCGCAAAATTCGATATCACTCTCGTCCTCAATAAAGATGATTTGGTCGTTTTCTGCCTTGATCTTTTTGGCGGGCAAAAGTCTTTCTTCTTCGCTTTCGCTGTCAACGACAATAAGCCCAAGAAGCCTTGAAAGAGACTCATCAAAAGAGCCGTCAAGCACATAGCCAACTTCCTTCCCTTCATTTATTGAAACAACTTTTTTTGAAATATAACTCTTTAAACTTTTCATACTTTAAGTTATGAGCCTAAGTCTTCAAATATTTCAATGCGCCAAAAAAAGACATTTTTTGATCACGAATTTATTTTTCATTTCAAATTTATTGATTTTTGTTTTCGTTTTGTTTACAATATATTCCGTTAAAGGAGTTATATCATGGCAAAGAAAGCGAAGGAAATAAAAGAAATAACTAAGGACATGACAGTTCACAGCGTGCTTGAACTTGACAAAAACCTTGGAGATGTTTTTATGGGGTTTGGAATGTTCTGCATCTTCTGTCACCTTGGCAGCGAAGAGACAATTGAAGAGGCTGCCCAGACTCATGACGTTGATGTTGAATTCTTAATCCAAAAACTCAACGAAGTTTATAACGAAAAGAAGAAGTAAAAAAGAACTTGCTTATTCAAGTCCTTTTTTTTATTCCTTTATTTTTGATTTTTTCTTTTTAATTATCGAATACATTTTTGCGTCATACAAAGTATCATCTCTTCTTAAATCATAGCTTCGCAAAGTTCCCTCATATTGCATCCCAGCTTTTTCCATGACTCTATGACTTGAAATGTTGTCAACATTTGCAAATGCTTCAATACGTTCAAATCCTATCTCTTGTAACTTGTTAATTACAGCTTTTGCAGCTTCTGTCATATATCCCTTGCCTCTTGTTGAAGGCGATATATACCAAACCAAATTCGCCATACGTCTATCGTCTTCTTGTTTATAAACGCAGATTCTCCCAATAAACTTATGGGTTGATTTTTCCTCAATACCCCAGTCATAGAAATCTGGATTTTCATATTTCTTACTAAGCTTGTTTGAAATATAATCGACTGTCATTTCTACGCCCGTATATTCTGGGATGCCTGCAAGATATTCCAGAACAGCTTTGTCAGTCAAGATCTCATAGAAAGCCTGTGCATCAGCCAAAGTAATTTTTCTTAAAATCAATCTTTCAGTTTTAATTTTTATAGTCCCTAAATGCCTCATAATACTCTCTCATTAGTTTTTAATATAAATTGTTTTCGATGATTTTTATAAGGTTATCAATTCCGCGTTTAGATTTTGTTGAAATAAGTGTTTCCCCTTCTTTAAGCTCAACAGGTTTTGAAAGTTTGTCAGCTTTGTTGTAAACAACAATGCGATTCTTGGTTGCATTCAAACTGTCAAGAAGGTCATTTGTCACCTTCATATTGATCTCAAATTCAACGCCCTTATCAGTCTTCGTGTCAAGGCTTATGTCAACAACGTGAAGGATAAGGTCAGCGTCTGCAGCTTCTTCAAGGGTTGATGAAAAGGCGTCAACAAGCTGATGCGGAAGGTCACTGATAAAGCCGACAGTATCAGTCAAGATTGCATATTTGCCCTCGCCCAAAAACAGCTTACGACTTGTCGTGTCAAGGGTTGCAAAGTATTTGTCGTCAGCATAGATGCTCTCTTTCGTCAGTGCATTAAGAAGGCTTGATTTGCCTGCATTTGTATAGCCAACAATTGCAACCTTTGGAAGCCCAGACTTGTTCCTTTCACGTCTTGAAACTTGGCGCTGTTCTTTGATCTTTTCGATTTGTTTTTTCAGACTTTCGATTTCTTTTTCGAGAATTCGTTTGTTAAGTTCAAGCTTGGTTTCACCTGGCCCACGCATTCCGACGCCCGCGCCACCAAAACGCCCGCTTGTGCCCGCGATTTCAGAAAGACGAGGAAGCACGTATTTATCTTGCGCAAGCCTCACTTGAAGTTTAGCTTCTCTTGACTGCGCGCCTTTTGCAAATATGTCAATGATAAGCCCAACGCGGTCAACGATTTTTACTCCCCACGCGTTTGTAAGGTTTTTCATTTGACTTCCGCTTAGTTGATAGTCAATGATTGCAACGTCAATCTCTTCGTCGCATTCTGCGATATACCTTGCAATTTCCTCAAGCTTACCTTTGCCAAGCACGGTCGCCTTATTAAAATCCTTTATCACTTGATAAAAGCATTTCACGATATTTAAGCCTGCCGTTTCCGCAAGGCGTGAAGTCTCTTCAATCTTTCGTGAAATATCATCTTCTTTTTTAGTTGAAACTGCAATTATTATGCAATTTTCTTTTATATCCTCTGTTGAATGAAGTTTTGCCATGGTTTTATTATAGCACAAAAAACTTTTTTCACAAACAAAAAAGGCGGGTTACCCGCCTTTTATTATTCCGCTTATTAAGGGTTACCCGCCTTTTATTATTCCGCTTTACAATTCTATCTTGTTCTTTGCACAACGCTGCCGTCATCAACTGAAATGATTACGTTATATGTCTTGCCGTCTCTGCCTTCAATTGTGAAGCACCAGAAAAGTTTATCAAAATCGCCAGTTTCGCCCAAAACTTTCAAATAGCATTCCCCTTCAAAAGTCTTGCCTTTTGAATATGCAGCAATTTCATCAGAAAGCTCTTTCTTGGCAATTTCAAGTGCTTCATCTTTAGAGATCGCAAAGTCTTTGCCGATGTTTGAAAAGGTAAACTCAGAGTTTTGGCAAATAAGTTTCACTTGATCTTCTCCGTCGAGCTTATATCCAAGGTCAACCATATATGAATGAGAGATTGGGTTAAGATCAAGCACAATGTTGCTTTCTTTATCATTGACCACAAGTTTTGCATCAATAACCCTGTCGTTTAAACTTGAGTCAAAGTCAACGACAATCAAAGAAAAATCACATTTCTCTTGGCAGTAGCCATCAATAATGTATGGATTTTCTCTTTCGCCAACACTGATTGACGCGCGATGCCCGTCTGCCTGCGCTGAAAAATATATGCTCGTCTCTTCCGCCATATTGTCTTCAAGCCTAGCAGAATCCTCGCCGCAGCCACTAAGGAGAAGTGGCGCAAACAGCAGCATAGAACATAAAGAATATTTAATTTTGTTTTTCATTTTTCTCACCTCCCTAAATTGATACGCATAAGACTTAAAGTTAATGCCAAACTTTTTGTCTAAAAAAAGCGGAATTTGAAAAATCAAATTCCTTTCTCGAGTTCATATTTATGCTTTGTAGCCATTCCCCCTCTGATGTGTTTTTCACAGAAGTTTTCATCAAGCACCTTCTTTGTTTCTTCATATAAAGCAGGATCAACAAATCGAAGCTTAACAGAAACATAGTTATGCACTGTGCTTTTGCTGAGTCCAAAAACCTTTGCAGTTTGCCTCAAAGTCTCATGAGTTTTGCAAATATGCCCAGCCATAGAGCAGATAAGTTGTGACAATTGGTTATTCATAGTTTTCCTCCACTTTATAAAACTATGTTTTTTAAAGTCACAATATGTCAAAACCTGCCGAATTTTAAAGAAAAGAGAAATATTTACTAGAAAAAAAAGAGAGCCGCGGCTCTCTTTTTTATCCTTATTTATGTTCGTCAATTATTTTCACAATTGCTGGAATTGTCTTAAGTTTTTCAACTTCTTCGTCTGGGATTGATACACCAAATTCATCTTCAAAGGTCATCAAAAGTTCAACAACATCAAGAGAATCTGCGCCAAGATCTTCAATCACGTTGGCTGTATCTGAAATCTCATCTGTTGAAATGCAAAGCTGTTCAGCAATAAGTTTTTTTACTTTATCAATGGTTTTCATAATTCCTCCACTTTGAAAGTATATCATATTTTCAAATCAAAACAAAACATATTGAAGGTTTTGCACAAAAAAATGGCTTTTGCAGCCATAATTTTGAAGTTTGTTGAATTTGTTATTTGTTTTGAAGGTCGAGATAGTTGTTTGGATCAACTTTCACGCCGTCTTTTGAAAGCGTGAAGTGAAGATGGTTGCCCATGTCTGTTTCGCCAGAAGCTGTGCTGTCAGCGTCGCCGATCTTTTGACCAGCGTTCACTTTGTCACCAACTTTGACAAGAAGATCTTTGCCAAGTGAAGAATATTGGCTCACAAATCCTTCATCATGTTTGATTGTCACAACATTTCCATGCAAATAGCTTGAAGTGATGCTCTCAATCGTTCCGTCAAGCACTGAGTAAACCGCAGTGTTTTCAGAAGCAAAGTCAATTGAAAGATGTGCTTCCCATTGATTGAGCGTAACATTCTCCTGAAGCTCTGTTGAAGAAAAATCTTTCAAGATGCTTGCATTTTGCATTGGCATTGAGAATTCGAGCGGCTTATTGACAACAGGCACAGATGGCGTTTGTCCACCATTTGTGAGCGCCATAATGCCGAACGTAAGTCCAACGATAAGTAAAACCAAAGCGGCAGCGATAACAAATCCAAACCTTTTCACAAACTCAACAAACTTGTTTTTCTCTTGAATTTCCATATTTTACCTCCCTACGCTTTTTATTGCCTCTTGTCAAGTTGTTTATACATTCTTTCACGCTTCTTTTGTCGCAATTTGTCGCGGGGTTAATATCCTGTCACAATAAGAGGAAAGCCAACGATTGTTTCAGATTTTTTCCATACAATTTGCACATTGATCTTCTTGCCATCAACCATTCGAAAATCTGAAAAGTTGTTTGTATAGCCATAAAGCACATCCATTCCTTCCACAGAAGAAAGATAATATGAAGTGATGTTGTGGGCTTTCAAAAGTTTTTGCATGCTTACATCTTTTTCGTAAAACAAATTGATTGCATCATAAGACTTAAAAATTGAAGAAGAACTGTTATACTCTTCAAGAGACATTGTGTAATAAAACTGGTTTCCGTTTTTGATCACTTCACACTCACATAAAGATTTAACCTCTTCAGACATAACAACGCAGACTTTTGTTACGTCATCTGTGTTCAGACTTTTACCTTGCACAAAAAGTGGACATATAAGCGCAAGCATAGCAATAAAAAAAACAACAACTCTTTTCATAACAGAATTGTTGCCGTTTTTATAAATATTAAGCTGAAAATTTTGTCAACTTTTAGATAAACATCAAAACCAGAAACGCAATCCCCGCGCCAAAACATAAAGCGCTCAAAACAATGAGAAGTGCTTTGATGAGTTTTGAATTATCTTTCTTTCCCGCTTTAACTTCAACCTTAACTTCCTCTTGCACTGGCGAAGGCTGCACTGCAGGTCGCTCCAGATTTGTTGCTTGAGCCTCAGTTTGCCAAGCTTGCGCAGTTTGAGTTGTTTGCTCAGTTGGTCTTGGAGGCACAACAAAAGGCCTTGGAGGTGGTGGCGGTGGAATTCTTCTTCCTTCCATAATTTCTCATTACA
>CAOKRZ010000006.1 GCA_948471335.1 uncultured Christensenella sp. | reverse complement strand
GCAATAGTTTGTTCCGCCAATGATTCCAGCAATAACCATAGGTTTATTTTCATCCGCAATAACCATAGTTTCTTTGTCAAGGTTATAAGTATTATGATTGAGTGCTTCGATAGTTTCACCTTCTCTTGCTTGTCTGACAACGATCTTACTTCCGCCAATAAGCTTTTGATCGAAAGCATGAAGAGGTTGCCCCATTTCGACAAGCACATAGTTTGTTATATCAACGATTGTACTGATAGGTTTAATGCCAACCGCATTAAGCCTTGCCCTCATCCAAAGTGGAGAACGTTCAATCTTAATGTCAGTTACAGCGCCAGCCATGTATCTCTTGCAATTTTTTGTTTGAACTTCAACATTCACATAGTTGCGAACAGTATCCTTTGAATAGATATCAATAGGATAATTGAAATTCACGCTCTTCATAGGCACGCCAAAAATTGCGCTCACTTCCCTTGCAAGCCCGATCACACTAAGGCAATCAGCCCTGTTTGGAGTGACTCCAATATCAAAAACCACATCATCAAGCATAAGCGCTTTATCAATTGGCTGACCAATTTTGAAATCGTTTGGAAGAATTAAAATTCCATTGACTCCAGCGCCTTCAAAATAGTTCTCATCAATTCCAAGTTCTTCGCCAGAGCAGAACATACCAAACGAATCCACTCCACGAAGTTTTGACGCCTGAATCTTCACACCATTGACAAGGTCAGCGCCTGGAAGAGATACAGGAACTACAGCCCCCTCAAAAACGTTTGTTGCAGCTGTAATAATCTGAGTTACACTGCTGCCAATATCAACCTGACAAACAACAAGCTTATCAGCACTTGGATGCTTTTCAATTTTCAAAATCTTGCCGACAACAACATCATGCAAGTGTTCATTTTGATAGATGATTTCCTCAACTTCCATTCCAGCGCTTGTAAGACGCTTTGCAACTTCTTCTGCAGGAAGAGAGACATCAACAAAATCTTTAATCCAATTATATGTTACTTTCATTTCCTTCTCCTAGTTATCTCAATTGATTTAAGAATCTTACGTCGTTTTTATACATTGTTCGAAGGTCTGGAATTGAGTTAAGCACCATCGACGTCCTCTCAATGCCCATACCAAAAGCGAAGCCAGTGTATTTCTTGCTGTCAATACCGGCAATTTCAAGCACCCTAGGATTGACAACCCCCGCGCCCAAGATCTCCAAGAAGCCAGTCCCCTTGCAAGTCTTGCAACCATCTCCATGACAATTTGGGCAAGAAACGTCAACTTCAATGCTTGGCTCTGTGAATGGAAAGAACGATGGTCTGAAGCGAACTTTTGTTCCTTCTCCATAAAGCCTTCTCATCATTTCAGAAAGCATAATTTTAAGGTCAGCCATTGAAACATTTTCGTCAACAACAAGCCCTTCACATTGGTGGAAGACTGGCGAGTGAGTTGCGTCGCTGTCATTCCTGTAAGTCTTTCCTGGAGAAATAATCTTAAATGGAGGTTTTCTTGATTCAAGCTCACGCGATTGCACGGCAGAAGTTTGAGTCCTAAGCAAGATGTTTTCAGAAATATAGAAAGAATCTTGCATGTCCCTTGAAGGATGGTTCTTTGGAATGTTCATCGCTTCAAAGTTGTAATAATCAGTTTCAACTTCTGGACCATCGACAACAGTAAAGCCCATATCAACGCAAATGTCAATAAGCTTATCAGTTATCATTGGAACTGCGTGAATGGCGCCTCTTTGAATAAACTTACTTGGCTCTGTGATATCAACTTTTTCTGATGCAAGGGCTTTGGCAAGCTCTTCTTCATCAAAAGCTTTTTCTTTTTTGCCGATCTCTTCTTCGATTGCCGAACGAACTTCATTGACAAACGCGCCAACTTTAGGACGCTCTTCTGGCGAAACATCTCTCATCCCGCGCAAAATAAGAGTAAGCTCCCCTTGCTTTCCAAGAAACTTAACCTTAACATCATTTAAAGATTTTTTGTCAGCAGCTTTTTGCGTTTCATCAAGCGCTTTAACTTTGATTTCTTTCAATTTTTCAATCATATTTTCTCTCCTAAAAAATAAAAAGCCCTCTCACCACTTTAGGGCGAAAGAGAGCTCCGCGTTACCACCTAAATTCATCTGAAAATCAGACCTTCATTGACCTTTTACGCAGGGAAACGGCACAAACTAATTTCTTTAAGAGTTCGTAAGTGCAGCTAGAAAGTGAATTCACTTGCATTTCGATTTATTCTCCTTTCAGCCAAGAGAGAACTCTCTGAAAAATCGACAAAATCAAGTTACTTGTCTTTCATCATCGCTTTTATTATTTTGATTTTATAATAATTCTCCGCTTTTTGTCAACTAATTCGCAGAGAAAGGCTTAAAAAACTTGGAAATATCTCGCAAAAATGCTACAATTTTTTCCATGAATTACCAAGAATACAAAATTGAGAAAGAGTTTAAAAGCATCTATCATTTTCTGAAAGATCACGACTTTTCAGAAAACTTCATTTCAAACCTAAGAAAAACTTGGGGAAATTTTGTCGTAAATAATGAGATTGTCAATATAAGAAAAGGCTTAAATGAAGGCGATATCCTTCAAATTAATCCAAGTCCAAACGCAAAAACAGCTATTATGCATTGCAGAATACCACTAAATATTGTATTCGAATACTACTTACTAATTAATAAACCAGCAGGAATTTCAACCATGCCCAACCGCTCGCATTATAAAAACAACCTCGCAGGAGCAATCTGCGCATATATGGAAGAAAAAGACCCCAACTTTGTTCTCAGAATTGCAAACAGGCTTGATAAAGACACATCTGGCCTTGTCCTTGTCGCAAAAAGTAGCATCGCCCAAAAAGAGCTTTCAAATGTAGAAAAAGTTTATTATGCAATATGTGAAGGAGTTATTGAAAACAATCTTGTCATAGACGAAAAGATATTGACAATATCTGAAAACGGAATAAACCAAAGAAAAAGAATAATCTCCCCTCTCGGTCAAGAAGCTAAGACATTTGCTGAGCCTATAAAAAATGACGGCAAACACACATTGCTTAAAATTAAGCTTGAGCATGGCAGAACGCATCAAATCCGCGTACATATGGCGCACATCGGTCATCCACTTGTCGGCGATGAACTTTATGGAACAAAAAGCAGCTTCATTTCAAGAGCAGCACTGCACTGCAAACAAATCTCATTTTGGCACGAATTTGAAAAGAAAAATATAAGTTTCTCAGCGCCTATTCCACCCGACTTTTTCATTCAATAAATTAAAAAGAAAATTTTATTTTTTTTGTCATTTTTGCTTGACTTTATTTTATATATTTAATATAATAATCAAGTAACATATGCGGGCGTGGCGGAATGGCAGACGCGCACGTTTAAGGGGCGTGTTCGAAAGAGTGTGGGTTCAAGTCCCACCGCCCGCACCAAACATAAAAAAACTCAACCATCAAGGTTGAGTTTTTTTATTTTTTGTTAAATTTTGATACAAATTCAATTATTCTATGTTATACTAATATAAAGAAATAATTAAGGAGAATTCTATGTTATATACAAAAAGTGGAAATGCTGTTAGTAAAATTGGAATAGGCACATGGACAATCAAAAAGGAAAATATAGACAAAGAAGTCGAGGCTTTAAAATATTATTTTAGTAAAGGTGTAAATTATATTGATGTAGTGCTTGCTTATGATAACGGAACTACCCTTGATGTAATTGCAAAATTCTTAAAGTCTGTAAAAAGAGAAGACATTTTTATTAACGCTTTTATTACGCACGGTTGTCAACAAATAAGTGATATTGAAAAGCAGATAAACACCTATATTGAAAAACTGGAAGTCTCTTATTTTGATTGTATAACACTTCATAGCCCTGCAATCATTGGATTTGATTTTAAAGAATATGTAAAAGAAATTAAAAGATTGCAGAAAAAATATAAGTTTTTAAACATCGGTTACAGCAACCTATCTCCAGAGATGTTTGAACAAGTTAAAGACCATATCGCATATTTTGAAGGCCTTTATAACTTGGAAAATAAAATTAATGAAGACACTGACGTTATTAAAGCATGTCAGAAAAATAATACTGCATTCTATGCTTTTCAACCACTCAGAAGAAACAGAACTGCAAAGCAAAATTACAAAGAAGTTGTATCACTCGCAAATAAGTATTCAAAAACACAAAACCAAATTCTTATAAACTGGATGGTTAAACACAAAAATATTGGCATTCTCATTAAATCAAGCAACAAAGATCATATCAAAGAAAATTTAGAGTCATTAAATTTTGAAATGTCGAAAGCAGATTACAAATCGTTAGACAAATTCAGAAATGCAGAGTTTGATAAATTAAAGGTGTCTTATTTGAATGAAGAAGGGGCTATTAGAATAGAGACAGTCCCAAACCAACCTATTGGCATTTTATAAGAAATAAAACTTCATAATCAAGGAGCGAATATGAAAAAAGTATTTATTTTATTTCTCATTTCATTCATCACTTTTCTTGTAAGTGAAATATGCAAATATCTGGTTTCTTTCAAGTTTATGTATGTTTCAATTGTTTTCGCTTTCATTGCTTTAGCGTTAGGCATCGCCCTCTTCTTCACAAAGAAAAAAGGAAGAATAATTCTCTCCGCACTCAGCCTTGCCCTATGCATCGCTTGCATCGTGCCAAACTTTATGATTTTGTTTAAAACAGAAGAAATCTCCGCCACGAGAATAATCCATGCGGGGGGGGGATTCAAGGGTCTCATGATTATTTAAACTGCCAAGAGCAGCTTGAAGACAACATAAATCAGGGAATCACGCTTATAGAAGTCGATTTTCTGTTCACAAGTGACCATGAAGTCATTGGATCTCACACTTATGAGTATACAAAATGGAGTTTATCGAAGCGTCCCACCCTGCAAGAATTTACTGATACATTGATCCTTGGTCAATATCATGGAATAACGTTTGAGTGGCTTATGAAAAAGCTTGAGGACTGCCCTGACGTGAAAATTATTTTTGACACCAAAGAGAAAGATGCTTTTGCGCTTTTAAATCGAATGGTTGAATGCGCAAACGAACAAGGCTTTGACATATATAACAGGTTTATCATTCAAGTTTACAGCATTGAAAATTATAAAAAGACGAAAGAAATCTTCCCCGATTTCACGGAATATTGGTATACAAACTATAAATCATGTTATACTTTCAGAAAAATGTTTCAGCTTTTTGACGAATATGAAGACGTGACCACATATGTTTTATCTTATGGCAATTGGCTGTTTTATTCACCAAGCGGACTTCACACAACCAAGAAGTTTGCAGTTCATACCGTAAACTCCCCTGAGACTAGAAAATTTCTGGCATCAAGAGGTGTTGAGCTTATTTATTCAGACTGGATTTAAAAAAGAAGAGATCAGCAGACCTCTTCTTTTTTACCGTTATTGTTATTCATTTTGATTATCTCAGGTTCGGCGTTATCAAGTTCAATAAACTTATCAGTTACGACGATCTTTTGAATATCTTTATTGCCAGGAACTTCATACATAAGCTTGTTCATTTTGCTTTCAAGAATTGTTCTAAGCCCACGAGCGCCAGTTTTAAGCTCCATAGACTTTTTAGCAATCGCCTTGACAGCTTTGTCAGAAAACTCAATATCAATTCCGTCAATCTTAAACATAAGCTTATATTGTTTAATGATTGAGTTCTTTGGCTCAACCAAGATGTGCATAAGCGCTTCTTCATCAAGGTTATCAAGGCCCACCATCACAGGAAGTCGTCCCACAAATTCAGGAATAAGACCAAATTTGATAAGGTCATCTGGTTGAATATCCTTGAAGTATTCGCTTGTCTTTTTTTCTTCTTCAGACTTAAGCGCAGCATTAAAGCCAAGCGTTGTGTCAGCCTTTCTGCTTTCAACAATCTTGTCAAGCCCTACAAACGCTCCGCCACATATGAAGAGAATGTTTGTTGTATCAATTTGAAGCATTTCTTGATGCGGATGTTTTCTGCCACCTTGAGGCGGAACAGAAGCAACCGTGCTTTCAATGATTTTAAGCAAAGCTTGCTGAACGCCTTCGCCAGCAACATCGCGTGTGATCGAAACATTTTGCGTTTTCTTGGCAATCTTGTCAATCTCGTCAATATAGATGATTCCACGTTGCGCTTTTGCAATGTCGTAATCAGCATTTTGAATAAGTTTTAAAAGAATGTTTTCAACATCATCGCCAACGTAGCCAGCTTCTGTCAAAGTTGTCGCATCAGCTGTTGCAAATGGAACTTTCAAAATCCTTGCAAGAGTTTTTGCAAGCAATGTTTTCCCTGAACCTGTCGGACCGATCATTAAGATGTTGCTTTTTTCAAGCTCAATGCCATCTTCATGAGCTTTACTGCCAAAATTATAGTTAAGCCTTTTGTAATGATTATACACCGCAACCGCAAGCACTTTTTTTGCGTCGTCTTGCCCAACAATGTATTCATCAAGTTTAGCCTTTATCTCTTGTGGAGTTGGAAGCTCAATATTTTCAAAACTTGAACTTTTGTCAACCTCGCTCATAATATCTTTGCAAATTGCCACGCATTCATCACAAATGTAACTATCGCCTCCTGGGCTTGCAATCAATTTCTTGGCGTCCTTTTGTGCTTTTCCGCAAAAAGAACATTTGCAATCTATTCCGTCCACTAAAAGCCTCCTTTATTTCTTTCTTGATACGAAAATATCATCGATGACACCATAAGTTTTCGCCTCCTCAGCACTCATATAGTTGTCACGATCTGTATCTTTTTCAACCACCTCAATTGGTTTGCCAGTATTTTCACTGAGAATTCTGTTGAGGTTATCCTTCATCTTTTGAATATGTTTTGCCTGAATTTGAATGTCACTTGCTTGCCCTTGTGCGCCGCCAATTGGTTGGTGAATCATGATTTCACTGTTTGGAAGAGCGAATCTTTTGCCCTTTGTTCCTCCAGCGAGAAGAAAAGCGCCCATTGATGCGGCAAGTCCTACACAAATTGTCGAAACATCGCATTTAATGTATTTCATTGTGTCATAAATGGCAAGTCCAGCCGTAACGCTTCCGCCAGGACTGTTGATATACAAAGAGATATCTTTGCTTGGATTTTTGCCTTCAAGATAGATAAGCTGAGCGATAACAAGGTTCGCACTCTCATCAGTCACTTCCCCGTTAAGGAAGACAATGCGGTCTTCAAGCAATCTTGAATAGATGTCGTAAGAGCGTTCTGACGCCCCATTTTGGTCAACGACCATAGGAATTAACATAGTTTTTCCTCCCTGAATTTATGCTTTATTTTGATCTTTTATAAACTTCATAAGTTTGCTCATAATTGCTTCGTTTTCAAAGTAAGCTCTCTCATCTGGAGTAAGGCTGTTTTTGATTTCCTCATATTTAATGCCGTATGTCGCGCAGTATTCTTCAATTCTCTTCATAAGCTCTTTTTCAGAAACTGTGATTTTGTTTTCTTCAATGATCTTTTGAAGAACAAGACGAGTCTTCACGTTCTTTTCAGCATCAGACATTCTGTCAGCTTCAAACTCTTCCATAGTTTTGCCGATGTAGCTTAAATATGCCTCAAGGTTAAGACCTTGGTGAGAAAGTCTATGCTCAAAATCATGGATCATATGGTGAACTTCATGATGAGTCATTGAATGAGGAATATCAGCTTTGCAGCCATCAACGATTTCGTCGATAAGCGCAACTTCATAATCTCTTTCAGCCTGTTCTTTTGCCTTCTTTACAAGTGTATCCTTAACATTTGATTTGTATTCATCCAAAGTTTCAAATTCTGTTGTATCTGAAATAAATTTATCGTCAATTTTTGGCAAAATTTTCTTTTCAACTTTGTTGAGCGCAATAGCAAAAACTGCTGGCTTCCCTGCAAGATTTTCTGCTTGATAGTTTGCTGGAAAAGTTACGTTAATGTCTTTTTTATCCCCTTTCTTCATTCCAACGATTTGATCTTCAAATCCTTCAATGAAAGTGTGAGAGCCAAGTTCAAGACGATAGTTTTCAGCAGTGCCGCCATCAAACTTCACGCCGTCAACAGAGCCTGAAAAATCAATAGTTGCAAAGTCGCCATTTTGTGCTGGTGCTTCTGATTCTTCATAACGAGAATGCGCTTCAGCAAAGCGTTTGATTTCTTCTTCAACCTCTTTTGCATCAACCTTAACAGCTTTAGGCTTTGCTTTAAGTCCTGAGAGTGAGCCTAAAACAATTTCTGGCATAAGCGCAAATGTAAGAGTTGCTTCGATGCCTTTATCTGCAGTGAAAGAGTTCATTTCAACATGTGGCGCTTCAGCAGGCTTAACATCTTTGTTCTCTGCCAAAAATTTTGAATATTCATTTGAAATAACTGCTTCGAAAGCGTCATCAAAGAAAACTGTGTCGCCATAAGTTTGCTCAATAACTTTTCTTGGAGCTTTTCCTTTGCGGAAACCTTGAATGTTAAATTTGCCTTTGTTTTCTTCATATGCCTTTTCAATTGCATTTTCCCAAACTTCTTTTGATATTTTGACTTTTAATTGTCCTTCTTTAGCTTTTTTTTCGTAAGTATACATTTTATTTTTCTCCTTTTTTCGACTCTAAAATTTTATCATATTCTCGCTCTTAAAGCAAGCAAAAACAAATAATGTGCCAATAAAAATTGACACATTCCATTTCTTATTGTCGAAATAAAAGCACTATTGACACAACTAATATTAAAAAAGCAAAAACAATTTTGAATATTTCAATAAGTTTATCTTTCAAAAGAGACTTTTTAAACTTCTTAAAAATCGCATCTCTTCCCTTTTCGACATCCTCGCTTGTCAAATTTGAAGAGTTGATGAGCTGTGCAATATACAAGTCAAAACTTTCTTCAATGCCAAAATGAAAATCTTTTAAATACTCAAGTATTGTTTCAAAAATGAAATATCCACAAAAAGCGATCACGAAAGAAAGCGAAATATAAATACTTGCGCCAAAAGTATCTTTTAAAAGCGCAAATAAAATTGCCGGCGCAAGTAAGATTGTTAAAATAATCCATTTTCTTTTCATATTTTTAAATCACAACAAGAATATACAGCACAACGATGGTCACAACAAAGATGATATAACACACAAGCCAAGCAATATGTTTGCGACTTCTCACCCAATAAAAAGCCAGAATCATTGCAAGAATATATGCAATCACTTCACCGATTGAACGAAAAACATTTTCAACATTGGTGTTGCCTTTAAAGCATGCAGAGAGAAGAAGCGCGATCGCAATGCAAGCAATCCCAATATACGCGCAAAAAGAAAGGATCTTGTTTGCCGCAAGAGATTTTTGCTTTGGCTTTGAGGATGCGCTTTCAATTTTTTTAAGTTCTTTTTCTTCCATGAAATCTCCTATTTTTGACAGATTTGCCATGCAAGGTCAACAGTCTTGTTTGAGTATCCCCATTCGTTGTCATACCAAGCAACAAGTTTAACAAAAGTTGGGCTGATCATAATCCCTGCATTCACGTCAAAAACGCAAGTGTTTGACTCTCCAATAAAGTCGCTTGAAACAACCGGCTTATCAGTCCAGCCAAGAACCCCCGCCATTTCTCCGCTTGCAGCTTTTTTGACAGCTTTAACAATTTGTTCATATGTCGCAGGTTTTGAAAGTCTGACAGTAAGGTCAACCACAGAAACATTAAGCGTTGGCACACGCATACTCATTCCGGTAAGCTTTCCTTTAAGTGCTGGGATCACTTCCCCAACCGCTTTCGCAGCACCTGTTGAAGATGGAATAATGTTGTATGAAGCAGCTCTTCCACCTCTCCAGTCCTTCTTAGAAGCGCCGTCAACTGTAAGCTGAGTCGCTGTTGTTGAATGCACAGTTGTCATAAGACCTTCTTCAATTCCAAAGTTGTCATTGATCACTTTTGCAAGTGGAGCAAGACAATTTGTTGTGCAAGATGCATTCGATACAACACTTTCACCTTTATATTCATTGTTGTTTACGCCCATAACAAACATAGGCATATTTTTGCCAGGAGCAGAGACAATAACCTTCTTCGCGCCTGCTTCAATGTGCATAACAGCATCTTCATATTTGGTGAACTTGCCAGTTGCTTCAATAACAACATCAACCCCGCAACTTGCCCAAGGAATAGACTTAGGTTCTTTCTCAGCAAAGAAAGAGATAGCCTTTCCATTGACATACAGCTTGCCATTTTTGACATTTGTTTTCCCGTCAAACTTGCCATGAATTGTGTCATAGTTTAAAAGATATTCGCCATATTCAAGGTCAATGAACGGATCATTAACTGCAACGACAACAACATCGTCTCGTTTTGAGCAGACTCTTAAAATAAGCCTTCCAATCCTTCCAAAACCATTGATTCCAATTTTAACCTTTTTCATTTTCCCCTCCATTCTCAGAAACAATCATCTTCGCCTTATTAAAATTTTTTTGTCCAATTTTCATGTTAAATATAAGGATTAAAGTTGAAAAGAAAGCGGCTCCAAGACAAAGAGCATCAAAGCATGCAAGGAAAAGCCCGCCAATAACTGAAACTTTTGTCATCAGTGCAAGGCAAGTTGTAAGCACCACAGCCAAAACGATTGGAACGGCTATTGCAAGACTAAGCATAGCAGTATTCTTTCTATTCAGTTCAGCTTTTGCTGGTGCAGCTTTTGCTTCAATAACATTTTGAGTCACACCTTTCCATCTGTCCACTCTTGTCGAAAATGAGAAGTTTTCAGCCTCTGAAAGAAGCTCACACATATCCTCATTAAAACAGATAAGAGAGTGATCCCCTTGATAAGTTTTTACGCCGAACACAGCTTTAGCCACAATTTGCCATAACTGTCTGATCCACCCAACAATCTTGTTGCAAGGGCTTTCTTTGCAATAAGTTATCTGACTGCGTGATTTTTCAAACTGAGAGAATTCCTCAAAACTTATTGGCCTTCTGCAAACAATAAGCTTTCCTGCAGTCAAAAAGTTTTGCATACTATTTATCATCCCTTCTTTATTGCTTCCGTCTTCAAAAACTGTGATGTCAACATTTGGCATATTTATGTCAAGCTTGTCTCTAAGACTTTTTGTTATTCCGACATAGATTTGAGCGTTGCCATTAAGCGCAATTTTGTTTATCCCCGAAATGTAATCTTCAACATTTGCGTTTATTGGAATAATGAGATTTGTCATATTCCCTCCTATAATTTTTTCAGCCTTCTTGCATATCTTCCACCTTCAAAATCAGTGGTCAAAAATGTTTTAATAATTCTGATAGCCTTTCTAGACTTCATAAATCTTCCTGGAAGACACAAAACATTTGCATCATTGTGCGCGCGAGAAAGCTGCGCAAACTTCACAGATTCGCAAAGCGCTGCGCGAATTTTTGGATTGCGGTTTGCGGCCATTGACATACCAATTCCAGTTCCGCAAATATATATTCCCACATTGCGAGGGTCTTCTGCCACTTTGGCGTTTGCTGCCTTTGCAAAATCAGGAAAATCATCGAGTTGCTCGCGGCTATAGCAGCCAACATCAATTGCAATAATGTTTTCCTTATTCAAGAATTTTTTAACTTCTTCTTTAAGAAGATATCCTGCGTGATCACTTGCTAATATTATCATATATTCATCTCCAACTTATAATTTTGTTTAAAAGGATGTCAATACCCTTTTCAATTTCTTCGGCTGTTTTGCGATAAGCCTCAATGTCTTGCCCATATGGATCTGCAATATCTATGCCCATTAGATCCGCAAAGGAAATCGCTTTTGCATTTTTTAGGCTTTCTTTCTGCCGTTGCGTCATTGTGACATATAAGATTTTTGGATCAATCTTTTTAAGCTGAATGCTTTTTCGATTTGACGAAAGTGCTTTTTTCTCTTTAAGCACAATTTTCGCGTTCTCAGTGATATTATCACCTTTTGCGTTTAACCCTTTTGACGAAAATTGAAATTGCGCATTTGAAATTGACTTGGCTTTTTTCTTCGCAAGCCTTTCAGCCATGATTGAGCGGCAAGTATTGCCAGTGCAAACGAAACAAATCTTAATCATTTATCGCTCCATGATTTAATATTAGCATAATCTTAAAAAAAAACAAAGTAAAAACCTTATTTTTTAGATTTTTTACTTTGTTTAAAATCATTAACTTTTCTGTTTTGCCATAATTTATCAAGATTGTATTTTTCACGCGCTGCAGGAATAAAAGAGTGAACAACAATTTCATCAAGATCATAAATGATCCACTCGCCTTTGTTAAAACCTTCTGGCATTTTTTCAAGCCCAAAAAATTCAGCAAGCTCCTGCGCCATTTTTTTATTTTCAACAAAATTTGGACTTGTCGCAATGACAATACATTTTGTAAGCCGTTTCTCTCCTTCAAGATTATATACAGAGATGTCTTTCAACTTCTTTGAATCCAAAAACTCAACAATTTTCCCAACTTTTTCTTCCATGTTTCCTCTCTACTAAAAAATAATATATTAAAAAAAATTTTATGTCAATTTATTTGACTAAATTTCAAACTTTTTGGCAAAACTTTCTGCATGAAGAAAATTTTGTTTGTTTTGCAAATTGCCTTGAAAATTCTGTTAATATTTTTTGCAGTCTTTATTTGGGCAAGATATTTCATAAAAGAACTTTGGCTTTCTATTTTGCTTTCTGTTTTTATAACCGCAGCGATAGATATTTTCACACGGTTTATTTCTCGTAAACTCAGCACAAAAAAGCAGCTTAAAGTTCAAGAAAAAGAAGAAGCTGAAGATTTGTTTTTATCTATCGCCACACAAAATAAATCTCTTGATTTTTTCTTTGACTTGGCAAAGTCAAAGCATGAAAACGTCTCAAAAAAGAAAAACTACATCCTCATCGATCATGGAGAAAATGGCAAAGTTATTCTCTATCCATTTTTAAGCTTTATGCCAATAAACCAAAATGACCTTGCGCAAATTGTCAGCAATTGTCAAAAAGAAAAAGCTGAAAAAATTGTTATCCCTTGCGGCGAAATTGAAAAAAGCACTTCCTCTTTTGCGAAAAATTTTGATGTAAATATTTTGCTTCTTGACAAATTTTCAACCTACTCTTCTCTATATAAAGAGTACAATTTCTTTCCAGAAAAAACACTTAAGTACAAAAAAGATAAAAAGCTTGCTTTCAAAGAGCTTGTTGCATTCTCGTTCAATCGTGCAAGAGCAAAGGGCTACATTTTCTCCGCCCTCATCCTCTTTTTATCAAGCCTTATAATAAGGCCAAGCATTTATTATTGCATAGTCGCATCGTTGCTTTTAATCTGCGCAATCATTTCTTACACAAATCCGCGCTATAACGTCAAAACAAAAAGTGAAATTCTGTAAAAGCAATACACAACCCTAAACAAAAAAATAGCCATTTTGGCTATTTTTTATTCGTTTATCAAAACTTGCCTGTATCCTTTTGCAATAAGCTCTTGCAAAACATCAACAAGTTTTCCGCCTTGTCCGATTATCCCATCAGGCGCTGGGAGACCACCGATTTTGTCAAAAGCGAAATAATCATCAAAGATTTCTTCCGTTTTTGATCCATCTTTCAAATAGATCTTTTTAACTTCACTGAAAAGGCCATCTTTATCAATAAATTTTATATGTGCATAAGACCCTTCAATGTCAACATTATCTCCACCAAGGAAAAGTTCACCTAAAGCAAAGTTCTTTCTGCTTTCAAGGTTTATCTCAGCAATTGCAACATTGTTTTTAAGGTTTGCATTTGATATATTTGTGCCAATATTTCCAACAAGCGATGCTACATTTACAGTCGCAGTTGTTGTTATTTTTGTCTTAACCACATTGTTGACAATTTCAGTGCTTATGTCTAAGTCATCGCCATTAGCTTGAAGTTGACCAACAAGCCCGCCTATGAGATCCTTCCCTTCAATTTCAACACTTGAAAAACATTTTTCAATTTTTAAATCGCAAGAACTAGCGCCTCCAACAATTCCACCTGCAGTCTTTGTTGTTTTAATTTTTCCACTCGTTTCACAAGAAAAAACTGAAACTCCACCTTTCTTTTCTGAATCCAAGACGATTCCATCAGCATAGCCAACGATTCCGCCTGCATAACGATATGCAGTAGAAAGACCACATGAAGTGATATTCACATTCGCAGAGCAATTTTCAATTTTCAGAGAAATACAGTTTTTTGCGCTTCCAATAATTCCACCTACATATCCACTATAAATGGCATTTATTGCTTCTGATGAAATTATATTTCCACTCACTTTGCAGTTTTCAATGACAATATTTTCAGCTCCACTGCCAGTGCCGACAACAAGAGCGCCAACGCTTGTTCTGCCGGTGATATCAACGTCATTTATGCTAACATTTTTTATTAATGCGTTGCCACTAACTTCACTGATAAAACCAACGTTAGAACTTTCATTCAATTTCACAATTTTCATATTTGAAATTGTTTTTCCTGTTCCATCAAGATAGCCTTTGAAATTTTGTATAGGCTCGAATTCATGCCCTGCCAAGTCAATATCATTTACAACTTTGAAAAACTTGCCGGTCGCAAACTCACTGTTTAGTTTTTGCATTCCAGAGATGTATCCAAGGTTGCCTGCAGATTTTATAAGGAAAGGCGAATTTTCGCTTCCGTCACCTTCTGGTTTTGCTGAAAAATAATTCCAGCTGTTTGCAAGGCTGTTAAGTGGCATTGGATAATGTGAAGCAGATATTCTGAAACTTGACCATGCTGAAACGCTTGACCAATTTTCGCTTGTCATAAATTTTCCATCCAAAAATCCTGCGCTTAAGTTTTCTTTCTTTTTAAAACCAGTTGAAATAACATTTGACGCCTTGTCATTGTCATATAAGCTATAGCATGAAATGATTTCTGGTTGAACTTTTGCATCTGCTGTCACACTTAAGTTCAAAACAGCTTTTTTGTCAGACACAGAAGATAAGTTCGCCACATCAACAAGTTTAAGCGTTGAATCTTTATTGTATGAAACATTGCAGATTGGCACGCCTGCATTTATGCTGTAAGACTGAGAAATTTCAAGATTTTCATCTGTTGAACCAATAAGTCCACCTGCAACAGAGTTTGACATCTGCCCAAGGTTAGCAGAATTTCTAATAACTGTTTTTCCAGTTTCTGTTCTTTCTACTTTTCCGATCAATCCACCGACTGTCCTAATAGAATCAACAGTTAAAACACCAGTATTTACAGAAGAAGAAATTTCAACTATTCCTTCAGCTTGCCCTACAAGCCCGCCGATAAGGCTTCCTTTAACATTTGCATAATTTATTGAGTTTTCAATTTTAGAACTCTTTATTCTTCCAGCAATGCCTCCGATATATCCGCTTGCGCCTTCTATTTGCACATAATTGTTGCAAGAAGAAATTGTTCCGTTTTCAAGCATACCTACAATTCCACCTATGCAGCTTGAAAGCAACGAATTTGATGTAAAATTTCCATTCATAACTGAAAGATTTTTTATAGTTGAACCTTTTGCATAGCCAATAAGTCCGCTATAAACAGACTCTTTCATAAACATACCATAAATCTTGTGTCCCTTTCCGTCAAAGTTTCCATAGAAATATCCAGTGTCGTTTGTTGGATTTGCAGCAATAGGCGTCCAATAATGCGCTGACAAATCAATATCATTTGCAAGCTCGATGTAAGTTCCGCTCAAAATAGAAACTGTTGAAGTTTCGTTATTTGTCAAATGCGCAAAATATGAAAGACCTTCTGCAGTGTAAATTTTATATGGACTTTTCTCAGTTCCATTTCCTGAAATATTTTTTCCATCAATTTTTGTTGTGAAGTTTCCACTATCAATCCAAGCATCATTGTTTACAGGTTTAGTAAGCAAAAAGTTTGACCTGTCAAAGTTTGCTGGATCTTTCTCTTTTTTAGGAAGAGAGAAAACGATTGCGCAAGTGACTGCAGCTGCAATCAAAACCGTTGCCAAAATTCCCCAAAAGATTTTAAATGTCTTTTTTTTCAAATTTTTCCTCCACTTATTTTTATATATTAATATAAAAAAACCATAAAGTCAAGCTAACTTTATGGAAGCTCAATATGTTTAAAATTCTTTTTTGTAGATTTTTTGAACAAAACCACCATTGAACCAATAACTTGCACTGGCTCAGCCCCAAGCTCAGCGCAAACAGCTTCGCAGATCTCTTTTGCTGCGAGAGGTGAATTTTTAAGCACTTTGATTTTGATAAGCTCACGCGCATCAAGAAGTTCTCTGATTGCAATGAACGAATTTTCACCAAGTCCGTCCTTACCCACCTGCATAACAGGATCAAGCGCGTTCCCAAGCCCTCTTAAAAATGCACGTTGTTTTGTTGTGATCATATTTTTCTCCTATTTTATTCCATATATTCAAAAACAAAGTCTTTGATTTTTACGCTGTCGCCGTTTTTAAGTCCGCGCTCTTTCAGCATATCAATAATTCCCATATCTTGAAGACGAGTTTGGAAATATGCAAAAGATATTGTGTCCGAAAGGATAACTCCACGGATGAAATTGTCAATCTTTCCACCGCTGACAACGAAAGTTCCGTCGTCTTCACGAGTGATCTCAATTGAATTTATCTCTTTCTTGTCAAAATCATGTTCTTCAATTTCAAGCGGAGGCTTAATTTCAATTTTTGAAAGCTTTTCAACAGTCAAAGCTTTAAGTTCTTCAACGCCTTTGAATGTCGCGCCTGAAATTTCAAGCACATCAATTCCTGTTTTTTCTTTAAACAACTTTTTACGCTGCTTGAGCGTATCAGCATCAATCAAATCAACCTTTGAAAAAGCAACGATTTGAGGTGTTTTTGCAAGCTCTTTGCTATACTTTTCAAGCTCACAATTGATTTTGTAATAATCTTCAATAAAGTCACGCCCGTCACTCTCTGAAACATCGATAAGATGAATGATAAGTCTCACTCTTTCAACGTGTTTGAGGAAGTAATGCCCAAGACCTTGCCCTTCGCTTGCCCCTTCTATAAGGCCAGGGATATCAGCGACAACAAAGGTCTGACCTTTCGCCTGACAAACCCCAAGGTTTGGGTATAAAGTCGTGAAAGGATAATTTGCAATTTTCGGATTTGCATTTGAAATGCAAGAAAGAAGTGTTGATTTGCCTACATTTGGAAAGCCAACAAGCCCAACATCAGCAATTGTTTTAAGCTCCAAAATAACCTCTCTCATCTTGGTGATTTCGCCAGTTTGAGAGTAAGAAGGCGCTTGCTTAATTGATGATTTGTAATAAGCATTTCCATGCCCACCTTGTCCGCCTTTAAGAGCAAGAAAAGTCATTCCATCTTGATACAAGTCAGCAATAATCTTATTTGTCGCAGCATCAATAATGACAGTTCCACAAGGCACATCAATAATCATATCTTTGCCTGTTGCGCCAGTCTGAAGCTTTTTTGCACCAGCAACTCCATCTTCAGCAACAAACTTCTTTTTAAAACGAAAATTATATAACGTATTCATCATTCTTGTAGCCTTGAAAATGACATTGCCGCCATTTCCACCTTCGCCACCGTCAGGCCCGCCTTTCATCGTTTGAGCGTTACGCAAAAAAGAGGTCGAACCATTTCCACCATTGCCAGCTTTAATTGAAATTTTTACTCTGTCTAAAAACATATTTTCCTCTTTTTATTGCATACTAGCACAATATATCGTATGATGTCTTGCATAAATGACACTATATGTCTACTTTTTGCAAATTTGCACAAATGGGCATTTGTCGCACTCTGGTTTTTGAGCCTTGCAAATATATCTTCCAAAATGCACAAGTTGCAAATGTAATTTTCCCCAAGACTTTGACGGAAAGACAGCCTTCAGGCTTTCTTCACATTTGTTTGGGTCTGATGTATGGGCAAGCTGAAGACGATTTGACACTCGAAGCACATGAGTATCAACCGCAATCGCATCGCCTTTAAAAGCTTCAGCAATCACAACGTTCGCAGTTTTCCTCCCCACTCCCGCAAGCGATTGCAACTTTTCAAAGTCGCTTGGAACTTGTCCATCAAATTTTTCAAGCAAATCTTGCGTCATAGACAATATATTTTTTGCCTTATTTCTAAAAAATCCACAAGAATGAATTTTCTCTTCAAGTTCTTCTTGAGAAAGAGTCATCATCTTCTCAGGCTTACCATAATTTTTAAAAAGTTCTTTCGTAACAATGTTCACTCTTTTGTCTGTGCATTGAGCTGACAAAATCACAGCAACAAGAAGCTGATAGCTGTTTTCATATTCAAGTTCACATTTAGGATCTGGGAAAAGCCTATCAAGCTCTCCCCTTATCTCAGCCTCTTTCATGTTTACCTCATAATTGGGAAAAGAACAGCGTCACGGATGTTTGGAAGATCATACATAAGCATAACGAAACGATCTACCCCAAAGCCAAGTCCTGAAATTGGAGGCATACCATGTTCCATTGAAAGAAGGAAATCTTCATCAAGGTCCATAGCCTCATCGTCACCCGCATTTTTATCACGAAGTTGTTGTTCCAATGTTGCCCTTTGCATAATTGGATCAACAAGCTCAGAATAAGCGTTGCAAATTTCCGCACCGTAAACTACAACTTGGAAAGCATCTGTAATTCTGTCAGTTGCATCATTTCTTCTCGCAAGAGTCTTAAGAACTGCAGGATAGTTGTAAAGAATTGTTGGATTAACAATTCCTTCACGAATTTTCTTTTTGTAAATGAAGTCAATAACCGCCCTTGTTGATTTATAATCGTCAAGCTCAGCTTTATTAAACAAGCCTGTTGCAACAACCTTTGATTTAAGCTCGTCCGCGTCATCGATTTCAAGGAAGTCAAAGCCCAAGATTTCTCTCATCTTTTCAACATAGTTTATTCTTTCCCATTCTTTACCGAAATCAATCACGTGGCCTTGATAATTGATTGTTGTTGTGCCAATGCACTGCATAAGAAGCTTCTTCAAGAAGTCTTGGAAGAATCTGATATTATCTTCAAAATCCCAATATGAAGCATACCATTCAACTTGAGTGAACTCTTGAAGGTGCGTTGCATCCATTCCTTCATTTCTGAAGTCTTTTCCAAGTTCAAATACGCGGTCAAATCCACCAGCGATGCACTGTTTAAGCCATGTTTCCTTTGCAATTCTGAGGTTGCAATCAAGGTCAAGCGCATTATGATGTGTGAAGAATGGCTTTGCGCTTGCTCCACTTACATTTGTTTGAATGATAGGAGTTTCAACCTCAATGAAACCGTTATCTTCAAGAAATCTTCTTATAAATGAAGACATTTTGCTTCTTCCAAGGAAAACCTTTCTTGCGTCTTCATTGACAACAAGATCAAGATAACGTTGACGATATTTTGTTTCAGTGTCAGTAAGTCCATGGAACTTTTCTGGAAGAGATCTAAGCGTTTTTGAAAGAAGAATAACCTTCTCAGCCTTAACAGTCACTTCGCCAGTTTGAGTGAGATAAACCTCTCCTTCAACCCCAACAAAGTCTGCAATATCAACCATTTTCTTATAAAAATCATAAGCCTGTTCGTCAAGTTCGTTTCTTCCAACAGAAACTTGAATCTTTGCGTTTATATCACGGATTTGGATAAACCCAAACTTACCCATAACGCGTTTGAAAACTACGCGTCCCGCAACTTTAACCTTTTTGCCAACCATTTCTCTAGCTTCAGCGATGGTTGCAGTTCTTTCAAACTTTCCTTTATAAGGAATTTCTCCCATTTCTTTTAATGCGTTAATTTTAGCCCTTCTTACTTCAACTTCGTTAGCTAAATTTTGTATTTCTGCCATATGTGTCTCCTTTAATAAATAACTTATCACAAAAGGAAAATTTTGTCAAATTATTTATATCGTTTTTCATAATGGCGAAGATTTTTATTAACTTTAATAAGATAATTTTCTGTTTCTGCAAAAGGGATTTTATTTAAGCTTACACCATCAGTCGAATATTCTTCATTCGCAAGCCAAGAGCGCACTTTGCTTTGTCCCGCATTATATGCACATATCGCGGCTTCTTCATCTTCAAAATGATTTAAAAGGTAAGAAAGATAATACGTGCCAAGGCGAATGTTAACTTCTGGTTGAAAAAGCTCTTCTTCATCATACAACTCGCCCAAATTGCCCGCAAGCCACTCGGCAGTTGAAGGCAACAGCTGCATAATCCCAACCGCGCCTTTATTTGACTTAGCATTTGCGTTATAACCGCTTTCAACATTTGCAACCGAAGCAACAAGCGCTGGGTTGACCGCGAATTCACGCGCAGAAGAGAACACCTCTTCTTGATATTTCACAGGATAAAAATATGCATTAAGGCAATTTATTGAAAGAGCCAAAATAACAGCCAGCATCGCAAGCGAAACAATAGAAAAAAAATACTTCATATTTTTATTGTATGGAGTATTTTTCGTTTCATACGAAGATGGTTAAATTTGCTCACAACTTGTTCTTAGACCCATCGTCGTTATCCTATAAAGCCCAGCAAAGCTTGGATATTTTCTAAGCGCAAGCATGCTTTTAACAACAGATAGATTTTGCAAAGCAAACTTAACAGAAATTCCACAAGCCTGCCCTGCTTCTTTAGGCGTGTTTATAATCGCAGTGGATATTCCGTTATTTCTTAAAAAATTTGAGAAAAGCAAGGTTTCATTTCTTGAGCGGAACACACAAATTCCATATTGCATAGTTGCCTCCATAATGCACACATTGCCCTCGATATCACTATATTTATTAGTAAAAAGGAAAGTGAATAAGCAAGATGATATATTTAGATAACAGCGCTTCAAGTTTTGTTAAGCCTAGAGAAGTTTTAAAAGCAGTTGAAGAGTCTCTTATGCATTTCGGTGCGAATCCTGGCAGAAGTGGACATAGCGCAAGCATAAAGACTGCAATGATTGTGGAAGAAACTCGCGAAAAGATTGCAAAACATTTTGGAACAACAAAGCCCGAAAAAGTTTTCTTTACGCAAGGCTGCACTCAGGCATTAAACCTCGCTATTTTAGGTCTAGCCAAAAACGGTGGGCACGTCATTTGCACTGAAAACGAACACAACTCCGTTTTAAGACCACTTGAACATTTGAAAAGATGCGGCGTCATTGACTATTCCATCGCTTTTCAAAACGGAAAGCCTTGCATTGATGATGAGTGCATAAGTGCTTGTATGCAAAATAATACATATATGGTGATTTGCAACCATATCTCAAATGTCAATGGTGATAAGGCAGACTTAAAAAAAATTGGCAAGTTTTGCAAAGATCATAATCTTATTTTCCTCGTTGACTGCGCCCAAAGTGGAGGCCACGAAAAAATTGATATGCAAGAATTAAATATCGACATGCTTGCAATAGCCGGTCATAAAGGCTTCTATGCTCCACAAGGAATTGGAGCGCTTGTTTGCAGCAGCGAAATAACTCCAGAGCCAATTTTATTTGGCGGAACAGGCACAAACTCGCTTGAGCTTGTTCAGCCAGATATTTTTCCAGAAAGGCTTGAAAGCGGAACATTGCCAACCCCAGCCATCATGGGCTTAAATGCAGGAATAGATTTTGTTGAAAAGCATTTCGATGAAATTTCCAATAAAATCGATGATCTAACAACCTTTGTCAACTATGAACTTCGCAAGCTTAACCTTCCCGTCTATACTCAGCCAGAAAACTCTCATGGCGTGATTGCTTTCAATATTCCGTCAATGTCCTCAAACGATGTCGCAACAATCCTTGATGAGCATTGGGGAATTTGCGTACGCGGAGGTTTTCATTGCGCGCCAATAAAGCATAAAGCTCTTGGAACGCTTGAACAAGGCGCGGTCCGAGTTTCAATATCATATTTCAACTCTTTCACAGATGTTCAGAGGCTTATAAGCGCAATGAAAACAATACTACGAAAAAACAAAATTTCGTTATAAAAAACGCCGAGCTTCGGCGTCTTTATTTATTTTTTCTTTTCAGTTTTTGCGGCTGCTTTTACAGCTTTTTTATCAGTTTTCTTTTCTGCTTTCTTGTCGGCCTTTTTATCTTCTTTTTTAGAAGCTTTTTCTGCAGATTTGAGTTCTGCTTTTGAAAGAAGCCTTTTAAGGTCAATTCTGCCCTTTTCGTCCACTTTGATCACTTCAACTTGAACGTCGTCACCGATTTTAACAACATCTTCAACCTTCTCAACACGTTTGTTTGAAAGTTTTGAGATGTGGATCATTCCTTCTTTGCCGTTGCCAAGGTCAACAAAAGCACCGAAGTTCATAATTCTTACAACTTTACCTTCAAAAACATTTCCTGGCTCAACATCAGTCACAATGCCAAGAATAATTTTCTTTGCTTTTTGTGCATTTTCAGAATCTTGAGAAGCAATGAAAACTTTTCCGTCATCCTCAATGTCAATCTTTACGCCAGTTTCATCGATGATCTTGTTGATCGTCTTTCCGCCAGAGCCAATTACATCTTTAATTTTGTCAGGGTCAATGTTGAAAGTGATAATCTTAGGAGCATACTTAGAAAGTTCTTTTCTTGGAGCTTTGATTTCTTCAAGAAGTTTGTTCATGATAAACATTCTGCCTTCTCTTGCTTGTTTAAGTGCAGTTGTAAGGATTTGTTTGTCAATTCCTTTGATCTTGATATCCATTTGAATTGCAGTTACACCCTTTTCAGTTCCTGTAACTTTGAAGTCCATATCGCCAAGGAAGTCTTCAAGACCTTGTATGTCTGAAAGCACAGCAACCTTGCCGCTTTCTTCGTCTTTGATAAGACCCATTGCAATTCCTGCAACTGGGCGTTTGATTGGAACGCCTCCGTCCATAAGCGCAAGAGTAGATCCGCAAACTGAAGCCATTGATGATGAACCGTTTGAAGAGAGGACTTCAGAAACAAGGCGAAGTGCGTATGGGAATTCTTCTTCGCTTGGAATAACTGGTTCGAGCGCTCTTTCAGCAAGTGCGCCGTGACCGATTTCACGTCTTCCTGGGCTCTTAAGGTTTCTTGCTTCACCTGTTGCATATGGTGGCATGTTGTAGTGGTGAACATAGCGATTTACATCTTCGTCATCAAGTCCTTCAAGTTTTTGCATATCAGAAACTGTGCCAAGAGTAAGTGAAGTGAGCACTTGAGTTTGTCCACGAGTGAAGATACCTGTTCCGTGAACGCGTGGAAGCACGCCAGTATCGCACCAAATAGGTCTGATTTCAGTAAGTTTTCTTCCGTCTGGACGAACGCCTTTCTTGATAATCTTTGCTCTAACCTTTTCTTTAGTCATCTTGTAAAGCACATCGCCAATTTGTCTTTCCATGTCTGGGAAGATTTCAGCAAAGTGCTCTTTAACGTCAACGTCAACAGCTTCTTGACGAGCTTGTCTCTCTTCGCGATCAAATGTGTCAAGAGCTTTATCAAGCATCTTGTCAGCATATTTTCTTACTGCTGAGTCAATTTCTTCATCAACTT
>CAOKRZ010000005.1 GCA_948471335.1 uncultured Christensenella sp. | reverse complement strand
TATTAAAAAGGTGTTCAGATCTGGTGGATTGCAGTCGGAAAGAATAGATGTACATTACCTTACAAAAAGTATAAGCGTAATGGGAGACGACATCCGTAAATATTTCACTATAGACAATGATTTTGAAGTGTATTCATCGTATAATTCAACGAAATGTTTGCCAGAAGAGTCAGCAATTATGCAAAAAGGTTTGGCTAAAATATACGGGAAAAAGTATGTTAGAGCATGTGCTAAATTTGAGCAAGCAAAGTTGGATGAAAGGAAAAAAGAACTTGATGAGGATCAATCAGAACTTGATTCTAGAATTGCAGAACTTAACAAAATAGCTGAGTCAATAGTTGAATAAAAATTAAAAAATGCTTCTATTTAGAAGCATTTTTTTGTTCTGCCAAATTGTAAATTTTTTTCTTTAATTTATTCGCTTTTTCTAACGATTTCGCCGCGCCTCCCCAAGTATGTTCAACATATGCTATGATTAAATCGGCTTGTTCAATCATCCAGTCATTACGTTTAAGTATAGCAAATTTTGTGCAACTTTCGCTTATGTCGGGGAGTATAACGCCGTCATAATATTCTTCAAGATATAGGCGATTTTTTAAATATTTCTGACTGCGATAAGGTGTTATGAAATATAATTTGCATAAGGAATGAGTTTTTTGAAATTGTTTGCAAACGTTTTTTGCGTAATTATCAAATCCGCCATAGCCACCCAAATAAAAATCTGCAGGAGAGTCTCCTACTTCTTTTTCTAATATTTTAAGCAATTTAATTTTAATATTATCACTCTCATAAAAATCAGAATGTCCACAAAAACTTATAACCATATGCTAAGTATAGCATATATTTTGAAATAAATCAAGAAAATGCTAAGTATAGCAGTATTTTATAATTTTAAAATAATATACTTCCACTAAAAAAGGAGGAAGTATGAAGCTTCAAGATGCTATAATTGCTAGAATTGAACAACTGAGAAAACAAAAAAGGATGTCAAAGTATAAATTATCCATGGCGAGCGGTGTTCCGCAGACTACGTTGTCTTCTATAATTAAAAAGAGATCGGAATCAATTAAGTTAATAACGCTGTATTGGATATGTGAGGGCTTCGAAATCAGCTTGGAAGAATTCTTTCATGGCGGCTTATTTTCAAGAGAAGAAATATCTGAGTGATGAATTTAGTTAAATGCTAAGCATAGCAGTATATTTGTTTTTGTCGTATTTATACTATTCCTACTAATTGTAGGAGAAAATGTAATGAAACTTGAAGATGCTGTCATTTTGAGAATAGAGCAACTCTGTTTAGAAAAAGGTATGACTAAATATGATTTATTTAAAGCGAGTGGTGTTCCGCAAACAACTCTTACTTCGATTAAAAAGAAAAGAAGCGGGTCTGTTAAACTTATTACGCTCTATCGGATATGTGAAGGTTTTGAAATGAGTCTTAAAGAATTTTTTACCTCACCTTTGTTCAACAGAGATAACATCATTGAGTAATTTTATCTTTTTTAAGCACTTATAATGCTTATAAAAATGAAAAAACAATAAAAAACCTGCGTTTTCGTTTTGAAAACGCTGTTTTTTGTGATAAAATACTTTTGATAAGTTTAGGAGATTTTAATGCAGAGATACATCTATCCAGCAATTTTCTTTAAAGAAGACGACATGGTTAAAGTGCTTTTCCCAGACATTGAGCTTGCCACTGACGGCTATTTCATGGAAGAAGCTTTTATTTATGCTAAAGAGTTTTTGAAGGCATATTTCGTTCAAGCAACAAAGTATGACCTTGATTTCAACAGGCCTTCTGAATTTGAAAAGGTGCAGGCTGCTTGTCGAAAGGATGATGTTGTCATGCTTATCGAAGCGGTTGTGACAAAAAAAGACCTTAAATAATTTACAGAAAAACGATAAAATTGTTGACAATGAATTTTCAATGTGATAGAATAGGCTAACACTTCCTTCATGGGGTGTTAGTTTTTATGTTAGGAGAAAGAAATTATGGCAGCACCAAAACGCAAAAACATCACTCTTGCATGCACTGAGTGCCAAGAGAGAAACTATGCAACAAGCAAAAACTCAACAGCAAATCCAGAAAGAATTGAAATCACTAAATTCTGTGCTCGTTGCGGAAAGAGAACTGTTCACAAAGAAACAAAATAATCAAAATTTTTGGGGGAGATATGTCTAAGAAAAACAAAGAGTCACAAGCTGTGACAGAAGAGAAAAAAATCCCTACACAAGATGAAAAAGTTTCCAAAAAGTCAGACAAGAAAACTGACAAGAAGTTTAAAAAGAAGAAAGAAAAGAAAAATAAACTTAACGTTAAGCAAAAAACCAAGGAAACAATGTCAGAACTTAAAAAAGTTACTTGGCCTAAGTTTCCTGAAGTTGTTAAGAGAACTGGCGTAGTGCTTGCAGTTGTGCTTATCTTCGCAGTTATTCTTTTCGGTCTTGACAGCTTGTTTGGATTCGTTTTCGGATTGTTTAAATAAAGGTGGATTATGGAAGAAAAAAATATTTGTGAAAATTCTCAATTGATACCGGAAGAATTGAAACGTAAAAATGTCGATGTAAGTAAACTTGAAGCAAAATGGTATGCTCTTCACACATTCTCAGGATACGAAAATGTTGCAAAAGAGAACCTTGAAACAGTTGTTGACAAGTTTAACCTTCACGACAGAATTTTTGATATCATCATTCCAATGGAAGATGTTGTTGAAGAAAAAAATGGTAAGAAAAAGCTTGTTCAAAGAAAAAGCATGCCATGCTATATCTTTGTTAAAATGAAATATGCAGATGACCTTTGGCACAATGTGACACTCACTCGTGGAATTACTGGTTTCGTTGGACCAAACGGCCGTCCACTTGCACTTACTGAAGAAGAAGTAATCAAACTTCGCTTTGAAAAGATTAAGGTTGAAGTTGACCTTGAAGTTGGCGACACAATTGAAGTTGTTGACGGTCCACTCAATGGAATGGTTGGCAAGATTTCTTCAGTCAACAGCGAAAACGGCACTCTTACTGCACTTGTTGAAATGTTTGGAAGAGAAACTGCAGTTGACCTTCAATTCGCTCAAGTGCGCAAGGTGAACAACTAATTTCTATATAAAATTTGCTTATAATGCTTGACAATAGAACGTCAAATAAGTATAATAAAAGCGTTGAAACAATGTTTCGGCGTTTTTTTGTGGGAGATGGGAACTGCAACCCGTCAGCATACCACTTAATAAGGAGGAAAAAATGGCAGAAAAGAAAGTTGCTGCAATGGTTAAACTCCAATTGCCAGCAGGTAAAGCCACACCAGGACCTCCAGTTGGTTCATCTCTTGGACCACACGGGATCAATATCGCTGGTTTTACCAAAGAATTCAATGAGAAGACAGCTTCTCAAGCAGGGCTTATCATCCCTGTTGTGATCACTATCTACGCAGATAGAAGTTTCACATTCGTGCTTAAGACTCCACCAGCAGCCGTTCTTATCAAGAAGGCTATCGGTTTGGAAACAGGATCTGCAGCACCAAACAAAACAAAGGTCGGAAAAATTACCAAAGCGCAAATTAAACAAATTGCTGAAACAAAAATGCCAGACCTTAATTGCACAAGCATCGAGTCTGCAATGAGCATGATTGAAGGTGCAGCAAGAAGCATGGGCATTGTTGTGGTTGAAGACTAAGGAGGGTGAACATGAAACAAACTAAGAAACAAAAACTTGCCCTTTCAATGCTTACACCAGGCGCAAAGGACATTGCAAGTGGAGTTGAAGCACTCCTTGCACTTCCAAAAGCTAAGTTTGATGAAACTGTTGAACTTCACGTAAAACTTGGCGTTGATGGAAGAAATGCTGACCAACAAGTTCGTGGCGTTTGTATTTTGCCTCACGGAACTGGAAAAAGCCTTAAAGTTCTCGTTATCGCAAAGGGTGACAAGGCTGATGACGCTGTTAAAGCTGGTGCTGACTATGTTGGCGCTGAAGACATCGTTGCAAAAATTCAAGGCGGATGGATCGATTTCGACGTCTGCATCACAACTCCTGATATGATGGGCGTTGTAGGAAGAGTTGCAAGAGTTCTTGGACCTAAAGGCCTCATGCCAAACCCTAAGAGCGGAACTGTTACTATGGACGTAACAAAAGCTATCAACGATGCTAAAGCTGGTAAAGTTGAATACAGACTTGATAAGAACAACATCGTTCACGTTATCCTTGGCAAAGTGTCTTTCGGCAAAGAAAAACTTGTTGACAACTTCAACACAGTTATTGAAGCGCTTGTTAAAGCAAAACCAGCAGCTGCAAAGGGAACTTACCTTAAGAGCGTTACAATCGCATCTTCAATGGGCCCTGGAATCAAAATTGCAGTTACATTATAATGAAATAAAAAGTCGACCAATTCGGTCGGTTTTTTTGTGTTAAAGAAAATATAAAACGAAAGATGACAAATGCAAGATTAAATAAAAAAAACTAGCAATTTCTGCTAGTTTTTTTGTTACTTAACTCTTGGTTTCTTTCTGAGTTTGATTGTGATGACAACAATGACAACTGCTGCGATAACTCCAAGCACAATGGCAATGATCGCCCATGCGTTAAGTGGAGTTCCTTTTGTCACTTTGTATGACAAGAGAAGGATTCCGCTTTGAGTGTAAACTTGGATGTAGTAAGTTCCCGCATTTGTGATGCTGAGGCCATTTGAGTAATCTGACAGGGTGTTTTCATTGATGTTATATCTTGTTGAGCCAATGAGGATGTAGCAGTCACCAACAGTTTCATAAAGGTTTTCCGCATTGAATGTAATGTTTATTGTGCTGTCAGTTTTTCCGCCGTCAGCAATGGAAACTGAAATTGGTGGCACTGGATCATTGATCCAAAGCATAAATGTGAAAGACTGCGCTGTCACTGATTTATATGAAGGATCATTTGTCTCAATTGTTACGATATATCTGCCTTGTCCTGTTTTTTCATCTGAGAATGAAAGGAGAAGGTGTTGCAGATAAGGTGTTCCATCAACAGAAATTTTGTTTGAGCTTAAAATGCTTGTTAAAACTTCTGTTATGTCGCGTCTGTCATCAATTGAAGAGTTATACTTTTCAATCTTTTTGATGTAATAGTTTGCATAAGGTGAGATTTCATAAGAGCGAAGAGATTCTTTTGGATTGATGATTGAGAAAGTGAATTCTTCTTCTCGTATATCTGCTGAATTTATGCGATCTTTTGCTGAGAATGAAACTTTATAGTATCCAGGTTCAGTGAAAGTGTAAACATAGTTTGAAAGACGATAGCCTGTGTATGAAGCGCCGTTTCTTGTCACGTGAATGCTTGGATAGCCAGCTGTTGTGAAGTAAGTGTTAAGGTCTACAAGTGAAAGCTTAACTTCGCCGTTGTAGATTGCGTGATCGACTGGCTCTGTTGTAATTTCTTCCTTAGTGAAAGGGTCATTGTAAGTAACAACGAATGGAGTTGTTTTAAGGAAGGTGATTGAAAGCTTATTGTTGTTTCCAAACATCTGTTCGTTTGCTGGAGAGCATGAGTCGTAGAAACGAAGTTGATAGCTTCCTGCGCGAGTCAAAAGCGCATAATTTGTGTCAGTTGCTTTGTCATAGTAAACTGGGACTTCAACTGTTCTGTAAGAACCTTGATAGAGCTTTGTAACTTCCAGATTGATTGTGTTTTCTTCAATGCCGTAGTGACTTGTCCAAGAAATTTTCAATTGATCAAAGTTTGTCTTGTTTTTGTCAACAATCACATTGACTGCAGTTTTGTCAATAAGTTCTTCTCTTCCACCAGACTCATTTGTGTAATAGAGCTTTTCAAGAATTGAAGATTTTTGTGGGATGTATATGATTGAGAAGTAACCTCTTGAGGTAGGGCATGAGTAGTAATAAATTTCAACCACAACATCGCCAGGAAGGTGAATAACTCCGACAGGAGTTTCTGATGCCTCGCTTATTCCAAGCTCATAATTGAAAGTGAGTTTGAGGCGAGTGTCTTTTTCACGGTCATAATCAACCGAAACAATATAGTTCACATCGATTTGTTTGCCGTCGTAAGCACTTCCTGAGCCAACTGGCACCTTGTACTTGATTTTTGAAGGATTAACTTTGATGCCGTCAACTGAAATGTCATAGAAGACGGATGATGAATCAAGGATTCTTATAAGGAAGATTGCGCATTCGTTTGTCAGGACTTCGCTGTCATCATATTTTGCAAGGATGAGATATTCTCCCGTGCCTGAAATGCGATATCCATAAGAAGAATTGTTGATTGATAGCCAGCTTTGACCATTATCATTTGAGAAGTATAAGCTGTAGCTGTATTTCTTCAGATATCCAATTTCTTGATCGCTGCTACTTTGTCCGTCTGCGAACTGCAAAGTCACATTGTTTGAATAGGTTGTGATCACGGTTGCATCATCGATATATGCTTTCCCTTCAAATTCAACTCTCATGTCTCTTGCTTGAGAAGTGTTTGTTTTATCGATGACCACATTGTTTTTATCTGTAAATATAATGTAGTTTTCGACGTCTGTGTTTTCGCTGAAAACAGGCAGGGTGTTGTAGATTTTGATGTAGAAGGTTTTTACTGGAGTGTTTATTCCTTCTGTTTCAAGAATCTTTTCATACATCATGATTTTATAAACTTCGTTATAAGGTTCTCCTCTGCCGAAAACACTATAGTTGATTTGGCTTCCTCTTATTGGGGTGATCGCAATTGCTGCGTCAACCCAGTTTCCGTCATACAATCTTTTGTATTCAACGTTGTATATGTTTCGGTTGAATTGGAAGGTTATTTCTTTGCTTGACAGATATGTTATGTCGCCATTTGAATCAGTTGTTTGATAATATATTCCACTACTTGAAATCTCTTGGCAATATTCTTCGCCTGGGATTTGATATTCAGTTGTTTCTTTGCCAAAGTTGTCAGTGATTACGTATTTGATTTGACCATTTGAATTGCCAACATTGACAGTCAATATAAGGTTGTTGTCTTGACTTACTGAGAATGTGTAAGCCCCAGAAGCTGTTGACTGATTCCTCCATTGAGAAGGAGCGCCTTCATTTATGAAAGTCATTTCATTTGTCCAGTTGCTTCCAATAAGCTGAGATACAACAATTTTAACAGGGTAGATATAACTTTCAGTTTGGCTTGCAACTTGTGCATCTGTTGGGACTTCGATGCTGATGTAAGGAAGACCATTTGCCGATTCACCTTTTTTTACAGTCAAGCTTGCATCCATGATTGAGAAGTAGGTGTTTATCCTGTTTCCATCTTTTCTGTTTGCAAACGTTAATGCATGCTTTCTTGATGAAGGTGATACGTTTAAAATATCCTTAAATTCAACAGGCGTAAACACAAGCCCGGTTGTGTAGTCAAGCCTGTAGATTTGACCTTTCTCGAGGTTTGGGCTGAGCATGAACATTTGAGTTCTTCCATTTGAAAGAACGCTTATAAACGTCCAGTCATCTTCATTGTACTTCACGTTCTCGATTTCAAAGCCGCCAGTTGAGAAGAAGTTTGCGCCTTCTTTGATCTCATTGTTTGAAATTGCAACTTCCTTCATTTTATTTGAGTAATTTAGCGCAGCCTTTTTGCCAACTTCATCTTGGTTTGCAAGGTAGTTGACAAGGTATACAACCATGTTTCCTGCCATATCAAGTTCAACAATTTCATAATAGCCTTGCCCTGATGGCTTGCCAATTACGTTGATGTCAGTGAAAGCTCCGCCTGGGGAGAAGTTGTCTCTTGTCACTTGTACATAACTGTCAAGAGAAGTGATTTTTCTGTAATAGATAAATCTTACGCCTTCATAATTTGCAGATGAAATTGAAGAAGAAAGGGTATTGAAGTAATCTTCGTCAACAACGAAAGCATAATTTTTGAAGATGCCTTCATTTTTTGTGTAAGAGTAACTTACAGTTCTAAGCATATCATCAAGGTTTGTTGCCCAATTGCTTGAAGAAGTGCTTATTACATTTCCTTCGCTGTCATAGAAGTCTCGGGCATTTCTTTCAAGGTAAAGTCTTGAAAGGTAGGTTGTTGAGGATTCAACTTTTCTCATAAGCGAAGCAAGGTTTTGTGTTGGAGCTGAGAAGTCAATTGTGACCTTTTTGGTCTTGAGATTATATAACCCATCTCTATGGCCTTGATAACGCATTGTAACTTCAATTGAAGCGCCGTTTTCCCACATGCTGTTTAAAGGATAAGTCCAGCTGTGAAGAAGTGGGTTGCTTCTGTCTTCAACTATATCACTGGTTGAAACTTTGCCATATGTGCTTCCAGAAGAAGTTGTAACTACGTAAGAAATTTCGCTTTCGTCGATGTTTGCCATGTAAGGATCATTTGAATTAAGCCATCTGAAAGTTAAGCTGCTAGAGTTTGTGTAATAGTTCTCAACTCCGCCTTCAACAACTGAATTTGAAAGTTTTTGACCGCTTTGAGTTAAGATATCAAATTCTGGAGCATTGCTTTCAACAACGAATGTAAATTTATAGAAGTTTTTGAAGCTTAATTCGCTTAACCCAGAAGCTTGATTGTTGGCTTGATAGAGTGTGACGATATAAGTTCCAGCTTCAGTGAATTCTACAGGTGAGCCTCTAAAGTCAAGTGCTGTTGCAGTTGAAACTTCATAAAGGTTTAAGTATCCATTTTCATCTGTGCCATTTGTTGCATAGTGTTTTCGTGTGTTATTTTGACCAATAAACAAGACTCTTGCCATAAGTTGATATTCAGGAATAAGTGTTGCATTGAAATATCTGATTGCTTCATCTTGAGTATCAAATGTTTTGCTGACGCCATCCACAGTCACTGTTTTTCCACTTATTTGAGCGTTTCCGAAATTTGAAAGCACACTGTTTGAGTGGGCAGTGTAGCTGTTTGAATTTTCGTCATAAGAATTGTGAGTTGTGTATTTGTATTTTGGAATTTTCAGTGAAAGAGGAAGTTTGTTTGTTGTAAGTGATTTTTCAGGAGTTGCATCTTCGGCATAATTGGCATCCTTAAAGAATGATCCAGAATTAAGCCCTGTTGAAGTGTTGTAGTTTGGATATGAAATTTCAATGCTTGATTGACCTTGTCCGCTGTACATTGAAATGATTATATCTCCACCAACAATGCTTTCAATGCTTGTGTTGCCGCCTGCTGTTACGTATTCTCCTTCAGAAATGACATTGAATCCATCGACAAGCAAGGTGAGCTTTCTTTCAAAGAAGTCTTGATCGCTTGATGAGTTTTCAGTATCGCGATATCTTCTTGTGAAAACATATTTTCCGCTTTCTGCAAGCTTTCCAGTTGTTGAGATGAGGATTTGTTGTCCTTCCGAATAATCCTTTCCGTCTTCGAAAGTGAAGATGCTGTCATTAAATTGAGGTTTGTCAGAAAGGGTGTAGTATGTTGAAAGGTTGTTGACTGTTTGTCCAGGCTTTTTGTGACCAACAGTTCCTCCGAAGGCATCTGTCTTTGGCACAAATGGATAATATTCCATTCTAACGCTTTCAACAATCTTTCCCTTGTTTTCAGGGAGAAAAGAAAGGTAAATCTCTTGGTTAAGTGTTTTTATTGGTGAATAGTATGAGTATTTGAAACTTTTATCACTTCTAATGCTTCCGTCAACTTCATTTTCATAAAGTATTCCATCTTTGAGGTAGAAGTTTCCGCTCATAGCGAAGGTCGCTCTTACAAATTCTTGTGCCTTATTTGAAGAGTCATAATAAACAACTTGCATTGCTGATGTGTCTGACGAAGTTGTGATTGTCATGAACGCACTTGGGGCATTTGTATAGCTTTCCTTGTTGTTTTCAGGTCTCTTTGTGTTTGCCTTGTCTCTTATAAGGAATTGATAACTTCCTTCAACTGCATCATTTTCAGATAGGATTTGATAGCTGTAAATCCCATTGTTATTTTGAACTTGCGTTGAAACGTATTCAGATTCATATATGTTTCTTGCGTCTCGTATATATGCTTCGCTAAGCACTGGAACTGTGAAGTATGGTGCATTGTATGAAGAAATTTGACTGCCAGCTGGAGGAATGAAGTTTGAAAGGTTGTTGATGCTTTCATTGATGTTTTCATTGAACATGGCGTTCATTTTACCTTGTAAAACATCTAAAGCTTCATCTTCATTTATCCTAGACATTTCATTTTTAACTTCGAGTGAGTTTATAAAACTTGTACGATCGCCTTTGACATAAAGCGCTTTATTTTCTGCCCATTCGATTGTGCAAGAGATTCCATCAGAAATTGACAATGAATTGTTTTCTGAAAGAAGGCTTCTTGTTGTTCCTGCAGCGTCTATGCGTTGAACAAATCTAGGTGATGTGTTGTCAAGGAAGAAACTTTCAAATCCGAAGTTTCCCGCTGCGTCATAAACTTCAAGGATATATAATCCGGCAGAAGCACGCACATAGCTTTGATCAATTGTGTTTGGAGAGTTTACCGAATTTGAATATTCTTCCCAGTCATTGTTGCTGGTGAGGTCAAGCATGGCTTCAACTGGCAAAATGCCTTGTCTTAGCAAGTTTCCAAGCAGAGTTGATTGTTCTTCAGGATAGAAGGCAAGATCTCTGATAGGGTAGAACTTATAGAATCCATAAGTTGGTGCTCCGCTTGTTTTGCTGTTCCAAGAGAAGATCATTGGCTGGTTTGTGAGGAAGTCAACTTCTGTGCCAATTGTGTAAACCGAAGAAGAAACAGTGCTTACATTTCTTGCAGTGATTTTCCCAATTTCTGTTGTGTCAATTGTGAAAGTCTTTTCGTTTGGAACTGATGAGTTTGCAGTTTTAATTTCAATTGTGAAGTGAGCATTTGCATATTGTCCGCCGTTTGGAATGGTTACGACGCGTATGCCGTCAGATGAAGTGAAAGTAAGTCCGTCGCTTCCAGCGATTGAATCAATATCTTTGTCAAAAATGATTCGTCCGATTTCGTTTTGCTCTCTTGCAATAAGTCTGATTGACACTTTTGCATTGAAAGGCTCAACTGAAGAAGAGTCGGTGATGGTTACTGCTTTGTTTGTATAGCCTTTTGCCATAATTTCTTTTCCAACAGTTCCGTTGTCTTCAAGGCTGTTAACAACAACTGAAGGAGTTGTGTTTTCAATTGTGAAATACATAACTTGAAGGTTGTATGCTGTTGATTGAAGTTGACCAGACTCGTTGAGAAGTTGTCCAAATTGATATTGGATTATGTAGATATAAGTTCCAAGCTGGTCTTGGCTTGAATTGTCAAAGTTGTCAAGCTTTTCATATTCGCCATTGTCGTTGAGCTTATAGATATGGCTGTTTGTTCTTGAAAGCTCAGCAACGCTTTGGAATTTGACAGGTGGCTGATTTGTTTTGACTGGATCAAGATTTTCAACTGCAGTTAAGAAATTTTCAGGCAAAGTTGAGAAATCTTGTGCTTGTTGTTGAGGAGTGGTTGTTATAACATTTTCTTTAGCAAGTTTGTAAGTTATATCAGCACTTTTTTCAAAATTGTGATTGTCGTCAAATTTCTTGAACTCTTTTGACGCATTTGATGAATTTTGATTTGCATTTGCTTCATAGTCTGTGTGATAAGTTTGATAGCCGTAAATGTAAAGGCGTTGATTTGTTGCCTTAAAACTTGAGTTTGAGCCATTTAAAATGAGTCCATCTTTTTCTGAAACAAATGGAAGGAAATATTGTTTTCCGTTTGTTGTGTAGATGTAGTCGTAAGAAAACTCATAAGTTCCGAGATCATTGAATCTCAAAACAACGTTTCCATTGTCGTCAAACCCTTTGAATTTGACAATGGTCTCATCTGCAAGGGGATTGCCTTGATTGTCGACAACTTCGATGTCGTTTCCTTCAACCTTAACAGTCACGTTTGTTGTGCGAGAGTTTGTGTCTTGTCTGTAGGCGATGTTTACTTGGAATTTGTTTGGGTCGTATGTAAGGCTTGGGATTTCGGTTGTATAGTTGTAGAAATAATATTTTGAATGTTGTGTGTTTGTGCCAAGGTTTGAAGTTCTTACATTTCCTGCTTGAACATTTACAATCCCGTCATGACCGTCAAAATATGTTGAGGAATTGAAAACGTAGAACGAATAAAAGATTTTTTCAGTGCTTGTCCTTGGTGGAGTTTTTCCGTCGTCAGTTGTGCTTTGTGTTTTTACGTCAATGGCCAGAGTGTAAAGCCCTTCTTCTTTCAAGCTTACAAGAGAAGTTTCTGTTTCAGATGGAGTTTGATTGTTAAGCTCAAATCTGATCTCAAATCTTTCTGGGATATAAGCAAAAGTGCTGCTTAGCTTAAAGCCGTTATCACTGACTTTGGCAAACCTGCTTCTTTTTTCGCCGTTAAGTAGGTTGTCAATCTCAGAAGCTTGTGAAGCTTCTTCTTTTGTCATGTCGTGATAGAGCGAAACGTTTTCGAATCTATAGAAGGTGTATTCAAGGATTTCGTTTTGTCCTTCAGGGATAAAAGCATAGTGATATTTTTCGTCATCATCACCTTTGCCATAAAGTCGGTCTTTTTCTTCGTTAAGAACTGTGAAAGAAAACTGAGGACGTGAGCTGTTGACAAAATATATGTTTTCACCAACTCTTTCAATTTGGGCGCCGTTGCCTGAAGTGTTGTCTTGATCATTCCAGTATGAAGGCTTATCCTCATTTTTGATCACATCTGAAATTTCAGCGTCAACCTGATTTGATTCAACCGTTTTTGTATTCGAAAAAAGCAGGGAAGTGCCTGCTGCTCCCAAAATTGCAAAAGATAAAATAGCTGAGCCGAGAAATTTTTTCAACCTTTTCATAACGACCTCTCCATTTGATTTTTTTGATAGAAATATTTTATCATAACCAGCGCGAAAAACAAAATATTTTGGCAAAATATATATAATAAATATATATAATATAATATATACAAAAATCTTGAAAATAAACGAAAAAAAATTAAGAGAAAAATCTCTTAATTTAATTTAAAATTGTCATAACTTTTAAGCCTTTCCATCAGAAATTTAATAAACTTTTTGCGGTTGACGTTGTTAAGAATTTTGATGTTTCCTTTCTTGTGGAAATATGCAAAAGTTTTTCCTGGCGCCTCATCAGTGTCAACAATCATGTCGGCAGTTAAATATGTGAAATATTCAGGGTGTTTGAGATAGGCATAAGTGCAAATGTCATTTGTCGCAATGCGTTTGTCTGGGAAGCCTGGCTCCCAATATTTGTTGAACATTTGATAGATAAATGCACCAACTTCATTTGTGTTTTTGATTTTTTCAACCAGCTCTTCGCTTAGGTGAGTTTTTCTTCTGCCCATGTTTGATGGAACAAGCACAAGTGGAATCCTTGATTTAAGCACAATGTCAAAAGCTTCTGGGTCATATGACATGTTGAAAGAAATGTGATCAGGGAAGCCTGGCGCGCCATAAGGTGATCCGCCTTCATAAATAATTCTTGGCACAAGGTCTTTCACGTCAGGGTGAGCGGTGAGAAGCTTTGCAAAGTTGGTGTGAGGCCCGATAAGGAAAGGAATAATCTCTCCTGGGTTCTCTTTAATCACACGATACATTGCTTCAATAGCATTTTCTTTAAGAAGATTTGGATATGTTTCCTTCTTAGGTGGGATATATCCGCCCATGCCTTCATTTTGGTGAATGAATTTTGCGTCAATTGCCTTTCTGCAAAGTGGAGCAGCCGAGCCTTTTGCAACTGGGATATCACTTATTCCCAATTTTTTAAGCAAATGGAAAAGATTTCTTGTGACGGTGTTAAGCCCAAGATTGCCGCCAGTTGTTGTGATAAGTTTGATGTCAAGCTCTGGATCTGAAAGCATGAAAATAAGCGCGTAGCAGTCATCTACACCAGGATCTGTATCAATAATTATCTTATATCTTTTCTTTTTCAAAGTTTTTCTCCAATAATATATTATAACAAATTCTTAAAAACGTGTGCCAATATTTGAACATTCTTGACTTTCCGCTCGCGATCAAAAATCTAGGAGCTTTATTTGGCGGAGAGAAAGGGATTTGAACCCCTGATACGGAAACCGTATAACGGATTTCGAGTCCGCCTCATTCGACCACTCTGACATCTCTCCAAACAATATAACTATATCACACCAAAAACAAAAAACCAAAAGATTTACCGCAAAGAAGAAAAATCACCTCAAAATAGGTGAGGTGATTTAAAACTTAAAAAATTGATTGAAAAAATTTTATCTTCTCAGCATGCTTAAAAATGGTTTTATCATGTTGACTGCATTTCCTGCATCGCTATATTCTTCTGGTTTCATAACCATATCTTTTCCAAGTGCGGCTCTTAAAATGAGAGGCAAAAGTTCGTTGATGAAAAGCACGAGAAATAAAAGCACGGCAATGCCAATTAAGGTGTTTGTTAATCGGCTTACTGCTTTTTTGCGTGCATCGTCTCCATCAGCCCTTGCAAGATTGATGCCAAGAATGACTGCATAAACAGCACCAGCGCCTCCAACAAGTGCAAGAATAATATAAAGAATGACTGGCAAATTTTTATATACATTGTTAAGCCAAGCATAATCTCCCATATAGTGATAAGTCACTCCAAGTAAAGAAAAGAAATTGGTCATATTTTTCTCCTTAAAAATATTTTAGCATATTTTTTTTAATAATACAAGAAAATATAAAAAAATAATTCAATATTTAATAGTTTAAAATTTAATTTAAAATAAAAAAACCGAATTTAATTCGGCTTTTTAATTTATTTATTTAAAATTAAAATTTTATATTTGTTAAAGCGTTAATTATGCCACCAGCTGACGCACCAATTTTACCAGCGTCTCCCATTATTGCGGAAACAATCAATGGAAGGATAAGGTTGAAAAATAATACAAGTGCAGCCGTTACGCCAACAGCGATAAGAACAGTGATAAGGTGTTTCTTAGCATCATCACGTTTTCCTTGTTCGTCAGCTCTTGCCAAGTTAATTCCAAGCCATATTGCATAAATCGCACCAGCTACACCAACGATAGCCATAATAACATACAATGCAATTTCAACAGCGTTAAATGTCTTTATAAGCCAACCCCATGTGGTATCATCTTCCGTTATACCATCAGCGAAAATTCCAGACCAGCCAGTTTTCAATAAATTAGAGACAAAATTCATAATATTCCTCCTTTAAGTTACAAGGCTATAATAGCATAAAAAAAAATAAATTCAAAACAATTTTTAATGATTTTTTCAATTATTTTAAAAATATTTTTTTATTTATTTTATAGGTTAAATAAAAATTAAAAATAAATACATAAAAAAATAAAAAAAATGCATTTTTTCGCTTTTTATATGCAAATAAAAAAACACGAGGTTTTTCCTTGTGTTTTTTAGAAATTTATTCCAAGAGCGCCAGGGCAGGTGTTTTGATTGCACCCACAGCCGTTTGAGTTTTGTCCGTTGAGTGCAAGCAGCAAGAGAAGCAAGAAGTTTGTGTTTGTGTTAAGATTGGTGTCATTTGCCGAAGTGAAAATTGAAAGCAAAAGCACAAGCAAGATATTTTGTGTCATAATAAATCCCTCCTTTTCAACAAAAATATCAAAAAGTTTTCAAAATAATGCAAAATACTATTTTGATTTATCCAATGTAATTTGGCAAAATATTCATGTCAGATATCACAATCTATATATGTACAATCAAAAAATTGTGTGAAAGGGGAAAACTATGCAAAACAAATTTTTATTACTCACAGAAAGAAACAAGAGAGATATTCTTGGAAGTTTGCCAGAAGAAGGGGATATCATGAAGCTTGCTGACTATTTTCAAAACTTTTCCGATTCAACCAGAATCAAGATTTTGTCATGCCTTTCGATGATGAACATGTGCGTCAACGATTTGTCAACCATTCTTGGCATCAATCAGACCACAATTTCTCATCAGCTTAAGCTGCTTAAGGATCAAAATCTTGTGACATATAAACGGGACGGCAAAATTCTTGTTTATGGGCTTTGCAACCAAAATGTCAACGACATTATGCTTTATGCAATAAATGCGTTCTAGTTGACTTTTTTTTCGTTTAGTGGCATACTTATCCCATGAAACAGATAATTAAAGAACTTAATGAAATGTCTTTTCTTTTGCCTAGTGGTTTTGTTGCCTCAAAAGAAAGATACAATTTGCCAAACGGACAGGGGCTGAACAACCTTTCAAACTATATCTCTCCAGAAGGCGGGGTTATATCACTTTTTGAAGCGCGTCGAGACCCAGACGAATTTTTCACGTATTATGATAGGCTTACAGAAAACTATGCAAACCTTGGCAATAGTTATTCTCTTCAAGAGAAGTGCAATCTTAAAGTTGGAGAGTTTGTTTTTCCAACTTATGTGATTAAGTGTGCGGGCGAAAAACTTTTTTTCATAATTCAGGTTTTTGTCAATTGTGGCGATTGCGTGGGTTGTTTTATGCTTAATGCAACTTCGTTTACAAAGGTGTCAAGTGAAATTAAGTCAAACAAACTTTTCTCGCAGCTTGTCAAGATTTTGAGGACGATTGAATGAGACTTTTGCTTCACTCTTGTTGCGCGCCTTGCTCGACAGCAGTTATTGACACGCTTAAAGATGATTATGATTTGACAATCTATTATTATAATCCAAACATTGACACCGATTTGGAATATAACCATCGCCTTGAAGAGCAAAAGCGCTATTGTAAGGCTCAGGGCATTGACGTCATATGTGAAGAGCATCTCCCAGAAGACTTTTTAAGTCAAGTTGTGGGCTTTGAAGATTGCAAAGAGGGAGGTGCGCGCTGCGCAATTTGTTTTAAGCTTAGGCTTTTAAAAACTGCAAAGAAGGCAAAAGAGCTTGGCTTTGACGGCTTTGCAACGACACTGACAGTCAGTCCGCACAAAAACAGCGAAGTGATCAATGCAATAGGCAAAAGCATTGAAAGGGACGAAGGGATATATTTCCTTGACGGAAATTTCAAAAAGAAAGACGGATATAAAAAGAGCATAATGCTTTCAAGAGAATTTGGGCTTTATAGACAAAACTATTGCGGATGCAAATTTTCCAAAAAGATTGAAGGAGAAAAATGACAAAACCATATGAAAACTATTTTATAGATGAGAGGCAAGAGAAGATGATGCTTTCAGCACTTCTCAAGCTTTTCTTTGTGTTTTTGCTGCTTCTGACAATTTCTTCAGTCTTCACAGGCGTTATGCATGACAACTTTATGTATTTCAAAGTTACTGGCGAGAGCATGATGCCATCATTCAATCCCGATGGCGAAGTTATAAACGGAGAGTATGTTCAGGACGGCGTTATAGTCAAACTGAACTCAAAAGTGACTCATGGCGATGTCATTGTGCTTAAGCCAATCGACAGGTCTCTTCCAAGCGATGAAGAAAGCAAAACAATCATCAAGCGCGTTATTGGGCTTGAAGGCGACCTTGTCACAATCAAAGTGAATGATGAAGGTGAGTTTCGTGTTTACAGACAAAAGGTAAATGAGACAACGATTGAAGAGCTTTATGAGCCATATATTGACTATTCACATTGGCAAGTCGGATCTACAAGCAGATATAATAATATAGAATATGATCCAAAGTTCTATACTGGGCTTTTGGCAGGCGGAGAGGATCACGAAAAGAACATATATCTTGTTGGAGACACGCTGTTTTATAAAGTTCCAAAAGGGGAAGTTCTCTTTCTTGGTGACAACAGGGCTGCAAGCAAAGACTCAAGAAATCGAGACTATGGCTCTCAGTCACTTGACCGAATTATTGGCAAAGTGGTATACACAGTTCATGATGTTGCAAATGTGAACCCATATTTTGTTGAACTTGTGGGCTTTAGTCGCTTCATTTTCAACAGTATTAAGAATTGGTTCGTCTAAAATTCTTATGTCAAAATTCTTAACTTAATACTCAATTTTTTGGTTATTTTTTGCCGTTTTTGTTTGGATATTTCTTTTCTTTATGTTAATATGAAGATAGGCAAGAAGGCCTAATATATAAAAAGGAGAGATGATAAATGAACAAACAACAATTTATCAAAGCATTCGCTGATAAAGCAAATTTCACTCAAAAAGATGCAGGACTTGCTTTTGATGCCATGGTCGCAACAATTGCTGACACACTTAAAGAAGGAGAAAAAATTCAGATCGCTGGATTCGGTTCATTTGAAATCAAGTCAAGAGCTGCTCGCACTGGCATCAACCCTCTCACAAAAGAGAAAGTTAAGATTGATGCAACTAAAAACCCTGTTTTTAAATTCGGTAACAGTTTTAAAAATCTTTTTAACTAATAGGCCTAAAAAAACGCAACTTGAGTTGCGCTTTTTTTATTTATTGATACAAACTTGTAAGTTTATCTTGCGGCACGATGACATAGCCTTGAGGATATTCACAAAGCGGACATTTTTGCCATGCAGATTTTGACATCTCGCTGTGACCGCAGTTTGAACATGACCATAGAATAGGCTCACTGTTTTTATATAGTTTGTTTGCCTTATAAAGCTTTGCAAATGCGTTAAGCTTTTGGTGGTGGGTTTCTTCAACTTTGGCAATAAACAAAATCTTCTTTGCGATTTCTGGAAAGCCTTCATCTTTTGCAACTTTTGCAAAGCTTGGGTAAATGTTTTTTGCTTCATATTCTTCAATTTCAGCAGACGTAGACAGACTGACTTTCAAAAGACTTGGCTCGAAAGGATATCCCGCTTCAATTGGCACATTGTCTTTGCCTTTGTCAAGTTTTTCTAAAATAAGGCCATAAATCATCGAAGCATGCGCCATTTCATTTTTTGCAAGCGCTTTAAGCTGGTCACTGATGTAAGAATAACCTTCACTTAGGGCGGCTTTTGCCATAAATTGATATCTTGCACCGTCTTGACATTCAGCCGCAAAGATTCGGGCTAGATTTTCTTTGGTTTTGCTTTTATTAAAATCCATAAAAATTCCTCCTTTAAATTTATTGACCGAAAAAAAAGATATTAAACATTTGATTTTTTTTTAAAAAGCATGTAAAATAAAGAAAAAGGAGAAAAGCGGTGAAAAGTAACGACAAACTTGAAAACGAAAACAGAAGGAAAGTCCATTATATGCTTATCGGCAAAAACTTTAACAAAGTGCTTAAAAAGCTTGATCGTGAGCTTAAGTTTTATCGCTTTGAATATGACGGCAAATTTAAAGGCAACGAAATTATATATGATATAAATTCCAATCTTCTTTCAAATGCAGGGCTTGTTATCAGCAAGCAGATGGATGAAGGAAAAAGCTATTTCAAAGTGCGAAAGATTTCAAATCTGCCAACAGCTTTTAAGTCAAGGGCGCAAAAGTTTTTCCTCGGCGAATGCGATGGCAATGAAGAACCTAAAGATTTTCCTATTCAAATCTCTCAAGCGATTGAAAATTCATTTTCAACTGAGTTTACTATTGACCTTGTTTCAATCGTGAGAAAGACAATGCCTAAGATTCAAATTGAAGTGAAAGGGCAAAGATACAAAATTCTTGGCGGACTTGGATATGAAGCCGTTTTGTTCTTTGAAAAAACGACGTATAAAGACCTTGTGACAAACAAGAAAGTTAAAAGGCTTGGTGTCACTTTGATTCTTCCACAAGGAGAAGAGTTTGAATGCGAAAACGCTGAAATTATTGAAGCGGTTGATCACTGGTGCAAAGAGCTTGTGCCATATCAGCAAACAAGATTTGAAATTGCAAAAAGACTGCTTAGTGCGGTTAACAAACCTGAAAAAGAAAATTAGAAATGTCCAATATCGTTTGGGCATTTTTTTTATGCGGACATGCATAAGATAGTCATGTGAAAAAATCATTACCTGCAAGGACTAAACTTTGCTATTCTGTTGGTGCGCTTGGATATGGCTCAATGTCAAACACTATGAGCAATTTTATAATGTTTTTTGGAACAAGTGTTATGGGCATTTCGGGCTCTCTTGTTGGAATCGCTGTTGCAATAGCTTCACTTTGGGATGGCGTAAGCGATCCGCTTATTGGGCATCTTAGCGACAATTGCCGAAACAAATTTTTTGGCAAGCGTCACGGCTTTATGCTGTTTGGGATTTTTGCCATATCAATCATAAATATCCTCATTTGGTCAATGCCGCAAAGTCTTGCCCAAAGTGGAAAGTTTTTATGGCTTCTCGTTTTCCTTCTTGCAATTGAAACTGCAAACACATTTTTTGGAACGCCTTATTCAGCGCTTGGCATTGACATCGCGCCAGACTATAACGAGCAGTCAAAAGTTCAAGGCTATAAAACCGCTTTTTCAATTATGGGGATGATCATGCCAAGCATCCTTATGTATCTTTTCATGCCTTCAATTTCAATTGGCATTCAAACAGATTTTTCTCAAAAAGGGTATATAAACATTGCGTATATAAATTCAGCCCTTCTTTTGACATTCGGGCTTATCACAATCTTTGGCACGCTTCATCACGTCCAAAAAACCCGAAACATTTATACCATGGAAGAGAAAAAGAAGTTTGAACTTTCAAAACTTCTTGGCGGATATTTTGAAATCTTGAAGAAAAAAGATTTTCGGTCAGTTATCCTAGGCTATTCATGCGCGACAATTGCCTCTGCATTTTTGACAGCAGTTGGCATGCATCTTTTCACGTATTGCTATCACTTTTCAAGCGCGCAGATTTCCGTCATTCTCATTTGCCTTTTTGGCGGGGCAATCTTAAGTCAACCTTTGTGGGTCTATCTTGCAAAAAGGCTGGACAAAAAACGCTCACTCATCATCTCACTTTCAACAATTGTTTTTGGCATTTTCCTCACTGTTTTGACCTTTCTTTTTAGGGCATATATTCCAGCTGAACTTATGTTTTTTATCGCTCTTCCATGCATCTTTTTCTGTGGAGTAGGTGCGGGTGCAATGTATTCTCTTCCTTTTTCAATGTATGCTGATGTTGTGACAATGCAAATGTATAAAACGGGGAAAAATAACGCAGGGGCTTACACGGGCTTTTTCACTTTCACATACAACCTTGCAAATTCAATCGCGCTTCTTATCATTGGATTCCTTCTCGATATCATAAGGTTTGATTCCACTCAACCAGTGCAGGCTATGAGCGTGCAGAACGGGCTTGGAATGATTGTCTTCTTTGGCTGTTCAATTTTTCTCGCTCTTGGCATTCTTTGTTTTTCAAAATATTCAATCAAACGAGCCGACATTTTGAAGGTTCAAATGATTCTTTCAAGAGAAAAATTTGATGAAGCGGAAGAGGCTTCGGAAATACAAATAAACAAGCTAAATGCGGTTTCAACGGCAAAAAATGATAAAAAATAGATATTTTCACTTGATTTTGCGCAAAATATCGCTAAGGAGTGATTATGAAATATCTCAAATTGCCAATCTTTTTACTTTGCCTTTTGCTTTTGACTTCATGCGGACATGCTTATCCTTACAGCGAAATTTTACGTGATGCAGAGATGACTGGTGGAAGCCTTGACTTTGTTTATGACTCTTCTTCGCACACAGCAACTTTTGGCGGAGAAGGGCAAATTGTTCAGTTCTATAAAAAAGATATAACAAAAGGTTGGGAAGAAGACGGCTGTCGCGTGGGCATTGAAATTAAAGCCCCAAGCGAAGTTAAAGATTTTGAAAGCAGCGCACTTTGGATTGACGGCAAAAAAATGATCGCAGACGAAATCTATCAAATTGTCAACAATGAAAAAACAGGAAGAGTTGTTTTAACTCCAATTGTAAGCCAAGAGAAAAAGGAAATTGAAATCAAAATTGAATGGAAGGAAGCCGCGCCAAAACAAACATATAAAATCAAAATAAAAGAAGGCACAATCTTCATGGAAGAATAAGTGCTTGACAAACTCCTTATTTTATGTTAGACTTCTATCAAATAAAGGAGTAAACATGTTTAAGGGACTTATAAAACTAAAGAAAATACTTAATAAAAAAATAAGGATTCGCGTTTCATGCTTAACCACTGAGCGAGCAGCTTATTATGCTGCAACATCTAAGGAAATTGATAAAACAAAAAATTGTATCGGACCGATTTTTCCAGATTCATCTTTAAGTGAACTAATAATCGGGGGCGGAGAAGATATGAAAAAAGATGGATTTAAAATCGCCAGCGCAGAACTCGGAAATGTTTAAACAAAAAAAAGGAAAGCATATGCTTTCTTTTTTATTTTATTTTCTTAAGTTCTCTTGTTATAAACTTGGCAAGGTTTTCGTTGCACATTGCGATGCTGCAAACAATACCTTCAAACTCGGTTGTGAGGCAAGTCGCACCTGCTTCTTTGCAAAGAAGCATTCCTGGCATATAATCCCAAACATTGTTTGTGATAAGGATGTATCCAGCAAGAGACGATGACGCTGTCTTTGCAAATTCAAAGCTTGAGCAGCCAAAATATCTTGTACCTAAAAGTTTTTTGTTAAGAATTTTTCTGATGTCATTTTTTGCTTTTCCGTCACCTAAGGTGATGAGCGCATCTTCAATTTCAACATTTTTGTTGATAACAATTTGTTTGCCGTTAAGATATGCACCATTGCCATTTTTTGCGAAATAGAATTCGTTAAGCTTTGGCAAGCTTAAGCATGCAAGTTGAGTTTCTCCTTGTGCGTAGAAGCAGACTTGAATTCCGCATTCTGGCAAGCCATTCATGTAATTGATTGTTCCGTCGATTGGATCTATGATCCATGTGCGGTCAGAAAGAGTGTTGCCTTTGTTTGTCTCTTCGCTGATTATATTGTCTTTTGGAAAATGCTTTTTGATTTGTGAAATTAAAAATTCTTCACAAGCAAAATCCTTATCAGTCACAAAGTCGTTTTGGCCTTTATGCATTTTTTCTGATGCACCTTCCAAAAATATTTTATTAAGTTTTTTCACCAATTTTTGTATAAATTTGCCTTCTTTTTCGAACATTTTTTCCTCTCTATACTTTAAGTATATATTTTTTATTCTTTTCAAGTCAAACAAAATTCGACAAGTGCGACAATCTTTTGAATAGATTTAAACTTTGTTGACAGAAGAGTAGACTTAGTGATAATATACTTAAAAAAATAAGGAGGGGAAATGAACATTTTTAAAAAATTTTATTGCAGAACCTATCAATTTGTTTTTAAAATCCTTTTGCCTGTTTTGCCTTACAGACAGCCAAAAGCTTTAAATAGTTATGAAGAAATTGTCAAAGTTTTGAAAGAAAGAAACATTGACAAAATTTTGCTTGTGACTGACAAAGGTATCTCTTCACTTGGGCTTACAAAAGACTTGGAAGAAGAGCTTAAAAAAGGGAACATCAAAGTTAAGGCCTATGATAAGACGGTTGCAAACCCAACCACTGACAATGTTGACGAAGCGGTTAAGGCATATAAAGCGTATGATGCTCATGCAATAATTGCCTTTGGTGGTGGAAGTGCAATGGACTGTGCAAAAGGTGCAGGGGCAAGAATTGCAAGACCTAAAAAATCGCTTGGGCAAATGAAGGGCGTTTTGAAGGTAAGAAAACGCCTTCCACTTCTTATTGCCATTCCAACAACGGCTGGCACAGGAAGTGAAACAACTTTGGCGGCTGTTATCACTGACAGCAAAACTCGCCATAAATACGCAATCAATGATTTTCCACTTATTCCAAGATATGCAGCGCTTCTTCCAGAGCTTACAGTCGGACTTCCAAAAAGCGTGACTTCAACAACTGGGATGGACGCGCTCACGCATGCTGTGGAAGCGTTTATTGGAAGAAGCACAACCAAAGACACAAGAGCTAATGCTTTGGACGCAGTTAAGCTTATCTTTGAAAACCTTACAAAAGCCTATGATGACGGGGAAGATATCAAGGCAAGAGAAAATATGCTTCGCGCGGCTTACATGGCAGGGCTTGCTTTTACAAAAAGCTATGTTGGCTATGTTCATGCAATTGCGCACTCTTTGGGAGGAAAATATAACGTTGCTCACGGGCTTGCAAACGCAGTTCTTTTGCCATACGTTTTGAAAGCTTATGGAAGAAAGATTTACAAAAAGCTTTGGAAGATGGGCGTATATGCTGGGCTTTTTGATAAGACAGTTTCAAAAGAGGTTGGCGCGAAAATCTTTATTGAAAAAATCGAAGAGATGAATAAGTATATGTCAATCCCAACGTCTATTGCAGATATAAAAGAAAAGGACATTCCTTCACTTGCTGTTGCCGCTGAGAAAGAAGGAAATCCTCTTTATCCAGTGCCTGTGCTTTGGACAGCGAAAGATCTTGAAAAGATTTACAGAGAGGCGAAAAATGACTAAAGAAAGGATTTTATCAGTATATAAAAAGCAAAGGGAAAAGCTTTTACAAAACCCTCTTCAAGAACCTAAAAACAGGGTTAAAGCGCTTAAAAAACTTAAGAAAAACATCCTGCTTATGGAGAATGAAATTTGCGATGCACTGAAACAAGATCTTAACAAAAGCAAGACTGAAAGTTATATGAGCGAAATCGGCCTTGTTTTGAGCGAAATTTCTTTTATGATAAAACATTGCAAAAGCTTTTCAAAAGATAAACGTGTCTCAACGCCAATTGCTCAGTTTCCTTCAAGGTCATATAAAAAACCTTGCCCACGTGGACAGGTGCTGATCATAAGCCCTTGGAACTATCCTTTCATGCTTTCAATTGAACCACTTGTTGACGCAATTGCAGCAGGGAATAAGGTTATGCTAAAGCCAAGCGAGACATCTTCAAATGTCAGCAAGGTTATAGAGAAACTTATTCAAAAAACATTTTCTGAAGAAGATGTTTTTACTGTCATGGGCGGACGCGAAGAATGTTCGTTCCTTTTGGATTTGGACTTCGATCACATCTTCTTTACAGGAAGCACAAGGGTTGGCAAAATAGTTATGGAAAAGGCGGCAGAACATTTCACAACAGTCACTCTTGAAATGGGTGGCAAAAGCCCTTGCATTATTGACGAAACTGCAAACATCGCTCTTGCTGCAAAACGCATTGTCTTTGGCAAATTTTTAAACTGCGGGCAGACCTGCGTTGCGCCTGACTATATTTATTGCCACAAAAGCGTCAAAGAAAAACTTGTAAGAGAACTTGAAAAGCAAATTGTTCTTCAATACTCAGTCGACCCAATAAGAAACCCAGATTATCCAAAAATGATCAACGAAAAACAATTTTTGGCGGCGAAAAGGCTTATAACTGATCAAAACTTGATTTTTGGTGGCAAATTTAACGAAAAATCTCTTAAAATCGAGCCAACTATTCTTAATTCAACTTTTGAAAGCGAAGAGATGCAAACCGAAATTTTTGGACCAGTTTTGCCTATGGTTGAATTTGATAATCTTGATGAAGCAATCAAAAAGGTGAACAGTCTCTCTAAGCCACTTGCTTTATACATCTTTTCTTCTTCAAGAAAAAACATTGCAAAAGTGACCAATTTTTGTAATTATGGCGGCGGCTGCGTGAACGACTGCATTATTCATCTTGCGACTTCAAAGCTTGGCTTTGGAGGGCTGAAATCGAGTGGAATTGGTGCTTATCATGGCAAAGTTGGTTTTGACACTTTTTCACACTATAAAAGCATT
>CAOKRZ010000004.1 GCA_948471335.1 uncultured Christensenella sp. | reverse complement strand
AAAGAATAAATATATCTATATTTATCTCTTTTTCTTGCAATTGAAAGTTTTTATGACAATATTTTTATTTATTAATAGTTTTGTATAAATATACACTTGCCTGCATTTTTATTCGCTACTTTTTAAACTTGAAATTGTTGGCAAGCGTGCAATAATCTTTCAGAGCTTGTGAAGAAAATGCATAGGTGAAATTCTCGCTTTCTTCAAATGAAGATATGCTCTCATCAACAAGTGTATCAATAAGGTCATGGAATGGCACATCAAAAAGGTTGAAAGCAAGCGAACCTGGGATTGTGTTGACTTCATTGACAAAAATTTCACCTTTTTTGTTCATAAGAAAATCAACCCTTACAACTCCTTTAAACTCCAGTGCTTTATATGTGCATATGCTCAAATCTTTTATATCTTTTTCAACAGATTTTTCAATCTTGTGATTTTGTTTTCCAAGTCTTTCAATATATTTTTCTTTGAAAGAATATATTTCGCCTTTCTTGACTTCTTGAACCTTGCTTGTGATCAAATTCTTTCCAACACGCAAAACTGCACAACTGAATTCTCTTGCACCGGATATAAATTCTTCGAAGAGGACTTTGTTGTCATACATGAAAGCTTCTTTTGTCATCTCTTCAAGTTGCTCCGGCTTTTCACAAACACTTATTCCAACACTACTTCCAAGATTTGCAGGCTTAACGATCAGTGGAAAACCTATTTTTTCAGCCGCTTCACTTATAGTTTCTTTTGCCTCCCTTTCGAAATCATTTTTATAGATTTCAACGAATTTTGTGTTGGCAATTTCAAAACTTGATAAAAGACGCTTAGTAATCGCTTTATCCATTCCAATCGCACTTTGCATCATGCCGCAAGAAGAATATGGAATGCGGCAAAGTTGACAAAGCCCTTGGACGCTTCCATCTTCTCCATTTTTTCCATGCAAGCATAAAAGCGCACAATCAATGCGGATTTTCTTTCCAAGTTTTTTGTTTACAATCAGATAAGGGCTGCCAAGAAGCAAAGTGACACTCTTTTTCTTTTTGACATTATTTCGAAAATCTAAAAAAGTTTTAGGATCATCAAAATTGTCAGCAATAAACCATTCTCCGCTTGGTGCAATATATACCGGAATAATGTTGTATGCTTTTGACATGCTTGAAAGAGTTTGCTGAGCTGTTATAATTGAGATATCATGCTCAACGCTTCTTCCGCCGAAAATAACTGCAATATTTTTCATGTTCCCTCCGTTATGTTAGCTATAATTATCAGGCAAATCGTTTTCAAACAAAACAACGCAGCCTTCACAAGTGAGTTTTGATATAACTTCTGTTTGCTCTTTTCTGGAAGAAGCAAAGAAGATTTTATCTTGATTAAAGTTATGGGCAATCGCACCTGAAAGAAGATAGTTTTTGTTGGTTTCATTCATAATGACAATATAGTCAGCCACGTCCGCCGCCCAAGTCCCAAGTGTGAAGTTGGCTTTTGAGCTTTCCTCTCCCATCTCAACAAAGCCAGGTGTCACAACAATCTTGCGCCCCTTGAATGAAGAGAGAACATTAAGCGCTTTTGCGCCGATAAGGTTTGAGTTATAGCTGTCGTCAAGGATTGAAAAATATCTGTTTTTGATCAGTTGAAGCCTATGCGGCGTCGATTCAAGATTTCGAATTGCTGAAGCAATGTCTGTCATGCTTACCCCAAGATATCTTCCAAGAGCACTTGCAGTGACAATATTGTCAATATTGAACTTTCCAAGAAGACGGGTTTTGACCTTGACTTCTTCTTTGCCAATAACAAGAGTGAACTCGCTGCCTTCATGCGAAGTTTTTATATCTTTCGCATAAGCATAGCCTTTTTCGCTGCAAGTGAGATATTTTTCTTTTTTGCAAATGGCGTAGAGTTTACGATTTGACTTGCTGTCTCCATTGAAAAAGACAACACCCTTTTCTTTCATATATAAAACAAGTTCATTTTTTGTATCTTCAATTGCTTCAAGACTTCCAAAAGTTTCCATGTGCTGTTGACCAATCGTTGTAAGAATTGCATAGTCAGGTTCAACAAGCTGAGCAAGTGCTTTTATGTCGCCTTTATGCCGAGCCCCCATCTCGGCGATAAAAATATCTTCATCGTCAAGTTTTGTGAGGATTGTTTTTGTCACGCCCATTTCAGTATTCCAGTTTTGAGGCGTAAGACAAACTTTATACTCTTTGCCAAGAATTTGAGCAAGAATATTTTTTGTCGAGGTTTTCCCGTAGCTTCCAGTAATGCCAATTTTAACAACTTTTTTGCTGGCAAGTTTTCGTTTTGCCTTCGTTTTATATAGATATTTGATAAAAATTTCAAGCGGCAATAGGATATAGTGCGAAATTATAACAACAACTGGCGCGAAAAGTATAACAAGTGTGCAATCGACAACTTTTAGAAAGTCATAGATAATAAAAGTGTTAATTACCCAAAACAGAACAAAATCTATGGCAAGCAATGTGACAATAAACCTTGCCAATCTTTTGGTTAAAACAAGTTTGCTTTTGTCGCCAAAGGCAAGTTTAAATTCAATGCATGCAGAGGCGAACTTTTTTATGTTATATCCATTAAGCTGATATGTTTTGACGTAAATATAACTCCAAGCCCCACAAAGCAAAAGGCAAATAAGTGAATAGACATAGTTCATTTTTCTCCCTCCCAAAAATTATGAAGCGCTTTACAAAAAGAAAGCGGACAATCCAGAAAAGAAAAGTGTCCTCCTTCCTTGAGCAGCACTAAAGTCGAGTTTTTGATCAATCTGTGAAGCTTCTTTGCCATGTATGGCGGAGTATCTTTATCTTTCTCGCCAAAAACGATAAGTGTTTTGGCTGATATTAAGTGGCAATAGCCTTTCAAATCTTCACTAACAATTGAAACAAAAACCTTTCTTGTTGCCTCATCAAGATTTTGATAGTCCTCTGAGCCGTAACCTTGAACATTTAAGCCAAGTTTCTTTTTAAGTTTAAATTCTTTGATTTTTAGATATCTTTTAAAGCTAAATCGTGGAAGCAACCCCGCGCTGTCAACAAGAACAAGACTGCCAACAAATTCAGGGGCAAGCGCAGCCATCAAAATGCCCACCCTTCCACCGAAAGAATGGGCAAGGATATCACACTTTTTCACTTTCAAATGCTCACATAATGATATCACCATACTTGCATATGTGTATATGTTCCACTCTGCATCCACTTTGCCACTTTTGCCAAAAGGAGGAAAGTCAAGCGTCAAAAAATATCGATCAGAAAAATTCTCAACAGTTGACGCAAATTCCTCCCCGTCACAGCCCCAGCCATGCAAGATAAGCGTGGGACAGGGACCAGGATTTCCTATAAAATGATATTCAACTTCCACCCCTTGATAAAAAAACGTCATAACAACATTTATGAGTAAAGAGGTTTAAAGTTGTGAAAAAATGATAAATAGGCAAAAAATATTTGGAAAATATGAAAAAAAGTTGTATCATAGAACTAGCGTTAAATGCGATTACAATTATTGGAGGTACACGCAAATGAAAATCACAGACGTTAGAATCAGAATGGTAACAAAGGACGAAGCAAAACTTAAAGCTGTCGCAACAATGACAATTGATGAATGCTTTGTTGTTCATGACATCAAAGTTATCAATGGCAAAGATGGTCTTTTCATCTCAATGCCAAACAGAAAAACACCTGAAGGCGAATACAAAGACATTGCTCACCCAATCAACACTGAAACTCGTGAACAAATCAAAAATGCCATTTTAGACGCTTATAAAAAAGCAGAAGCTGAAGAAAACTAATCTCAATTTTCAGCAATCTTCGCCAAGGCTTTTCACGAACATGGTTTCGTGAGGGTTTTTGTGTCCAAGTTTTTTAAGGGAAGAGCTTTTGCCTCTCCCCTTTTTTAATTTTTCTATCCCTTTTTGATTGACTCGGGGGGGGGATTTGATAGAATATATAAAAAGGAGAAAAAATGAAAAAACAAAAAGATAAATCATCTTTTAAGTTAGCCCCATACTTTGCAAAACATAAATTTAAAATTTTTATGTACTGTCTTCTTACTATATTGGGTGGTGGTGCAACGGTGTTTTATACCCTACTTTCAGCAAAAGCAATTGAATATCTTGCTTTAGGAGACACGAGAAATACAATTTATATTTTTCTCATTTCCTTAGGGATTGCATTTGGTCAGCGTATTATTTGGCATTTTTCAAACTTGCTAAGCGCTCAGTTCAGCACCAAAATCACTTCTGCGCTTAATTTTACTCTTGCAAAACAAGCTTTTAAACTTAGTTCAGAGACCTATTCACATCACTCTACTGGAGTTTTCACCCAAAGAGTGATCAATGACCCTAGGCAATTTACATCTCAGTTTAGCGGATTGATCTCGTCAATCGTCAGCTTACTAAGCACCCTCGCTGTTTTGTTATATATAATTTGCATAAGCCCATGGCTTGGACTTGCTATTATCAGCTTGCTTGCAATCTGCATGGTCGTTGACTATTTCAAAAATAAGCAGCGCGAAAAAGATTCGAAAAAGCATCTTTCTGCCTTTGAAGAAGTCAATTCACTGACCACTGAAATTATCAAAAGCGAAAAAGACATCAAGTCAACGGGGCTTGAAAATGCCATATCAAAGATTTGTAATGAAAAATATTCAAAGCTTGAAAAAGCAAAATACAGCTTTAGTCGTAATGGAACATATTTCTGGTCACTAAGGTTTTTAATCCTTGATCTTGGATGTTTGGCGATTCTTATCCTTGGAATTCACTTGATGGATCTTGGACTTTTGACTTTTGCAACGTTCATGGTTTTCTATAGTCGTAATGGAACGATTTCAAGTTTTGCAAGCAGGTTTGGAAGTATTCGTGAGCTTATCACCGACATGAAGATTTCATACGAACGTATGGCAACACTTTTTGATGAAGATGAATTCAAAACTGAAAAGTTTGGAGATGTACATAAAGATTTCGTGAAAGGCAAAATTGAATTCAAAAATGTCTCATATGCTTACAAAGAATATGAGAGGACGAAAAAGACAAAGACTGAGCCTAGCCAGTGGAAAAAGATAAACGAAAACAAAATTTTTGAAGACATTTCTTTCAAAATTAAGCCAAACACAACTGTTGCTTTTGTTGGCAAATCAGGCAGCGGGAAATCAACAATTCTCAACCTTTTGTCAAAGATGTATGAAGTTGACAGCGGAGAAATACTCATTGACAACGTAAACATTAACGATTTTGACAAAGAAACACTTCGCAGCACAATTTCACTTGTCAATCAGTTTCCTTATATCTTTGATATGTCAATCAAAGAAAACCTTATTCTTGCAAAGCCAGACGCAAGTGACGATGAGCTTTGGGATGCAATTTCAAAAGCTTCTCTTGAAGAATTTGTAAAATCTCTTCCAAAAGGAATAGACACAATTGTTGGCGAAGGCGGAATCAAACTTTCAGGCGGTCAAAAGCAACGCCTTGCCATTGCAAGAGCGCTTCTGCGTGCAACATCAATCATAATCTTTGACGAAAGCACTTCAAGCCTTGACAACTTCGCCCAAAATGACATCAAGAAAACGATTGACGGGCTTAAAGGAAAAAGCACAATAATCATTGTTGCCCACCGTCTTTCAACAATCAAAGATGTGGACAAAATTTTCTTCCTTGAAAACGGCAAGATTGTTGACAGCGGAACTTTTGAAAAGCTCTTTAACAAAAACAAAACATTCAAAGCAATGTTTTTAACAGAAAATGTATAAGTGCGTGCTGTCAGCACCGATTAGGCAAAATTTTATTATTTTGCATAAAAATAACAAAAAACGCTTAAAATTAAGCGTTTTTTTAGTTTATATATTTTTTACAATAACAAATTACCGTCGTCAGTTTCAATCACTTTTAAGATGTTCTCTTCTTCACCTGTGACTGCATTGACATAGAAGTAATATGTCGCCTCATTGTAAGAAGCTTCAAACTCATAACATAACACTTCTCTGTTATAGTCAAGCGGAGCAAGCACTGTTCTTCTTCCTACAACTGAAAATCTTGAAGGGATTTTTGTCTCGGCATCAGAGATTGATCCTTGCGCCGTAGGAAGCGATCTTGTCACGTGGTTTGTGAAATATGTTGTTGCGTCATAACCGACAACTGTTCCGCTTGTCATATCAACCTTCACTTTGACAAGGTCAGGATAAAGCACAACTCCCTTTTGAGTAGGGGCAATATTGAAATATGTTTGATCTGCAACTGTGTCAGTCCACACAACTTCGCCGTTTTGAATACCATTTTTCTCGACAAATTCAAGTGCAAGTTCTTTTGCTTTTGCCTTATCGATTGACTGAGTTTTATCCCCATTTCCAGCACCGCTGACAGTAAGGATATGTCCGCCCATCTTGCTGACCTGGATATACATCATTTCTTCATCAGAATTTTTTGCCCTGAAGTTGTATGTCTCAAACCGACCATTAGTTTCACCTTCAAATTCAATTGAAGCCAGGTTTTTAAATGAAGCTTCTGCTTTTTGCATTGCTTCTTCTTTTGAAACCTTATTCCCTTTAAGTCCTTTAATTTCTGAGTTTACAACAGAGTCAGAGAACGGTCCGTCATAGATCATTGTTGGATAGTCAACATCAACATCATGGATGCCGGCAAAATCTTTTGTGAAAAGGTTGCCGTCAGTGTCAAACTTCATTGAGTTATCCACGATGCTATAGCCGTTTGAAACTTTTCTTATGATTTTGTTAAGCTCGGCTTTCATAGTCACAAGATTTTGATGAATGTCTCCAAGCGTATCAAGTTCGCTTTCAGATAAAGCCCCTCCCTGCGCAAGCTTTTCAGAAAGAGTTGAAGTATATCCTGAAATTTGATTTATCATCTTAACATTTTCTTGCATATCATTCTGTGAAAATGGAAGAAGTGAAATATTGCTTGACGCAGTTCTTGCGTTTTGCGAAACTTCAAGAAGAGTCTTTTTCTGATATGAAGGAGTTGACGAAGCAAGCACTTTAGACATCTTGATTTCTGCGTTGTTGACATTATCAACAAGGTCGTGAAGTGAGCTTTGATAAGTGCTTTCAAGGTCGTTTTTATAGCTGAATGACAAACTGTTACTCAATCCATATCCAACGCCTAAGCCAATTGTGGTTGCACCTAAAACCGCAGTCGAAACTGCAAGCCCGATCACCCAACCGTTCAGCCTTTTATTTTCCTGTTTAAGATTATTTTTGTTTTTAAGCACATCGTTTTCTTTCATAACGCCCTCCTATATCGCAAAGACATGCTTGCCATATGTGACAACAGTCTTTCTTGAATAAATCCACTTACTTGTGGCAGTCGAAGCGTTGTAATAATACAAACTTCCATAACTTGGATCCCAACCATTAAGCGCGTCTTGAGCTGCTTTATATGCAGTTTGATTTGGTTCTAAGTTTATTTGCCCATCATTGACACAAGTAAACGCCCATGGCTGATAAATCACCCCTGCAATTGTGTTTGGGAAAGATGCACTCTTAACTCTGTTTAATATAACAGCCGCAACAGCCACTTGACCAATATAGCTCTCTCCCCTTGCCTCTGCATGAACGCATCTTGCAAGCAACGCAAGGTCAGACGAAGATTGATTTGAAGAAGAGCTGTTCGAGCCAAGTTTAATCCCCATTGCTGCCGCCGTCTTTGGCCCTACAATGCCGTCAACCGACAATCCATTTTTCCTTTGAAAATATTTGACAGCTTCTTTTGTTTTTGGCCCATAGATTCCATCAACTGAACCCTTATAATATCCCCAATTTTTAAGTTTTTGCTGAATGACTTTATTCTCAGCTTTTGTGGTCGCCGCAGACGCGGATTGAGAAATCGCCCCACCATTTGTCATCACACAAGCCCCAACGCCAGTCGCACATGTAAGTGCCGCAAATGCGAGAGAAAGTGCAATTTTTGAACTTTTTTTCATCGTTTCCTCCAATTTTTTCATTAAAATACACTTTTAATTATCTCCCAAATTCGTGAAATATATACAACATTGGCGGAATTTGTCGTTTTTGTGAAGCAAAAAGCTGGGAAAAGTATGCACCACCAGTTATCGCCCTGCCCACTTCCAAGCTCTAAGATCAGTGCGTCATAAAAGCCCTCTTCAAGAGTTATATCATCATAAGTCCTTGTTGGAAAATATTCGTTGTCAATCTTTGCATTTGCTGTATATGAAAATCCTTCCTTGGCAAGAACTTTGTTTGCAACAGACTCTATGTAAGAAAAATTTTCGCTCATAACCTTCTCAGCTTCCGCCTTGCTTTCAATGTCAGCAAGGATTGGAATAAGCGCCTCAACAACAGCATCCTTAACTTTGTATTTCACATTTTGATCAACTGAAAAGTTTGAGTTCGCCCTAATATGTATTCGAAGATAATCAGGCTCACTCACAGCGCCTGAAGAAAGCCCGCATAAACAAAGCACAAGCACAAGCCCAATCGCAGAAACTGTCGCAATAATCCACTTCATAATTTCACCTCAGCACAATAATTGACAGAGAATTGTTATTTTATACATATGGAATAATAAAAAAGCAGGTTTTAAAGCCTGCTTTATTTGGAGGTTGTTTTTATTTTGTTTTTTGATAGAAAAGCACAAGTCCGGCATCTTCAGTGAGTGGGAAAGTGATTTCAGGGTTTTGGGCAAGAATAAGCTCTTCTTTAACTCTTGCTTGTTTTGCAATATCCCAAGCGTCCATGCCGCTTTGAGCAAAGATAAGTTCCATTGCAAAATCTTTTTCTGGATATTCACTTGAAACTTCTGCGTTTGTGATCACTCCTGAAACGACGTTATAGCAATAGTTCACGCATGCTTTCACTTTAGCATCATAGAAAATTTCTCTACCCTTCTTGGCAACAACATCAACATCACAAACGATCGCTTCTGCTGACAAAATGCCGTCTGTGTTTTCAACACTGAACTTGTCAGAGATTGAAAATGGAATGTCGATTTGAACGCTGTTTAGTGAGTTCTCTTCGTCGTTGAGATAGATAACATAAGTTTTTGCAATGCCTTCAATCACAACTTCGCCGTTTGAAAGATAGCTGTTTGAAATTGTCACGCTGTTTCCGCCAACAAAAAGAATTTTATCAATGCGTGGTTTATCTTCGTCAAGAGAAAGAGTTCCGTCAATCTTTCCTTCAACAATTTCATTCTTGCAAACTTTTGTCATATCAAAAGACTCAGTTGTCACTTTAATATCACACTTTGTGCTGTAAAGATCTTTAATTACTGAAGCAGTTGTCTCTTCATATGCTTTGACATTAAGACTTACTGGCACAGAAAGAGATAAAACTTGCCCTTTGTCACTGTCAATAACTTCGATTTGAACGTTGTCACGTTTAACAGAGCCATAAGCTTCAACAAGGCTTTCTCTAGCTGTTCCTTCAAGCTCAACTTCTTCTTTAAAGCTTTCAGACGCAACGCCTGTTTCAAACTTACCTTCGTCTGTGAGATACAAAACTCTTGTTACAACATCGCCAGAAACTGAAACGAAATTTACACCACTTTCAACGTTTCTGATAATGACTTGACTTTCTCCAAGCAAAACTTTCTTGACATTTCCGCGTGGAGTAAGTTCACTTTTGATTGTTGCAACCTCGCTTGCCTCGCCAATAAGTCTAATGACTCCAATGTCTTCACTTTTGAAGCATATGTCTTCTTCATCAGTCTTGATTGAAGAAACTTCTTGGCTGCAAACAAGCTGCCCGTTTTGCTCAACAAGGCAAACAAGCTTAACACTGTCCGCGCTCACGCTTGAAACTTCACAGTCAATAACTTTAACATTTATGATTGCTTTGTTTCCAGTTGCAATGTTTTCACCTTCAAATTTTGAAGTGAATGGACAGCATGCTTTGGCGCACTCGGTCTCTCCATTTTCCCCAAGATAAACGACAGCCACGTCCACACAGCCGGCAAAGTTAATCACTCCGTTCAAAACTTCACAGCTTGAAACGCTGGCGTCAGTGCTGAGCGAAAGAATTTTGCTTGCCCCTTCAACTTGAACGAGACAGTCGACTGAAAATTCTCCCCTTGTCAACTTTTCTTTTTTCACAACGCAAAAATTGTTACTTTCAAATGCCATTTTCCCCTCCATGATTTACACGATATGTTTACGACGGAAAGAAGAAAAGTATGACAAAAATGTTTAAAAAGTTTTTTAATGGCAAAAATTTTTTTGAAAACTTTTAAGGAGATTATTATGAGAAAGATAAATTTAGGGCTCGACGAAGTAAAAGAAAAGATAAAAGCGCTCAAAGGCAACGAAGTTGAAATGAACATCAACCGCGGCCGCAAAAAGATCGACACAATAAACGGCATTATCAAAGATGTCTATCCAAGCGTCTTCACCGTCAAAACAAACGCACAAGGTCAAATCCAAACCTTTTCCTACTTTGACGTCATGTGCGGAAATGTTGTTATATTATAAATATAATAAATATTATATATAAATAAACAAAAAAAGGCGTTTAACCGCCTTTTTTAAGTGTTTTGATCATTGCTGCCCTGTCTTCTGCTTTGTAGACGCAGCTTCCGCTGACAAGAATATCACAGCCAGCATCGATAAGAGCTTTTGCATTCGTCTCGTTCACACCGCAATCAACTTCAATCTTAAAGCTGAGCGAATTTTGATCCCTGAAAGTTGCAATTTCTTTCAGTTTATCATATGTCTCTGGCAAAAATTTTTGTCCGGCAGCCCCTGGCTCAGCGCTCATCACAAGCACAACATCAACGTTATAGCAGTAAGGCCTTATCTCTTTAAAGGAAGTGCTTGGATTGACTGCAAGTCCAGCAAGCGCTTTGTTTTTATGAATAAAATCAATCGCTTTGACAAGATCTTCTTTATTTGAGAACGCTTCATAATGCACAGTCAAGATGTTTGCGCCAGCTTTGATATAATCCCCAAGGCTTTCAAGTGGGTCAACAGCCATCAAATGAACATCAATCATGCAATTCGTGTTTTGATTGATGTTTGAAACAAGCGACGCATCATAAGTTTTGTCTGGTACAAAAACGCCATCCATAACATCGCAGTGAATCATATCAGCAACATTTTGGATTTCTTTTGAGTATTCAAGAATCCCTTGATAACTTTTGACTGTCAGTGTTGAAACAGAAATATAAACTTGTTTATCCATATTCTTTCCTTTTAGTTTAAAATTTTTGACCTTCTTTTATTTGCTCGAGGAGTTTAAGATAGTTTGAATATCTAAGGCTTGAAATCTCGCCGTTCTTCACACCTTCAATTATACCACATTTATCGCGTTTTTGATGCAAACAAGAAGAGAATTTGCAAAAAGAACGAAATTTTAAGAAATCCGGATAATATGTTGAAAGTTCTCGTGGCAAAATTGAAGTGACAAAACTCAAGTCAAGCATTGAAAACCCTGCGGTATCTGCAAGAAAGCCTTTGTCAAACTTATATAGTTCAACAAGCCTTGTCGTTTGTTTTCCACGCATAACTTTTTTGCTTAAGTCGCCAACTTCGCAAACTTCTTTTCCAAGAAGAGCATTGACAATTGAAGACTTGCCAACAGCGCTTTGCCCTGCAAGCGTGCAAATGCCCTCTATTTCATTAAGCAAACTTTCATAGTCGCCATTTTTCGATGAAACTTGAATAACTTTTGTCACGTTTTTATAGTCTTTTTGAACTTCGTCTAATAACTCTTTTTCAGCAATGTCCGTTTTGTTTATGACAATGATTGGCTCAATGCCGTTTACATAGCAATACACAAGCATTTTGTCAACAAGCAAAAAGTCTGGCTTAGGAACTGGTGCAATCACAATGAAAAGCTTATCAAGATTTGCAAGCGGCGGTCTTATCAAAAGATTTTTCCTAGGCAAAACTTTATCGATCCTCTCCGAGAACTCAATCTTGTCACCAACATAGATTCCATCTTTTTTAAGATTTCCTCTTGCGCTTAGAAAATATGTTTCATCGCCAGTAATCACAGTGAAAAGATTGGCATTTTTTTTAACAATAAGTCCTTCCATCAAACTTCCCCCTTCAAAATCTGATTTCGAAGTTGTCCGCAAGCTCCGCCGATGTCTTCTCCAAGCGTTCTGCGAACCGTCGATGAAATTCCTTCCTTCTCAAGCGCTTTTGAAAAAGCATAACACTCCGCTCTTGTCGTCGCTTTAAGATTTCGCTCTTTCACTTCATTGAGCGGAATGATGTTGACATGGCATGGAAATCCTTTCAAAATTTTTCCAAGCTCTTTTGCATTTTCAAGATTATCATTGACACCTTTCAAAAGCGTATACTCAAAAACAATTCTTCGCCCAGTCTTTTCAAAATAATATTTACAAGCCTTGACAATTTCTTCAATTTTATAGCTGTTTGCAACTGGCATTGAAACCCTTCTCATCTCGTCATTTGACGCATGAAGAGATATCGTCAATGTTACAGAAAAGCCATCATCTGCAAGAGAATAAATTTTTGGCACAAGCCCACAAGTTGATAGAGAGATGTTCCTTTGGCTTATGTTGATTCCGTCTGCGCTTGAAACAAGCCTTAAGAATTTTGTAACCTCTGCGTAGTTATCAAGCGGCTCACCGCTTCCCATAAGCACCAAGTTTGTCACTTTTCTGTCTTTAACCGTTCCTCCATTGTCGCGATTGACAAGAAGCACTTGACCAAGCATCTCGCCAGCAGACAGGTTTCTGATAAGCCCTTTCAAAGTTGAAGCGCAAAACTTGCATCCCATTCGGCAACCCACCTGCGTTGAAAGGCAGAGCGTGTTGCCATATTTATATTTCATAAAGACGCCCTCAACAATGTTTCCGTCCGGAAAAGAAAAAACATATTTGATTGTTCCGTCTTTGCTTATAAATTTTCTAAGTATTTTATATTCAGGATAGTCTTGCCTTAGTTTCTCTTTCAAGTTTTTAGAAAGAACAGAAACTTCGTCAATGCTTTGCGCCGAATAGATTGCGTCAAAAATTTGCCTTCCTCTGAAAGCAGGCATTCCGTTTGCCACTGCATAATCTTCCATTTCTTTCTTCGTCAAATCAGCAAGCATATTTTTCCTTTTAGTTTATCTTTTTCCCTTCAAGTTTGCAGCCATTCAAAAAATCACGGCCGCTTATGTATTTCCCACTTTTGCCGAGACAAGAGATAACTTCAACCGCTCCGCCTTTGCAGCCTATGATAAATCTTTTTGAGCCACTTAGTGGCTTTCCAATCTGAACAAAACTAAACTCTTCGCTCACATCTTTAAGCTTAGCGATCTTCAGTCTCTCGCCATCAATAAATATGTAAGTTCCATATTCTTTCAGCGCGCGGCATTTGCTCTCAAGTTCTTTTGCCGTTAAATTCATATCAAGAAAACAATCTTCTTTTGTTATTTTCTTGCAAAAAGTCGCTTCGTTTTCTTTCTGAACCCAAGCTTTTTCTTCGCATTTCTCAAATTTGTCAAGCACTCTGACAAGCATATCGCCGCCAAGAGAAGCAAGTTTCGCTTCCAAAGACAGATAGTCATCTTCGTCATCAATTGCAAGCTCTTCTTGCAAATATACATCTCCAGCATCCACTTCCCGGACAACTTTCATGATTGACACTCCAGTTTTTTTATCGCCAGAGAGAATGGCAGACTGAATTGGTGTCGCACCTCTATATTTTGGAAGAAGTGAAGGATGCACATTAATGCAAGGCGAAAGACTTAAAAAATTTTCACGCAAAATTTGCCCAAAAGATGCTGTGACTGATATATCAAAATCGATTTTTTTGATCTCTTCAATATGATCACAAACCTTTTCAAAATCAAAAACTTTGATTCCATTTTCAATTGCATATTTTTTAACTTCTGTCGGGCACAGTTTATGTCCTCTGCCACTTGGCCTGTCTGGTTGAGTGACAACTGCAACAACTTGATGTTTCGAAGAAGCAAGTTTTTTCAAAATCTCAACAGAGAATCTAGGGCTTCCCAAAAACAAGATTTTCATCCATCACCTCCCAGATTTGAAATACTTGTCTTTATCAAGACTCTTGTCAACGAACAGTATTCCATCAAGGTGGTCAAGCTCATGACAGATGCATCTTGCAAGAAGCTTCTCGCCAGTGATGGTAAAAGGATAGCCATATCGATCATACGCCGAAACTGTCACTCGCATTGGTCTTGCAACTCTGCCATTAAACTTACCAACTGAAAGACAGCCTTCTTCAGAAATATCTTCGCCTTCGCTGTCGATGATCACTGGATTTATAAATTCCAAAAACATATTGTTGACGTCCATAACAACGCATCTGCGAAGAACCCCCACTTGAATCGCAGCAAGCCCCATTCCGTCGTTTTTATACATTGTCTCTCTCATATCGTCAAGAAGTTGCCATAAATCCTCATCAAAGTTTTTCACTGGCTTTGACTTTTTTCGCAGTAGTTCGTCCCCTATTTTAACAACTTTTCTTATAGCCATAATTTCTCCTTTTATATTAAGATAAACTCTGAGGATTTATCTCAACAAAAACATTGCTTTTCGTCAGCTTGTCAACCTTTTCAAAAACTTCATTTTCGATTTCATCGGCTCTGTCAAGCTTGACTCTAAGCATAATTTGATAGCGATATCTATCTTGAATTTTTTTGATTGGCGACTTCATCGCATCAAGATAGATTATCTCACTTTCATATTTTTCTTTAAGTTTTACGATTTCATTATAGCACATTTTCACTTCAGACAAAGCCTTATTTTCATCTTGATTTGAAAAAAGTATACGAATTATTCGTGAAAATGGTGGAAATTCACTCGTTTGCCTGATATTTTCTTCTTTTCTGAAAAATCCTTTATAATCATAGTTCGCAACAAACTTATATACATAGTGCTTTGGTGCATAGGATTGCAAAATAACCTTTCCTTCGCTGCTACCACGCCCAGCACGGCCACTGACTTGAGTTATCAATTGAAATGTTCTCTCTGTGCTTCGATAATCAGCATGGAAAAGACTTTGGTCAGCATCAACAATCCCGACCAGCACAACGTTTTCAAAGTCATGCCCTTTTGCAATCATTTGAGTGCCAACCAAGATCGCTGGCAAAGAGTTTTTGAATTCATTCAAAATTTTCTGATGTGCATTTTTCGTCCCAGTTGTGTCATTATCCATTCGCAAGATTTTTACATCTGGGAAAAGTTTGTTAAGCTCGCTTACAACTTTCTCAGTCCCAACCGCACCGTGCTTGATGTTTTCGCTTCCGCATTTTGGGCACTTGTCAAGCACTCTGAACTGCTTGCCGCAATAGTGACACTTCAATCGATTGTCTTCTCTGTGATAAACAAGACTGACATCGCAATCGGTGCATTTGGCAACATAGCCGCACTCTCTGCAGCGCATGAAAGAAGAAAAACCTCTTCGATTAATAAAAAGCATTGCTTGTTTTTTTGCATTGACAACATTTGCAAGCTCTGCGATAAGCTGACTTGAAAAAATCCCACTGTTGCCTTTGCGGATTTCACCAACCATATCAATAATTTGAATTGCAGGCAGCTCTTTTCCGTTTGCCCTTACTGGCATTTCAACAAGTGTGTGTTCCCCTTGTTTTGCCTTTTCATAGCTTTCAACACTTGGGGTTGCAGAGCCAAGCACAAGCGGACAAGCATTGAACCTTGCCCTGAACGCTGCAACATCATGAGTTGAGAAACGTGGATTTGACTCTGAAACATAACTTTGCTCATGTTCTTCATCTATAATAATTATTCCCAAGTTTTCAAGTGGAGCAAATATTGCGCTTCTTGCGCCAACTGCAATTCTTGCTTCGCCTGAAAAAAGTCTTTTCCATTCATCAAAACGTTCTCCAGCTGAAAGTCCACTGTGAAGAATCGCAACCTGTTCACCAAATCTAGCTTTGAAATGATTGAAAATTTGTGGCGTCAATGAAATTTCTGGAACAAGCATGATCGCATTTTTGTCTTGTTTTAACGCCCTTTCAATCAAATTCATATACACTTCTGTCTTGCCAGAGCCTGTAACGCCGTGCAAAAGATATGTTTTGTTATCCTTCATTGTGTCAATTGCATTTTGTTGCATTGGGTTAAGAATGACCTTTGCACTTTCGCCCATGTCTATTTGTGGTCTGCGTGAAAACTTTTCTTGAGTTTTGGTCACATAACCCTTCTCTAAAAGACTTTTCATCGCACTATAGCCAAACCTTTCAACCATAACTGCAGATTCTTCTTTGTCACAAGATTTAAGATAGCAAACCGCTTCCTCTTGTTTTTTCGCAGATTTTGACAACGTGATTTGGGCGTCAGTATTAAGGCAATAAAAACTTTTAAAAAGCTCCTTAACCTTTCCTTCTCTCATTTCAGCTGGAAGAAAAAGTCTTAAAATTGAAGCAAGTTTCAAATGATTTCTTTTCGCCATAAATTGCATAAGCTGAAGCATCTCACTTTTTATGGCAGAGAAATCTTCAACTACAGAAGAAATCTTTTTAATTTTTGTTTTATCAAAGCTGCAATCTTCTTTGATGCCAACGACAAAACCTTGAAGATACCTTGCGCCAAAAGGCACAATCACTCGCATCCCCAACTTAACGTCAAACTCTTCAGGAATTTGATAGACAAACTCTCTATCAATTGCTTTTGCATCCTGATCAATGATTACATCTGCAAACAATACTTTCTCCTATATAAAATCCTATCGTCAACATTTGACAATAGGATTATAGCACAAAAAACTTTTTAAGTCTATCACTTTAAATTATTACTTGCTTGGTTTAACCTTTCCAGCAACAACTTCTTCACTTGCAAGCGTGATAGCTTTTTTATCTTGATCAGCAAGTGCAGCTCTGTTTACTGTTTCGATTTCTTTTGCACGTTTTGCGATAACTGTGCAAAGCACATATCTGTTTCCGCCAGTTTTTTCAACAAGTTTATCAATTGATGGTTCAATCATCATAAAAAATCACCTCTTTTACTTTATTTCTGAAAGATTATAACACATAGATATCAAAATGTAAAGAATTTTTTGCAAAAACTATTGCTTTTATACAAAAATGCATATTGACACCACCCTGTTTGTGTGATAAAATAATCCCATATTAGGAGGAAAACAAAAAAATGAACGATACCGAAATTAAAGTTACAGAAATTCAAGAATTTATGACGCCTGAAGTTCGCAGCGCAATCATTGACGAAATGAAAAAGGTTCTCAAAAAATTTGATCTTGAAATTGATAGAAAAATAATTCTGTCATCTGAAATTGAAGAAAAAACAAGAGATACAGCGGCGGACTATCGTCCTAAAAAGCGCGTGACCTGCAATTTGCTTTACAACTTCAAAGAAAAAGATCAGACTGAAAAAGTTAAAGCAGGATACTTCGAATTTGATCAAAACACAGGAAAAGTTAAATTGCAACTACCTGAATATATTTTGGAGATTACTGATCTTCAAGATGGAATTGTTTACTCAAATAAAGAAGTTGAAAATATGCTTTCTGCTTATCTTAATCAAAAAATTCCTCTCGAATTCTTGAAAAAATATGGATTTGAATATGCTGATAAGTCACTTGAATATAGCAACCAACTTAGTGCCGTTTCATTGAAACAAGATTTTCGCCCTTATGCACTTCTTTCCTGCTCAATCACTTTCAAGCTTGGAATTGCAGTAATGGAACACTATAGGTTACTTGAGCAGACGCCTGGCCCAGTTTCAAATCTTGAATATGTGTGTGGAGAAAATAGAAACACACAAAAACTTCTTGAAGCAAACATCGATTAATAACAAAAAAGACATGCTATTGCATGTCTTTTTTCTTTCAGATTTGCAAGAAAAACTTGAAGCGCTCTTATTTTCTTGGATTTTTGATGTTTGCTTGTGCTGCAGCGAGTCTTGCGATAGGCACTCTGAATGGTGAGCAAGAAACATAAGTGAGTCCAACATTGTGGCAGAATTCAACAGAAGAAGGATCTCCACCATGTTCACCGCAGATTCCAAGTTTGATGTCGCTTCTTGCTTCTTTGCCAAGCTTAGCAGCAAGTTCAACAAGTTTGCCAACGCCATTTTGGTCAAGTCTAGCAAATGGATCGCTTTCGAAAATTTTCTTTGTATAGTATACATCAAGGAATTTTCCGGCGTCGTCACGGCTGAAGCCATAAGTCATTTGAGTAAGGTCATTTGTTCCGAATGAGAAGAATTCAGCGCCTGCCTTAGCAACTTCGTCAGCTGTGAGAGCAGCACGTGGGATTTCGATCATAGTTCCGATCTTGTAAGAAAGTTTTGCACCCTTCTTAGCAATAATTTCGTCAGCTTTTGCAGCAACGATGTCACGAACATACTTGAATTCTTTGCAGTCACAAGTAAGAGGGATCATGATTTCTGGAACAATGCTGTAGCCTTTTTCTTTGTTCACTTCGATTGCAGCTTCGATAACAGCTTGAGTTTGCATTTCAGCAATTTCAGGATAAGTTACAGCAAGACGAAGTCCACGGTGACCCATCATTGGGTTAACTTCGTGAAGGTCAGAAACTGTTTGTTTAAGGCGGTTGAATGTAAGCCCCATTTCTTTTGCAAGAGCCTTGATTTCACTGTCTTCGTGAGGAAGGAATTCATGAAGTGGTGGATCAAGGAATCTGATTGTAACAGCCTTGCCCTTCATTGCAGTGTAAAGACCTTTGAAGTCTTTCTTTTGCATTGGAAGAAGTTTTGCAAGAGCTTTCTTTCTTTCTTCAACAGTTGAAGAAACGATCATTTCTCTTACAGCAGGAATTCTCTTAGCATCAAAGAACATATGTTCTGTTCTGCAAAGTCCAATTCCTTCAGCGCCGAAGTTTGCAGCTGTTTGAGCGTCAGCTGGTTGGTCAGCGTTTGTGCGAACTTGAAGTGCGCGATATTTATCAGCCCAAGCCATGATCTTAGCAAATTCGCCAGAGATTGTAGCAGGTTCTGTTTTAACTTCGCCTTCATAGATTTTTCCAGTTGAACCGTCGAAAGAAATCATGTCGCCTTCAACGTATTTCTTTCCATTAAGTGTGAATGATTTTTCATCTTCAGCAAATTTAAGTGCTGAGCAGCCTGCAACGCAAGCAGTTCCCATACCGCGTGCAACAACGGCAGCGTGAGAAGTCATACCGCCTCTTGCAGTCAAGATACCTTGGCTGGCAGCCATTCCTTCGATGTCTTCTGGTGAAGTTTCAAGACGAACAAGAACAACCTTTTGTTTTTTGCCAAGTTCTTTTGCGCGTTCTGCAGTGAAGCAGATCTTTCCGCAAGCAGCCCCAGGAGATGCTGGAAGGGCTTCTGCAACAACCTTTGCTTTTTTAAGTGCAGCGGCTTCAAATTGTGGGTGAAGAAGAGCATCAAGTTGTTTTGGATCGATCATCAAAAGTGCTTGCTTTTCATCAATAAGTTTTTCTTTAACAAGGTCAACAGCAACTTTGAGCGCAGCTTTTGCTGTTCTCTTTCCGTTTCTTGTTTGAAGCATATAGAGTTTGCCATTTTCGATAGTGAACTCCATATCTTGCATATCTTTATTGTGTTTTTCAAGTTTCTTTGCGATTTCTTCAAATTGCTTGTAAACAGCTGGATTTTGTTTCTTGAGTGAAGCGATTGGTTGTGGAGTTCTGATTCCGGCAACAACGTCTTCGCCTTGTGCGTTCATAAGGTATTCGCCATAAAGTTTGTTTTCGCCAGTTGCAGGGTTACGTGAGAAAGCAACGCCTGTTCCTGATGTGTCACCCATGTTTCCGAACACCATCATTTGAACGTTAACAGCAGTTCCCCATTCATAAGGAATGTCATGCATTCTTCTGTAAACGTTTGCTCTGTCGTTGTCCCAAGAACGGAAAACGGCTTTAACAGCTTCGATAAGTTGAACTTTTGGTTCTTGTGGGAATTCTTCCCCTTGTTCCTTCTTGTAAAGATCTTTGAACATCTTAACAATTGCTTTAAGATCTTCTGCAGTAAGGTCTTTGTCGAATTGAACGCCCTTATCATTCTTAACTTTGTCAAGAATTCTTTCATACTTGGTTTTTGATTGCATCATAACAACGTCACTGAACATTTGGATGAATCTTCTGTATGAGTCGTATGCAAAACGAGGGTTGTTTGTAAGTTCTGCGAGCCCTTCAACAACTTCGTCATTAAGACCAAGGTTCAAGATTGTATCCATCATACCAGGCATTGAAACTCTTGCACCAGAGCGAACAGAAACAAGAAGAGGGTTTTTCACGTCTCCGAATTTCTTGCCAGCGATTTTTTCAAGAGAAGCAAGTTTCTCATCAATTTGTGCAGAGATTGCTTCATTGATCTTTCTTCCATCAACATAATATTGTGTGCAGGCTTCAGTTGTGATGATGAAGCCTTGAGGCACTGGCATGCCAAGTCTTGTCATGTCAGCAAGGTTTGCACCCTTTCCACCAAAGAGAGCTTTGTCATTGTTTGCTTCTTTGAAAAGGTAAACAAATTTTTTATTAGCGACTTTCTTGTCAACTTTTTTCTTTTCAACTTTTTTCATAATTTCTCCTTCCTTTTATTACAAACTTATTATAATCAAAAACCTTTCACAAGGCAACTAAAACAAGGTCAATTTCAAAAATAATTTTTATATTTTCCCGCCCCTTCTCAAAAATTCAATCTTGACAAAACACACAACTAATGTTATACTTTTCCCATGGAAGAACAAAAGAAAAGAGGTAAAAAATCAAGCTTTGACTTTGAAAAATTTTTTGAAGCTTTGCTTGAGTATAAGTCTATAAATGGTGATTTGCAAGTCCCAATAAGCACCGATCTTGGCAGGACTGTAAGACGAATACGCGGAGGTAAGCTTTTGCTTTCTGCTGAAGAGAAAAAGAGACTTGACGAAATAGGCTTTATTTGGGTTGCCAGAAAGCCATTTGTATTTGAAGAGTTTTTTAGTGAACTTAAGATATTTATAGAAAAAAATGGAAATTTGCTTGTGCCGGAAGCAGAAGCACTTGGCAAAACCGTGAATAGAGTTAGATGCGGCTATATTCCCCTAACCTCAGAGCAAAAAAGAAAGCTAGAGGGGCTCGGTTTTGTTTGGAATGTTCGTAACACAAAATTTGAGATGTTATGCGAAGAACTGAGAGAATACAAAAGGGAGCACGGAGACCTTTTAGTCCCATTTTCATACCCAAAACTTGGACCAAAAGTCAAACACATAAGAAATGGTGAAACCGTTTTATCTCAAGAACAAAAAGATGTTTTGACTGAAATGGGCTTTGTTTGGAAGGCTCGACAACGAGACTATAATTTTGATGACTTTTATCAAAAACTATTGGAGTTTAAGGCTGAACACGGTCATTTGCTTATTCCTCAAAGTTGCAGACTGGGAAGACAAGTTGGCAGCGTAAGAAGAGGCATAATTAAAACAACCGATGAGCAAAAGGCAATGCTAAATAAAATCGGCTTTGTCTGGAACGCAAGAAGCATAAATTTTGATGAACTTTATAAAGAGCTCAAAAAATACAAAAAAGAGCATGGCGACCTTATGGTCCCTCAAAAAGGATCAGCATTAGGGCAGAAAGTTGCACATATAAGAAGCGGAGTTATAAAACTATCCCCTGAGCAAGAGAAAAAAATAGACAAGCTTGGTTTTATTTGGAAAGTTCATTCGCGTAAATACAAATTCCCCGAGTTTTATCAAAGCCTTATTAAGTTCAAGGAAGAACACGGGCATCTGCTTATTCCACAAAGTCTTCGCCCACTTGGAACATATGTTTCTCAAATAAGAGCTGGCGTAAAAAAGTTAACCACAGAGCAAAGAAAAATGCTTGACGACCTTGGCTTTGTTTGGGACGCCACAAAACGTTTCGATTTTAATGGCTTTGTTAAAAATCTTATTGATTACAAAAAAGAGCATGACGACTTGCGCGTGCCACAAGCTTCGCCTTTAGGACAACAAGTCGCATATGTTAGGCAAAACAAAAAATATTTTTCTGATGAGCAATTGCAAATTCTTGATGATTTAAACTTTGTTTGGAATACCAGAAGCACAGACTTCGACAAATTTATAAACGCCTTACTTAAATATAAAAAAGAACATGGAGATCTGCTTGTCCCTTATGGATATATCAAAAATAAGTCTCTTGGATTACGTGTCCATAATACCCGAATCCGAAAAGAGAAATTGACTGAAGAGCAAATTGAAAGACTTGATGAAATTGGTTTTGTGTGGAAAGTGCTCTACCAAAACAAAATTAAAGACTTTGATTATCAAACCTTTATTAAACATCTTTCAACTTATAAAGCTTCATGTAATGACAAAATCATAGCATTTGATGTTGTCGTAAACAACTATGAACTTGGCTTTTATGCAAGAAATATCAGGACAGGAAATATTGAACTAACGAAAGAACAAAAAGAAAAACTAAAAGAATGTGAATTTCTTTTTGATACATCTTCTTGCTTCTCTGAAAAAACAGATGATGACACCACCCTTTTAGAGCGTATGCTTAAAGGCGACATGACAGCAAGGTGTAAAATTATGGAAAGATATTACAAGCTTGTTGACTGTGCAATATTTAGAGAACACGCAAATAAAAGTGAAGTAAAAAGTTTTGCAACTGAACAGTTCATTCATGCAATCGACAGATTTCCATCCAATAGAACAGAAGATACAACTCTCAAGAATTTCGTCAACTACGTACTAAGATGTATGTCAAAGCAAATACTGTCTTATCACTCAAAAAAAATCAAAAATTGTAAGTTTATCGACCCCTTTTGGGAAAAATCAAGACGGAACGCTTGAAGATATTGTTGCCGACACAAAAGCAAATACGGAAAAATCAGCACTTGACAAAATTTTCAGCGTAGAAATTATAGGCAAACTAAAAGAGCTTTTAACTCAAGCGGAGTTTGCTGCAGTTTGTTTGTATTATGGGCTGAATAAAGAGCAAGAAATTTTAGAAATTCCAGAAATTGCAAAAAGATTCAACACGTCCGAAAGCAAAGTCCAAGCGGCGCTTAACTCCGCGATGTCAAAACTTACAGCAAATTTGTCAACATCCGATTGGCGGACCGATTAAAAAATACGCAAATGCTTTGCGTATTTTTTATTTAATTTTAAATTTTTGTGTCTTCATTCGAAACTTTACTTTCCCCAATATTATCACCTTCTACAATAAAATTACTTTCTATTTCATTAATTTCTTTTTCATATGATTTTTTTGATAAGATAAGGAGTATTGCTGACACAATAATAAGAAGCCCAACAATGCTTATTATCATCGACAAGGCATTTGCTGAAGGAATTGTCTTGTAAAGCAAAAGAATGACACTATAACCAACAGCATAGCCAATATTGGCAAACAAATCATAAATTAAATGATGTTCCCTTTTATATTTTTCTAGTTCAGGAAGTTTAATAACATTAAGCCGTGTTGAAAATATTTCATTTTCATAAAGCTTTTCAAACATGTAATAAACAACATTAAATATTATAAAAGAAACAAGGCTTGTCCAAAAAGTTATCAATAGGCTTGCGCAACAAATCATTGCCACAGATAGAATAACTTTCAATTTGTAATTTTTTACAAACATAAAAGTAAGAAGCGTTACAATTGTAAGAAAAGAGAACAGTGACGACCAACTTCCCAAAGAGAATTCAGAGCCTGTCTTCATAAAAAGAATTACTGGAAGTATTGTATAAATTGTGCCTCCCATTGAAAGCCTAAAGAATGTGAATGAAAGATAAAATCTGCGCGCTTGAGGATATTTAAAAGCCTTTTTACAAAATGTTTTCAAATCAAGTTTATTATCTCTCACATCAAAATCACGCATAAAAATCGATAGCGCAAACATTATTGCTGCAACAACACCTACAACAACGAAGAGCACCGCATAAGACATTTTGTTGATTATAAGGCCACTTAAAAAAGGTGAAACAATTTTGACGAGGCTTGAAATGCTAGTCGATTTTGCCAAATATTTGTTTGAATTTTTTGAAGAAGTATGCTGCATCTCACCAATTTCATGCGGCCCATAAAAGCAAGCATTCGACAACTCTTGCAAAAAGTAAAATAAAAGTATAATTGGAAATGTCGGAGTTTTAATAAAAAGAACTGAAACAATCAAAATGATGTCTAACACAAAACTACATCTATATACAATCATTGTGTTCTTTCTGGATAATACGTGAAAAAGCACAAATGAAATCAACTCTGCAAATCCAATTGAGCATAGCAACCCACAAATATAAAGTTCAACGTTATTATTGAGCGATTTGAAAATATAAACATTTAAAAATATTGTGGAAAAAATGACCATAACATTTTTTAAAAGTTTCATTCCAATCAAAACATTTTTTTGCTTTTTATCGCTCTTTTTTATCTCTTGTAAATCTAATTTCATGAGTTTATTATAACAAAAAAACAATATCACAATCAAGCATTATGATATTGTTAATAAATCAATATTCTGTTCTTATTTCACTGATTAAAACATTTTCTCTGTTTATTCCGATTTTGCAGTCATAAACAGAAAATTCAATGATAATATTATAAAGCTCATGTTCTGAAATATATTTCATGATTTTTGAAAATCCAGGGATGCTCCAAACGCGGTCTTCGTCTAGGCTCGCGTGCAAGTTGTATTCTGGCTCTTCATAGATGTTTCTTTGATTCGCGCTAGTGTCAGTACGTGCGGTCAAGTCGACCGTGTCTCCATAAGCACCTCTTGTCACTTTGATGTCACCGACAAGAATTTGGTCTTCAACATATGGTCTGTATGAAACACCAACAGTCACTTCACTTTTAAACTTTTTCAAAAACTCTTCAGCCTCTTCAAAATTTTTGACATAAAAGTATTGCCCTTTTGGTTTTGTAGTGTCACGCAAAATATACTCTTCAGCTTGATATTTGTCAAAAAACTTTTTAATGCCCTCTTTGTCTTTTGAATCGAAAAAGTCAAGCGGCATATAGTTAAGCTTAAGCTCTTTCATCTTCACAATTGCATCTTTCTTATTTTTAATTTTAATCATAATTCACCTATATCTAATTTGCATCAAAGCACAAACTTTGATACATTATCATTTTATCACACCGAAACAAAAAAGGCTAATATTTTCAGCCTTCTTAATCCATTGGCTATTTATTGCATCAATCACTTTCAACTTGGGTTGTTTTATTAAAATCTTCTTCAAGAGCTTTCATTCTTTCAGGAAATTTTGCGACATACTCGTCAATCAAACTTTCAACAGATTCAATGCCGAGATATTGAAGTGTTTCTTCCAAAGTCCAATCGCAGTCATTTTCCAAAATCATTTTAAACATTTCAGCGCCTTTCTTTGGGTTATCTTTGAAAATATCAGCGACGTATAATGAAACTGCCTGCGGAACCAAATATTTGCTTTCAAGCATGTTTGTAAATTCATAATTTTCAATGTTTTTAATACAATTAAGCACTATGCCAGGGTGATTTAAAAACAATCCGCTATATTTCTTCTCGCACTCATTCACTGACATTTGCCCTGTCATAAGTTTGATAATTAATCCATCAAGCAATGATTCCCTTGCTTTAGAAACATTCAAAACCTGTGCATGAATGGAATTGGCAATGAAATTCTTTTTTAACTCTGGGAATTGATTCATTAAATATGTGTTTGACAAATTGTCGCAAATCACTGTGCAAATCTCACTCATCCTTCTGTCTTTTGGACGTTTCCCTTCAATAAACCCCTTGCTTAAAGAGTGACACATTTCATGTATCGCATTGCAAGCATCACCAACTCTTCCTTCAAGGTTGATAAAGATGTTTCTATGCTCTTTGTCGTTTTCATCTCTGCTGTAACAGCAATAAGATCTATCAGTTTTTTCGTCTTCAAGTGACACATATTGACGGTTGTTCAAAAGGTCGTTCATTAAAGGTTTCATTTCTGGAGTCAAGACGTCAAGACTTTTGTAAAAGTCAACAACGCACTTTTCAACCATTCCAGCAGAAAATCTCTCGTCGCCCAATTGAAGCAAAGAAAAGTCAGCTTTTGCTTGCATGCTGAGCTGGGCAACTTTTTCAGAGATTTTAAAATCATCTTCAAAAGAAGAATTCTCTTTTTGACATCTTTCACAAAAGCTGCGAAACTCTTCATCTTCCAAAATGCGTTTGATTCTATCTTTCACTGATAACTTATTTTTGTCGTTTTTCACGCTTGCACCTCTTTTATCATTTTATCACAAATAAATCTGTCTGGCAACCCCATTTACAGTGCAAATTACCACAACAAATTTATAAAGCTAATAATAATTTCAGTTAACCTCTTAAATCTTTCTACATTTTTCTTTTTATCTATGATTTCCCAGTCAACTTCAATCTGTAAACTCCAAATTTCAGGGAACGTATTTTTCACGCTGCTGGAAACAGTTCTTACTGATCCCATAAACGGATTATCTACGCTTACAACAAACTCCTTTTCGAGATCCGCTTTCAAACTGTTAAAAAGTCTTTTGTTGACCTCTACATTCTTCCCAATATGAGTGCCAAGATTGACATCAATCCCTCTGTTGTGCGCAAGCCCATGAAAATCTATGACATATTTTATTCTGTTCTCCGCAATAAGTCTATAGACTTCATTTTTATAGTCACTTGGATCGTCAAAGTTTGCATCATCAAAATCACACTTAGTTTTCGCAATCAAAAAACTTTCCGTTTTTTCTGCAACATACAAGGCAATGGCTAAACTTCCAGCTTCAGTCCACTTGCCCTTACCCAGCCTCACCTGCCAAACACCATGTGGTGCAGAGATCAAAACTCGCCTCTTGCCTTCTACAACAGTAAAACTCTTTGCTTTGTTCGCTTTTATAAATGCCTTACGCTTGGCTTGCGTTTGTCTTATTAAACTTTTCATATTTTTCCCTTATATTTTCAGTATTTAATCATTTTTTAAGCTGTTTGCAACTTCGTTCACAATATCTGGATATTTCTCCATGCAGAATTTGTATATCGAAGCTTCTTTATTTTTGCATATCCCAAACATTTCAAGACGATTTTTGAGATGAGCTCTTATCATTTTTTGATATTCTGCGTCAAGGCTATATTTTTTGAATACGATCTCACCTTTTGCAATAAGATCATTGAGATAAGCATAAAGGTCCTCAACAACTTCGCACCCCAAAATCTTCACAGGTACTTCACTGACAACTTCACCTTTAAAAGTTGTTTTTTCTTCTTGGAAGTCAGTCGGGTCGACTTCGTAAATATAGCATTTCTCACCTTCAAATCTTCTCCTGAATGCACCTTCATATGCCTCATAGAAGTATGGGACGCCATCTTTTATCCCATACGTACCATCAAAATCCCCCTTGCTTTTTGTGCTGCCAAACAACAGTGAAAATTCCAGATTTTTTGTTGCGTACACATAGGCCTTGCCATGAGATGAAACTCTTGGCTTTAAAACCTTTAAGTTTGGCACATTTGATACGTGATATAATTTTTGTTCCAAAAACATACTCCAAAAGTTTTCTGGATTGTCAATCACATCTTGACTTAAAGTTTTTGCAGTCTTGGCCATTTCTTCAACTATACTATTACGTTTCATTTTTGGCATTTTGTTGTACCTTACGACAACAAACTCTCCCGACTCAACGTACTTCATAAGCTCGTCATAGATGCTTGGAATGAATTCTTTATCCACAATTTTTACATTACTTGCAACTCTAAAGCAGTGCTGATGCCCACAGCGTTCGCTTTGAGGTATAGGCTCAAACCCTTTATCCTCAAGCGTATAAATATATGCGCTTTTGCCTTCAACCACTTTTTCAAAAAGATTTGGAAAAACTTCCAAAAAACATTCCTTTCCTTTCTCTGTTGTAAAAAGATTTGGACGTGCCTTGACTGCATAAGTAAGAGCAACAAGCCTGCTTGATGTCGCATAAACAAACCCGTCACGACTGTGATTTCTATCCAGTCTTTTTATCTCGCCATCTTTGCTTCCATGATAAAATTTCATAATTTTCTCCTTTGAAGTGTATTTCTTTATCTGCCCGATTTTATACTTAAACTTTAACTAGTCCAATTTCTTGTTAGAACATAACTGCCCACATGCGGCACCGATATCTTCACCATTTGTTGAATATTCTTCCACTTTCTTATTAAGCTGTTTAAGTGTCGATATAAAACCGTCATAATTTGTGCTTGGTTTCAATTCAACACCCTGCACATGATTGAAGTGGTTTATTTTTATAACATATTCATCCGGAATAAGCTTAGCAAGTTTGACTGCGTGTTCTTTAGAATCATTAAACTTATCAAAAAGCAAATAGTTAAATTCACATTCTCTATTGAACTTTTTAGAAATCTTAATACTATCATTAACCAACTTTTTCACTGCAGTTTTGATAGGTATTATTTTATATCTCAAAGCAGTTGTCGGAGCATGCAAACTTATCATTATTTTAAATTTCTCCACATCTCTAATCATGCTCAAAAATTCTTCCAGATTTTTGCTGCTTGGTAATGTTGTGGCCATTGCAAACTTATTACCAGAAAATTCCGTGTTCAAAGCAATAAAAGCTTTTGCCACATTTTCATAATTCAATAGTGGTTCACCAACACCCATTGCAGAAAATAGTGTCACTTTTTTAGGGTCAATAAAAGCCATTGCGTTTTTTATTTGTGCGACAATTTCATCTGCGTTCAAGTTGCGTATGAAATTTTTGTATACCCCGTTATAACACATCTTGCAGCCAACAGGGCATCCCAAAGCACATGAAAAACATATTATGTTTTTATTATAATAATCAACCACCACAGTTTCGCATAAATAGCCATCTTTTGATTTTTGTAATAGTTTGACAGCCATCTTGTCAGCAGACTTTACTTTTTCTATAATTTCCATAGCAACATTATAACATACATTTCTCACTTTTGCATCATCTTTTAAATAAAAAATTCACTTATGCCCATAAAGACAAAAGTGAATCAGATTTTATAAATTAAATCAATAAAATTCCACCATTTACGTTAATGTTTTCACCGTTAATATAAGATGCCTTTTCACTACATAAAAACATTACTACATTTGCCGTATCTTCAACTTCACCAAGTCTATTTAAAGGATTTCTCTTTGCTGTTTCCACAATCTCTTCTTTTGTGTAAAGTTTTTTCGTTAATGGAGTCAACGTTAAAGATGGGCTTACCGTATTAACTCTTATTTTATAAGGAGCCCATTCAAGTGCAAGATTCTTAGACAACATCACAATTGCAGCCTCACTTGTCGTATAAGGTATGCAAGTGGCCAATGGTCTTTCTGCAAACCTTGAAGCAATATTTATAACAACAGCTGATTTTGATTTTCTTAATAATGGCAATGCACTCCTGCAACAAACAATCTTACCAATAAGATTTACATCTATTGTTTCTTTAATCTGTTCTAGTGTAAGTTTTTCGATGTAATCTTCATTACTTATTCCAGCACAATTAATTAAGAAATCTAATCGTATTATTTTATCAAAAACTTTTTTTATTTCTTCCTCTTTTGTAATATCTGCCTTTATACAACTAAAATCTCCCAATTTTGAAAGTTCTTTTTGTGCTTTTGCAGCTTTTTTCTCATCATTTCTATATATAGCTATAACTTTCGCTCCATTTTCAATAAATTGTTTTGAAATGCCATAGCCAATCCCACTTGTCCCACCTGTAACGACAGCAACCTTATTTTTGAACATATCATTCTCCTATCAATTTCATTATATCATATATCTAAATAATTAAAAATTATTTCAAAGTAAACCCGCCATCAACTGCCAAGACTTGACCTGTGATGTATTTTGCTTTATCTGACAACAGAAATTCGATTGCATCTGCAATTTCTTCTGGCTTGCCAATTCTTTTGATGATTGAAACATCAGTTGTCCAACTTGGATCTTCCCCTGTGCTATCAGTAAGCGGAGTGTCAATAAGCCCAG
>CAOKRZ010000003.1 GCA_948471335.1 uncultured Christensenella sp. | reverse complement strand
CAAAATTGGCGACGCGATGATCTCTGAAAAGCACGCAAACATCTTTGTCAACACAAAAGAAGCCAGCTTTGAAGAAATGACTGCGCTTATAAAACTTACACAAGATTGCGTTAAAGAAAGGTTTAATATTCTTCTCGAGCCTGAGATAGAAATTATATCATCAAAAAAAGAGTGAAATTATCTTTTTTCACTCTTTTTATCTTCAATCGCCTTTTCAAACATTTTGACCATGTCGTCAATGCAGTTGTCAATATCAAACTGTATTGAATATGAAATATACTCTTTGCTGACCGCCTCTTTTTCTTTTGGATGCTCAATCCAATAGTCGATTTTCCTTGCAAGATCATCTGCCTTCCCAGCTTTAAAACTGTTTTCATCATGAAGAGCAAAATATCGCGTCGCAGATTTCTTTGAATTTGAAATAACTGGCACAAGCCCACAAGTGATTGCTTCAAGGCAGCTTATTGCTTCAATTTCAACATCTGAAGGATGACAATAAAGGTCGCAATAGTTGATTGTTTTATTAAGCTCCTTCTTGTCGAGGAAAACAAAACTTATCGGATTTGGAAGCTTTCTACCTTTTCTTCTAAGGCTGTTTTCGCAAGGTCCTCGTCCTGCAAAGATCAGTTGAATCTTGTCTTTATATTGGCTTTTAAGTGCAGCTTTGATAAGAAGATCATGTCTCTTCTCTTTTGAATATCGTCCTGAAAAGAGTATGCAAAATTTGTCTTTATACTCTTTAGGCTTTTTGACACTTTCATCTCTTTTGAAATCTTTGGCTACTCCATTTGATATGATAAACTTCTCGGCTTTATATCCATGCTTTTCGCACTGCTTGCCGATAAACTCTGTTGGGCAATGAATATAGTTTGTGTGTTTGTAAAGCGTGCTACGGAAATAGTCATAAACGACCTTGTTTGCAAGCTCAAACTTTTGAAGCCCCACATGGACAGTGACATTTTCAGGCTGAACATGAAAAGCTGTTGTGAAAGGAATGTCAAGATCAAAAAGAATTGGGAGGCAAGCTTTTGACAAAGCAAATGGCATCATGATGTGCACAACATCAACGCCATCAAGCGCAGCTTTAATCACCTCTTCATCTTTCTTTGCAAGTTTAACACCGTTCTTCTCAACGTATTCATTAAGAATACCAAAATTCTTGCTTGGCACAGTAAAAAACATTGGGTCGCCTTTAGGATCTTTATAAGTTGAAAGCATTCTCACTTCATGACCCCTTGCTTTAAGCCCGTCAATAAGCCTTCTTGCAGTTATTGTTGTGCCATTGTTTTCTTCACCAAAAACATCACAAACAAGCGTTATTTTCATACTTTTCCTCGATTATATTGTATTTTTTTAAACAATTTCTATTCGCAAAAAAACAACATAGATTTCTATGCTGTTTTATTTTACCACTTTTCTTTTATATATCAAAATAAATAGAACATTTTTGCGTAAAAATTATCTCTTCCATTTGAAAGATGCAACTTCTGGCATATCTACACCATATTTTGCAATGTATTTTTTATGTTTTTCAAGAAGAGCGTCCATTTTTTCATAAAGTGCTTTTTCTTCGCTCTCTTTGCCAAGCGCTTTTAAAACTGCTTTAACAAGACTGAATCTGTCAATCTCATTTTGAACTCTCATATCAAACGCTGTTGTGATTGAACCTTCTTCCAAATATCCATGCACGTCAAAGTTTTTGTTTGTGCGTTTAACCAAAAATTCGTGAATAAGTTTTGGGTAGCCATGGAAATTGAAAACAACTGGCTTATCTTTTGTGAAAAGCTCGTCAAACTCATCTCTTGAAAGGCCATGAGGATGCTCGCTTTGATCTTCCATTTTCATAAGGTCAACAACATTGACAAATCTCACTTTAAGTTTCGGCATTTCTTCTTTCAAAATTTGCGCGCAAGCAAGTGCTTCAAGAGTTGGAGTGTCGCCGCAAGAAGCAAGCACAATGTCAGGCTTAACACTTTTCTTACACCCTGCCCATTCAAAAAGTCCAATACCCTTTGTGCAGTGCGCAACCGCTTCATCCATTGAAAGCCATTGAAGTGATGGATGCTTTGAAGCAACGATCACGTTGATATAGTCTTTGCTGCGTTGGCAATGGTCATAGCAAGAAAGAAGGCAGTTCGCATCTGGTGGCAAATATGCCCTGACAATGTCGGCTTTTTTGTTTATCACATGGTCAAGGAAGCCAGGTTCTTGATGAGTATAGCCATTGTGGTCTTGCTGCCAAACATTTGAAGTAAGAAGGAAGTTAAGCGAAGAAATCGGTGCGCGCCAATCAATATCGCTGCAAATTTTCAGCCATTTCGCATGCTGAGAAACCATTGAGTCAACAACTCGAATGAACGCTTCATAACTTGCAAACATTCCATGTCTGCCAGTCAAGATATAGCCCTCAAGCATGCCTTCACATGCATGTTCACTTAGGTATGAATCCATAACCCTTCCATCTTGAGAAAGGTTTTCGTCGCCATCAATAATCTTCGCATTGAAGTCACGTTTTTCGCTGTCAAACACATGAGAAAGCCTGTTTGACATCGCTTCGTCTGGGCTGAAGATGCGATAGTTTTTGTTATCCTTGTTAAGCACAAAAATGTCACTTATAAACTTCCCTAATTCAAGCATATCTTGCGCTTTCACGGTTCCGCGTTTGTCAAACTTCACAGCATAGTCTTTAAAGTCAGGCATAATAAGGTCTTTCAAAAGCTTGCCGCCATTTGTGTGAACGTTTGCCGAAATTCTCTTATCACCTTTTGGAGCAATCTCTTGATACTCTTCTTTCAAACGATAATTGTCATCGAAAAGCTCTTCTGGCTTATAGCTTCGAAGCCATTTTTCAAGCTCCTTGAGATGATTTTCTTTTGACATATCAATTGGCACTTGGTGGGCTCTGAAAGATCCTTCAATCTTTTTGCCGTCAACTTCTTTTGGCCCAGTCCAGCCTTTAGGGGTCTTAAGCACAATCATTGGATAGAAAGGTCTTTCTTTAAGCTTCCCTTCCCTCGCTGATTTTTGAATCTTTTTGATCTTTTCAATGCATTCGTCCATGGCTTTTGCCATTTTCACATGCATCTGTTTTGGATCACTTCCTTCAACGAAAATTGGTTTCCAGCCGCAACCAGTGAAAAAGGCTTCAACCTCTTTTTTAGATATACGCGAGAAAATCGTTGGGTTCGAAATTTTATAGCCGTTAAGGTGCAAAACTGGAAGCACTGCACCGTCTGACTTTGGATTTAAAAATTTGTTAAGCTGCCAAGAGCATGCAAGCGGTCCAGTTTCTGCTTCGCCGTCTCCAACAATGACAGTTGCAATAAGGTCTGGGTTGTCAAGCACCGCGCCAAAACCGTGTGAAAGGCTGTAGCCAAGCTCGCCACCTTCATGCATAGAGCCAGGCGTTTCAGGTGCAACATGACTTGAAATTCCGCATGCAAAAGAAAACTGCTTGCAAAGCTTTGTTATGCCCTTTTTGTCAAGGCCGACATCTGGATACACTTCGCTGTAACGCCCTTCAAGATAAGAGTTGGAAACAAAAAAGTTTCCGCCGTGACCAGGCCCAGAAATGAGAAGCATGTCAAGATCATACTTGTTTATCACGCGGTTGCAATGCGTATAAATAAAGTTCTGCCCAGGCACAGTTCCCCAGTGCCCAACAATCTTCTTTTTCACATGCTTTAAAGAAAGTGGCTCTTTAAGAAGAGGATTATCAAGAAGATAAAGCTGAGCCGCCGCCAAATAGTTTGTCGCCCTATAATATCCATCAAGCTTTTCAAGATATTCTTTTTCAAGATATGTTTTCATATGTTCTCCTAAGAATATAATATCACAATCGCGGCAAATAATGTTAATGTTTTGAAACAATTTAGACAAAAAATAACTTATAGCAAAATAAAAACCCGTCTATACAGGCGGATTTTGTTTTTCTATTTCAACGGACGATTCTTGATTCTGTTTCTTTTCAAGTTTAAACCATACAAACAAGCCATAGGCGTCATATATTATCTGGAAAATTTGACAGCACAGAATTGAAACAAATGCCAAATCTCCTTTATAGACCAAAGATTGCCAAAGCACGTAAAGAACAATATCGTTTATAAAAAACAGCAATTGGTTCCATTTATTGCGTCTCATAAGCAAGTAAACACTTGGCAACATCGTGCAGAAAGCGACTGTTGAAAGCCAAAGTTGAGCGGTATTTAACGCTTGCAGTAGGAAGAATACCCCAACACTCACAGCTGCCCAAATGGATATAAACACGACTATTTCTTTTGCTTTAAATTTATTATTGACAAGCACAACATTATCTCTTTTATCTCGATGTGCAAGCCAATGAATGACGCCGTAAATATAAAGCGGAATCATTATGGTTGCATATAAAATTGTTTCACCATAATATTTTTGCTGGTATGCCATAAAGCAATAGAAAACAAACCACACAATACCTATAAATTGAGTTGCAATCTTTCCTTTTGTTTGCATAAACACACAACAAATGCCAAGAATTGAATTTACTATAATTAACCAACTCGATTTAAAAACTATCGACGTTGCAATTATTGTTGAAATCCCCCCCCCGAGCAAAATTGCATCGATAAGATTATATCCTTTCCAAGTTTTGAGTTTTATCATTGTTTTAATCCTTTAAAACTATCTAAATTATTTAATATCCAAGATTGTTGAGCTTGTTTGGTTTATCGCGCCAGTTTTCTTCAACCTTAACGAAAAGTTTAAGCATAACTTTCTTCTGCATAAGCTGTTCAAGATATTCTCTTGTTTTTTGACCAATAAGTTTCAAGTTCTTTCCGCCCTTGCCGATAACGATACCTTTGTGGCGATTCTGCTCACAAACAATGTCTGCTTCAACAACGATAAGTGATTCTTTCTCTTCAAAGCGATTGATTTCAACTGCAATGCCGTGAGGGATTTCGTCTTCAAAAAGGTTGAGACACTCTTCACGTATTTGTTCCCCCGTCAAAAATCTCACGCTTTTGTCGGTGTAGTAATCTTCGTCATACAAAAAGTTTTTCACATTTGATTTTGGCATTTTATTTATAATAAACTCTCTAAGCTGTTGAATGTTCGCACCCGTCAAAGATGAGACCTCAAAGTCGCAGTCAAAAGTTTTCAAGCTTTTTTTGTCAATCTTTGTTTTGATGACAATGTGGTCTTCCTTGATATGATCTATGTAGTCAAGCTCTTCTTGATCAGGCTCTTTTGTGCCGTCGATGAGATAAAGCACAAAGTCAACTGATGCAAGTGCCGAGCGAACTTGTTTCATCATTCTTTTATCAAGCTGATTTTTTGTGTGATGAATGCCAGGCGTATCGACAAAAACGACTTGATAGTTTTGTCCATTCATGATCCCCAAGATGTTATCACGCGTTGTTTGTGGCCTGTGCGAAACAATGGCAACCTTCTCGCCAACAAGTGCGTTGACAAGACTTGACTTGCCCGCGTTGGGTTTACCAAACACCCCTACGTATCCAAAGCTATACATTTTTTCTCCTTCCGATGTTAAATTCTTTTAAAATTTCTTCTGCTTCCCTCATCATAACTTTTTCGTCTTCTTGTTCGATATGGTCATATCCAAGCAGGTGCAACAGCCCATGAAGAGACAGGAATGCGAGCTCTCTTTTGTATGAATTGCCATATTCTTTTGCCTGAGCTTTTGCCCTTTCAGTGCAAAGCGCAATGTCGCCAAGGTTTAAGCTTCCGTCCATATCTCTTTCACTTTCAAACGCAGAAAGTTTCATAGGCTGTTTGATTTCAAGCATAGGAAAAGACAAAACGTCAGTAACTTTGTCAATGTTACGAAATGTTTTGTTCAGTTCTTTGATTTCATTTTCGCCAACAAAATTGACACTGACAATAACATCTCTTTCGTTGTTTGAAGTTTTTTCAAGCGCTCTTTCAAAGATTTTCTCTATCAGCTTTCTTTTGAAAAAGCCAACGTTTCCAAAATATATTTTCATTTATCCCCCAATTTCACGGCTAAGCGTCAAAATGTAAGTGACATTTGTCGTTCCTGCCGCAGACTGAATTGTGTAAGTTTCTCTTTTTATTATCTCACTTTCCTGCAAATAAATCAAGGCATTTTGCCTTGCCTCTTCAATTTTTTGTTCTTGAACTTCACTGAAAGTTTTATTTTCAACGATTTCCGTGGTTTCGTAGTAAGTGTAGTGTTTGACTTTAAGTGGCAAAATTAGGTTTTTTGTTAAATTTTCCTCTCGCTCTTCATATTCAAAATGCTCAAAAGTGTTGTTCTTGACGTTTGAATAAATTTTAAGTCCGAATAGGCTCACTTCGCTGAACTCTTTCTTTTCGCCCGTCCGTTCAATTCGGCGTGAGAACTCAGAGTGAGAGCTTTCTCCAAAAATCCATACATCAGCTTCAATGCTTGCTTCTGGTTTTACTTCTCTTTTTTCGCCATCGGTGTCAATGATATATGGCTCAACAAGCACATCTCCCTTTCTGACAATATCGCCCACTTTAACCGTAAGCGTGCCTTGAACAAGATTGACTTTTGTGATTATACCATCATACTGCGAACAAATCGGTTTAAAATTCCCAAGCATTTCATCTGGAATATATGCTTCACTGATGTTTATTTTAAGCGTTTGACCAACGATTGCAACGCTGACAGCACTTATTCTTTCATATTTATCTTTAAGTGCAATCTCAATGTTTTTGGTGTCTATTTTCCCCTTAAAGCGCGAAGAAAGCTGCTCTTCCACAAAAGAAGAGACTTCACTTTGACTTAACACTTCCGTGCCTGCAACATCAATCTGCCAAACCAAGTTGTATTGCAAGCAATAGAAAATTGAGACAAGCACAATGGAAGAAATCAATCCCCAACTTAGGATGAGTTTTTTAAGATGTTTTTTTATCCCATGCTCTTCAACGCTTAAAATTTCAATTTTATTTTCAAGTAAAAGTTTTTTAGTTTTTTTTAAGTCACCGTCCTCAACTTCAAAGCTTGCAATATTTTTTTCACGTCTGTCGATTTGGAATAATTTGATTTGTTTTGACAAAATATTCAATTTTTTTTCTTGATTTAAGCTTTTAATTGTGATTTTTGTCCTGCTTTGAATCTTATTTTTTGATGAGATCTTTCTTTCAGTTTTCTTTCGTTTCATCAAAACGCCTCAACTTTTTTGATGTTTCCAACAATTTTTAAAGTGTTTTCTGAAAGCTCTGCCAAGATCATATTTTCACCTTCAACGACAATTCTTCCACCTTTTACACGGAAGCTTATGTTTTCTCGTGATAAATTTGTAAGCCCAAGATGACCTTCAACATACAAAAGCTGCCCTGAAATATTGACAATGTTATATTTTTCAAGCACTGAAATATTTTTAATATTTTTTATCTCATCAAAAAAATTGAACATACATTCCCCCTTAAAGTTTTATGCACGTTCAATCTAATATATTATATTTTTACAATTAAGTTTTTTAGTCTTTCTTGCCATCATCATAAGGTCTGAAAATTCCACTGAAGAGAATGGCTTTAAGTTCTGGTGAGAGGTCTTGAATCTGCTCAAACAAATTTTTGTCCGCAAACATTCTTCCATAAGAATGCTCATTCATAAACTCCTCAAAATCATCACTGTTTTCTTTTTCAGTCTCTTCCTCTTCTTCGGCTTTTGCTTCCTGTCTTTCTCTGTTGCGCCTTGAAATTTCTTCAAATCTTTTCATTGCTTTTTCAAAACGCTCATCGAGTGCTTTTGCATTGTCACTCTTATCTTTTTTCTCTTCTTTTTCCGCATCCTGTTTTTCTTTATCATCTTCATCGACATAGTCTTCAATAACAGGCGCGCCAGTTTTCACACTTGGCTTAACGGGTTTATCAAAAGAAAGATCAACAGTGTCATTTGCATTATCTTTTGAAATTTTATCAAAATTTTTTTTAAACTTTTTGTTGAATCTGTTGGTGTTTGAAACTCGTATACAAATGATAAGCACTAAGAAAAGCAAAATTGCCCCACCTGCTGCGATGCCAAAAATCATCATTGGTGACATAGGCTACTCCTTAGGTTTTTTGTTTTTCTCATCCGCAAGGATTGATCTGCGAAGCGCTGTATCTGCCTGCAAGTTCATCAGTTTGTAATAATCCATAACTGAAAATCTTCCTTCCTTTATGGCATCTGCGATTGCTTTTGGAACTTCGGCTTCCGCTGCCAAAACTTCAGCTTTCATCTCTTCAACCTGAGTTTTCATTTGCATTTCTCTAAGCGCCTCTTGATTCTTTTCTTTTTCGGCACTCATTTGGAAGAATAGTTTTTCCTTTTCAGCGCGCTTAACTGCCATCTCTGCACCGACATCTCTGCCAAGATCAACTTTTGCAACGTTGAGAGAAATAAGCTTAAAGATATTGCCATTGTCAATGTTGGCTTTATCCCAGCCAGAAACAAGATTTTGCGGATGGCTTATGAGATGTTGATAGTTCCCTGAAAGAGCAATCTTGCTTATAACAAAGCTTGAAATCCCATCTTTCAAAGCTTGTTCGTCGCCGCCTTTGAGCGCTTGCCTTAGATTTGTTTTAACATTTGCACTGACCGACGCAATGATTTCAACGCCATCTTGCGACAACGCAGAAATGTTTTCAACCACAATCTTCTTTGAATTGATTGCGCTTTCAATAAGATTTATAAGGTCAAGCCCTGCAAGATCAATTGCCTTTGCAAGATTTATATCAAGCGAAATTCCTGCATTTTTTGCAATGAAAAGCGCTGAAATAAGCGTTTTACAATGCCCTCCTGAAAGATGATATGCTTCAAGTTGGTCAAAGCTGAACCCAAGTTTGGATTTTTTCGACTGAATGTATGCTTCAACAAGGTTCATCACATCAATTTTTCTTGACCTGATCGCACAAAGCTTAAAGCTTGGGACATAAGCACCCGAAAAAATTGCGATAATCCAAGGTTTAAATGGGATTATAAGCATAAACAAAATAAGCCCAATTAAAATCAGTCCCGCAAGCGAAGTAAAAACAATTCCAGCTGTTGAAAATGAAAGCATTGATATATTCATATTTCCTCCTTTTGTCAAAGGTTCATAAATTTTTCTAGCCTAAGTATAACACAGTTTTTTTCGCTTGTAAATACCCTATTTTTCAGTTTTTGATTAAAAAAAGACCAAGCTTAAGCTTAGTCTTGCCCAGAACGCTGATAATAAAACAAATATTGCTGCGCATAGCCTGAAAGTTGACCGAAGTGGTCAAGCAAATTTTTTCTGATCTGTTCACGGTTTTCAATTGGCTGATAATAAGTGTTGTACATCTTCGCAATCCAAGTATCAACTGGAAAGACGTCGCCTCTTCCATACCCAAAAAGCAGAATGCAGTCAGCAACTTTTGGGCCAACTCCGCAAAGTGACAGAAGATTTTTGCGAAGATCTTCTGTGCCAAGTTTTCGCCAATCTTCAAGCATATTTTCATCAAATTGCCAAACAACTTTTGCGATGTATGAAGCGCGATAGCCAGAGCCAATCTCTTTGTAAAACGCCTCATCTTTTTCTCTCATTTTTTCAAGGCTCGGAAAAGCAAATCCGTTTTCTGTTTTCTCTCCCAATGCTTCACGCAGTCTTCCCAAAATAAGCTTAATTCTTTTGATGTTGTTGTTTGCTGAAACAATAAATGAAATCACCATTTCAAAAAGGTTTTGCTTTAAAATTCTTATTCCATGACCAAACTCAATTGGTTTTTTCAAAATCTCAAAAGCCTGAAGCTTATCTTTAAGCAAAGAATAATCAGTTTTCAAATCAAAATACTCTTCAAAATATTCAGGATTAGTGGTGTGAATAAGATAACCTTCATCGTTTTCAACAATTCTCGCAAACTGATTTTGAGGAAAAACAACATAGTCATCTTCGATTTTTGAATACGAAAAAACTTGTCCGCACTCAAGAATGTGTCGCGGATTGAAATCTTCCTTTGAAAATATCTTGATCCAATCTTTGCCTATTTGATATCTCATTTTTCCTATTCCAATTGAAAAAAAAAGCGGGAAAGCCCCGCATTTTTTTATTCAGTAACGACGCTTACGATTTTTTTGCCGTCGCTCTTTCCAAATTTAACAACTCCGTCACAAAGTGCAAACAAAGTATAATCTTTGCCAACTCCAACATTAACGCCTGGATAAACTTTTGTTCCACGCTGTCTTATAATAATAGAGCCTGCAGTAACGCGCTGACCAGCGAATGTCTTAACGCCTAAACGTTTGCTGTGAGATTCACGGCCGTTCTTACTGCTTCCACCACCCTTCTTGTGAGCGAAAAGTTGAGCATTAAACTTAAACATTTTCTACCTCCAAATTTACAAATTTTTCTTCATCAATGATGATTGAATTGAAGGATTCAAGGCAAGTAACCAACAAAAACTGAATTTTTTCAGATTTTGCATCTTCTTCTTTTAAAAGAAGTTTCAAATAACCATCTTTTATCTGAGAAACACACTTTTTTTTCAAAATTTCTCTTACACCCACAACAGCGAGTTGTGCAACTGTCGAAATCTGACAGCATAAGAGATCTTTGCCATATTCATCCTTTCCAGTATGTCCCTTAACCATAAAGCCAAGAAACAAATCATTTTTTTTATAAAAAGTAATTTTAGTCATACTCTCATCTCATTACTTTTTGATTGATAAAACTTTAAGTTGAGTGAATGGTTGTCTGTGACCTTGTTTTTTTCTTTCATTCTTCTTTGGCTTGTATTTGAATACAACGATTTTGTCGCCTTTGCCATGAGCAAGAACTTCAGCTTCACAAGTTGCGCCTTTCACTGTAGGTTGTCCAGCAACAACATTTCCGTTATCGCTTACAAGCAAAACATCAAGTTTGATTTTGTCGCCGACTGCGTTTTCAAGTTTTTCAACGCTGATGATGTCGCCTTCAGAAACTTTGTATTGCTTTCCACCTGTTTGAACGATTGCAAACATATTTTTTTTTACCTCCTCTAACCAAACTCGCTGCAACGGGTGCTTAATTTAAGTCTTCAAAAACCCTACACATGCGGATACAAGAAAGATAATATCATATTTCGCTGACTAAGTCAAGTAAAAAAGCTGAATTTTCAATTAAAAAAACACTTAAGAATCCTTAAGTGTTTTTTTTACTTATTAACGAAGTTTTTTCTTTTTGTCTTGCTTAACTTTTGAGATGATGAAGTAAGCAACAACACCTACAAGCACAACACATGAGAGAACAATGAGAACTGTTCCGATAGTTTTTGTAACATTTGTGTTGCCTGAATCTTTTGATCCAACTTTAATTGTTATAGTCTTTTCAGCTGTCCAGTTTGCCTTGTCTGTGATTGTGATTGTGATTTCATACTCACCTGCAGTGTCAAGAACATAGTTGTAAACATCGCCTTCACCTTTTCTTGTGAGCTCTTTATTTGTTGTCTTGTTTGTCACTTTGATACCAGTTCTTGCGTTGCTTGTATCTCTAAATGACTCCCAAAGATCTTCTTCACTTGTTGCGAAGTCACCTTCGTCTTTGAATGTGAGTGATTCTTTTGAAACGTTCAAAATAAGTTCATCATTGATGCTGTACTTATCTTTTGATTTGTTCAAGAATTTTGACTCATTTACTTCGATTTCAGGTCTGCGTGTATCACCATTTGCAACAGTGTAAGTCTTTGTTGTTGCTGAAGCAACAGGTTGACCAACAGAGTTTTGAGCTTGAGCTGAATATCTGATTGAATATGTTCCGTTTCTTGTCAGTTTAAGGTAAAGCTTGCCGTCAGCGTACTCAATGTCGTCAGACTTAACTTTCTCTGGTTCTTGGCAATTGATTGTTGCAAGAATAGTTGTTCCGTTTCCGCCTGCGATTGAGATTTCAATTGTTGATTCTTTCAAGCTAAGACTTCCGTTTCCGTCAACTGAAGTGTTGGCATTGTCAAGAATTGGCACTTCAATTCTCTTAATGCCATTGACTGTTTCAAAGTTTGAAACGAAGTCGTCATTAACATTGATTGTTGGAGCTCCGATCTCGCTTACGCTGAATCTTTGTGGCTCACTAACCATTGTGTAAAGCTCAAGGAAATCAAGGCTGTCTGCGATTGAGTCTGTTCCAAGAATACTTGTGCTTACAACAAGTTGTGCTTTGCCATTTTCTTCAGTAGGTTTTGGAGTTTTAACACGAACGTGGTATTCTGTGCCGCTATTATCAACATATTTAAGTTGACCATTGTCATTAAGATAAAGTTTTCCATTCTCTTTAGTATCGCTCAAGTTTTCTTTGTTGTACCTGATGAGATATACGTTGTATTGAAGAGCGTATTCCCCACTTGAGTTTGGAGTGAAGTGAGTTTGAGTAAGATCATAGTCAGAATTTGCTGATGAGATCATTTTTGGAGAATAGTAAGTTGCGATGTTAACATCGTCTTCTTTTGAAATTCCATAGTAGCCATAATCACTTGAATCGCTGATTGCAATTGTTGGTTGTGGAAGGAAGTGTTGTTCTCCAACTTTAAGGTTGACTGTATCACTATTTATATTGTCAATAACTGGTTTTTCAATAACTGCATTTGATTTAACAGAGAAATCAAAGAAAGTTGCAGCTTCGTTTCCGCCTGCATCGCGCGTAGTGATAACAACTTGATAATCACCTGCCCTTGATGCTGTGAAGTTTCCGCCATAAACAATGTAGAGGCCGATTGTTGAGTCTCTTTCAGTGAGCATATCGTATGCTTGAACTCTGTTGTCTTTTGGATCATCTTTAGTTCCAAGATAACGGACAGTCACACTTGAAGTCATGTATTCAACAAAAGAATCTGTGTAAGCAATTGTTGGCAATGTAACAACATCATTTGCTTTCCATTCTTTGTCAACATCGAAATCGTCGATGTCATAAATTTCAAGTTCTGAATTTTCAGTTTGTTGCGCGATTGTCACAACTTGGTTTGCAAAGCCAATGTTGCCGTAATCATCTTCTGCATACGCAAAAATTTCAACATATTGAGCTGATCTGAAAGCGTCTTTTGCAAGATCTTTTGCAAAGTCAATTTCATATTTTTCGTTTGAATTTTGCTCATCAAGCATAATCCATCCGTCTGATGAAGCAGACGCAGTTTTGTTATACCATTTATCGCCAGCATTGTCAGCTGTCCAAGCTTTATTTGTGAAAGAAATTGTCTTAGTAACACCTTCACTTGTCAATGCATCTTTTGATGAAGAGAGATATCTATAAGCAAAAACTTTTTGAAGTCTTGAATCAGTGTCACTTGCAACAGGAGCATCAAACTCAACCTTATCATCTTTAAGGCAAGTTTTTGGCAAATAGCTTGAGAATGTCAATGTTGGAGCTTCTGAATCAGTATATTCGTCTCCAGTTGCCAAACTGAATTCATAGAAAACATCTCTTGTTTCTCTGCCAGCTTCATCTTTTGCAGTATAATACATGCGATAGTCAGTTTGATAGAATGTGTAATCATAGCCTACATAAGCAAAGCCTTTTTCTTCAAGCTGAACTTTCTTTTCAGCTTCAGATGCGCCTTCTGTAAATGTGAAAGCGTCTCCTGTTATTGGATTTTTGCTGATGTCGTTTGTAACGATAAGATAATTGTGCTCTTTAAGCCAAGTTGCAATCTTTTCATCATCTGATGTAGAATCGATTGAATCTTTTGCCATGTCTTGACCCAAGTAGTAGTTGTCAGCAACAATTTGCTTATAAACAGAATCAAGTGAGTTTGTTTTTCCAGGAATGAAGATAAGGTTTTTGTCGTTATAATCAGAAACAGTAATTTTTGTTCTGCTGCCTTCTCTGATTTCACGAGTGAAAGTCATTTTCTCCCATGCAGAAACGTTGTCTTTTGCGCCAATAGCGTAAAGAATAAGGTTTCTTGCATTTTGTTTAGACTTAACGCGATAAGCGATTTCGTCTTCATCTTGCTTCCCGCCGTCTGCATTGTAAGCAAAAACTTTTGGATCTTCTGTGTCTTTTACATCGTCAATTGTGATTCTAGTTGTTGTCTCGTCTGCTTTGTTGCCATAGAAATCTTTGACAGAGTATGTGATTTGATAGTTTCCATCTTTAAATGGAGTGAAAAGAAGTTGGTTGTCTTTATTAAGGCACTTGTCAGTCACATCAGTCATGCTTGAACCATTTGTGCTGTGCTCAACTTTGATTGTGTAGTATACATCAACTGAACCTTCATGTGAAGTTTCTTTAGCTGTTGCACTTACAGTTGGAAGTTCTTTTTCCACACCAGTAACAGCTGAAGTTGGTTTTGTTGACAAAGATGCAGAAAGAGTATATCCAGCGTCTGTGCTGTTTGATTTTGTATAATAATTGTTTTCAACATCAAATGTTTTTGTTGTTTGGCTTACGAAAACCCCGTTTTCATAGTAAGTATAGCTTACTGTATGAACTCCAAGTTGTGAGAAGTTTCCATTTTCAGCTTGAGCGCAAAGTGTTTTGCCGCTGATGAAATACTTGCCAGTTTCTTCGTTCTTTTCAATGTTTAAAGTTTCTGTTCCCCTAACAACCTTAATGACAACTTGTCTATCTTTGTTTGAATTAAGTGAAGTTACGATGTCAGCAGCATCAAGTTCAACCTTGTCCCCATTTTCATCAACAACTGAAGGAATAGGAAGAACAATGTCTTTCTCAGCCATATTTTTTGCTTTCAAAAGTGCGATATCATAAAATGAAGGAATGATATCTTCGCTGTTTGTTGCAAATTCAAAGTGAACATTGCTTACTTTGCATTCAACTTTATAGTCATATGAATATGTTTTGCCATCTCTAACAACAGTGAAAGTCACAACATAGTCACCAGCTTCTGCCGCTTGGAAGAAGTCGCCGTTAACATCATTTTCAAGCTTAACTTCATTGCGTCCACGCTTTACAGTGATTGACATGCCTTCAGCGCCGTTTTTAATTTCTTCAGTGCCAAAAGTTGCAGTTGGGATATAATACTTATCACCCACTGTCACCTTGCCAATTTCTTTATTGTTGGTTCTATCAGCTGAAACTTTGATTGATTTTGCAGCAGTCACCGAAGAAGGAGTCTCTGCGCTTACGCTGTTGTTGTTTGAAATTCCAGCGATTGAAGCAATTGGAAACATAGCCGCGCAAAGAACAAGGCTCATTCCCATCATTGCACCTTTCACAATTCCATTCATTTTTCTTTTCTTTGTCATATAATACCCTCGCATTTGTTATAGAATATAATTTTGTAACAACCTATTCTACACTTTTTTTAAATTTAAGTCAAGAAATTCTCGCTTATAAAACAAAAATATTTTGTGGAAGGCAAAAGCTTTTATGCTGTTGAAAAAGGTCTTGTTTTGTCGAAAGAAAAATCATTTTTTTTGCATTTTTTCTGCACACTCTTTCGGGCAACAAAATAGTATGTTAATGTGAAGGGAAAACTCCCCTCCAAATACATAATAAGTTAAAAATTCTTAGGAGGAATAAAATGAACTTTTTTAACGGTTGTGGCAACTCTGGCTTCGGCGGTTGCGGAAACGGTTGTGATGCATGTTCTTTGCTCACTTGGATAATCATCTTACAAGCTCTCTGCGGCTGTGGCTGCTCTTGCCAAAACAGCGGATGCAACATTGATTGCTGCACTCTTATCATCCTCATGCTTTTATGCGGATGCGGCTGCAACTCAAGCTGCAAATAATCTGACAAATCAGAATTATTCAAAACAAAATACATAAAGGGTGAAAATCACCCTTTTTTTGTATATTTTTTATTTTTTGCTTGCATTTTATACTTTTTTCGTTTAAAATGGAATTGTAACATTTAAAAAAGAAAATTAGGAGGAAATCATGAGATTTGAACCAGGCGTTGAAATAATTTGGCAAGACAGAAAAAGACACTTCGGTCTTCCATGGTCTTTTTATAGATATTATCTTGTGAAAAAAGAAGGAGAATGGGTTAAGCTTTTCAGACATAAAGGCTTCCTTTCTGCAATCATTGACGAAATCAACGTTTATCGTTGCTATGACCTCACCCTTCAAATCACTTTGGGCGACAAGATTTTCAGAACAGGAACAATAGAAATCCTTTCAAACGACGGCGCAGCGCCAATGTTTCACCTCCGCCACATCGCAAATCCATACAAAGTGCGTGACCTTGTTTCAAACATGATTGAAATTGAAAGAAAGAAACGTCATGTCGGAATCACAGAATTCCAAATGCCAAATTAACAAAAAGTCAATTTACACAACAAAAAATCCAGACACCCGTCTGGATTTTTTTAAAGCTGATTAATACTGTCTAAAACTTTTCTTTTATCTTCCACTTTTTTCGTTTGCGCATTGATTTGATTCATTTCTTTTTCTGCGAAATATTTTTTGATATCATCTGCAAGCTCTCTGTCATAAGCGGCACAGATTTTTTCAGCACACTCTAAAAACACTGGATCTTTGTTAGTCTCTGGTTTGAAATCATATTGTTTGAAATCCTGATATGTTTCATCAGTAATTTTTACATAAGCATACTCTCCAAATAAATCAACGAATTGCTTAAGCGTAAGATATTTTTTCTCAAGCTCCGCACGCTTTGATTTATCCTTTTTTAAAGTATCAACATATTTCCAACATAAACCCGCAATTGCAAATCCTAACCTGTATGCAGTAATTGAAAGTCCCTTATTTAACTCAATAATATTATTAATATCTCTATATCTGCAGACATCTTCTTCAAGCTTTTTCAATTTCTTCTTCAGTTGAATTCTGTTCATAATATCCTCCCTGTATTTAATATTATTATAGCACCTTTTCGCAAAATGTTAATAGTCAAAAAAAAAAGCTAAATCTCTTTCAGCTTTTTGATATAGTTTTTGAAATGCTCTGGCAGATCGATTTCAAATGTCATTTCTTTTTTTGTGGCTGGATGAATGAATGACAGGCTGTATGAGTGCAAAAGCTGTCCGTTTAGGTCTTTCACCGCTTTGCCATAGACATCATCGCCAACAACTGGATGTCCAAGCTCTTTTGCATGCACGCGGATTTGATGCGTTCTTCCAGTCTGCAAAGAAAATTCAACCAAATCGCAGGTTGTGAAGCGTTTCACAAGTTTATAATTTGTGATCGCCTCTTTGCCCTTGTCAGAAACAGCCATCTTTTTGCGGTCAGTTCTGCTTCTGTCAATAAATGTCTCGATTTTACCCTCTTCGTCCTTCAAATGCCCTGAAAGAAGGGCAAGATATTTTCGCTTACAAATTTTATTTTTGATTTGCTCCGCAAGTGAGACATGGGCAAGGTCATTTTTTGCAACAACCATAAGCCCAGAAGTGTTTTTGTCAAGCCTGTGCACAATCCCCGGCCTAAGCACTCCGTTAATACCACTAAGATCAGAAATCCTGTTCAATAGCCCGTTGACAAGCGTTCCATTTTTTGTTGAAGCACATGGGTGAACGACAAGCCCTTGAGGTTTGTTAACAACAATAAGGTCTGAATCTTGATAGACAATCTCAAAATCCACTTCTTCAGCTTTTGCATCAAGCAAAACAACTTCTTCATCTTCGCAAGACACATGCTGCCCTGCTTTAAGCAAAAAGCCTGCCTTCACTCTTTTTCCGTCAACCAAACATTTGCCGCTATCAATAAGATTCTTTATATGCGCACGTGTGCGATCTTGCATTAAAGAGCATAAAACAACATCAAGCCTTTTCTTTTCATTTTCAGAATTTACGATAAACTCCATAACTACTTTTGCTCCTTCAATTTGTCATTTTTCTTCCCTTCTTTATCAAAAATAAAGATAAAATATATGGCAAGAAGAACCATTCCCACACACAAGCAAATGTCAGCAACATTAAAAACCGGAAAATTCATGAACTGAAAATTCAAAAAGTCGCGTACATGCCCAAAAGCCAACCTGTCAAAAAGATTGCCAAAAAAACCGCCAAAAATCAGACCATAAGAAATGGCAAAAGTCAGAGAAGCGCTTGTTTTATGTTTTTTCAATCTAAGGACATAAAAAACAGTTAACGCTGCAATGACAAGCACTGAGAAAATGACGAGGAAAACAATTTGACCAGCAAATATGTTCCAGCCTCCGCCGTTGTTGTAAAGCAAATAGAAGTTGATAAATCCAGGGATAAAGTTTGCACTATTCCCTTCACTAACCAGCCCCTTTTCTGCAAAATGCTTGCTCAATAGATCAAAAGTTATCACAACCGCGATAATGACAATGGCAAGAACAAGCGACCAAATCCACCTCTTATTCTTCAACTTCCATTCCCTCAGGCAATAATAAATAAAGCTTATCTTCTTCAAGTGTGATCATCTTTGCCCTTAATCCATAGGCTACACCGTGGAAGTATTCAAATATTTTATCTGCATCTTCACGGCTGCAGCTTTCAACAGAAATTATAAAAGCCTTTTTATCACGCAAAAAACTTGCATGCTCTCTGGCCTGCACAAAATTTTCAGGATAATAAACTGGAATTCCGTCAATGTGTTCTGCCCTATTGGTCATTTGCCCATTTTTAAACTTGAATGAAGCCTTGGCTTTTTTGACTTTTTTCGGCTTAGAACGCACTTCCTCATTTTCAAAACCTAAGAACTTAAATATATATCCCATGAATTTCATAAATTTACCTCTAAGGTTATTTTAACATAATTTCCTATAAAAACAAAACAAACTTTACTTTCATTCAACAATAAAAGTGAAAGTTTGTCTTTAACAAAACATATTTTTTTGATTGCTGCGACAAAGTTTGACAGAAATTCGGCAAAAATCGACAGCTTTAATCTTCAACGCCCAAAAGATAGTCAGTTGAAACATTGAAATATCTTGCAAGTGAAACCAAAGTCAGAAAATCTGGTTCTTGCACACCACCTTCCCATCTGGTCACAGTTGGTGTTGAAACATGCATTGCTTTCGCTATATCTTTTTGCTTTAAATTTCTATCAAGTCTCAGTTCTTTAATTCTTTCTCCAAACTTGATTTCAATCATACAAATATTATATACGCAAAGCGCAAAAAATACTTGACAATTGCGCAACACGTATGTTAGAATTAGGCAAAGTAGGCAACAAATGTCGAAAAATGACATAAAACGCTTGAAAATGTAGGTTTTTTACGTCAAATAATATTTCATTGACACCAAGGAGAAATATATGAACTCTGCGAAAGAGGCAAATATAAAAGTAAATGTAAAAATGATCCATTCTTTCATGGATGCAAATCGGTTAAGCCAAGCAAAATTTTCAAAACTTGCAGGGCTAAGTCCGACGACTGTCGCAACCATAATAAAAACTGGCACTTGCAAAAAATACACTTCCCTACACAAACTTGCAACTGCAATGAAAGTCAATTTGCAAGACCTGATTGATTAAAAAGAAAAAACACTGAAATATTTCGGTGTTTTTTATTATCTTATTAAAGTCACATTTTGTCTCTAAAAATATTATTCTTTGCAATCTGTTTGCCTCTTTCACGAGCCGCCAAATATAACTTATGGTATTCTTCTGCTGTAAGATTTTTAAGAGTTAAATACTCTGGTTTTAACCTATATAAAGGAATGGCATATTCTGGATAAATAAGGGTTTCTTCCTCTCTTTTGTATTCTCCATACCCCATATACTTTAAAGCGATTTCGTCAGGAATATTAATCATTATTATTTTATTTTGTTCATCCTTTAATTTACGTGTAAGATATGGGACTTCCCAAAAAGTATCAAAAAATCCTGCGACCTTGATTGAATTTAAAAACACATATTCCCCTGGATAAGCTTTGTAGCGATTGCATGGAACAAATTTGTTTTTAATCTCTCTTTGCTTTCTATCATCATTTTCAAAAAGCGGCAAATCTTTGGGAAGAGAAGGAAACATTTTTAAAATTGGCTTTATCCGATCATCACATTCCATACTCTCCACTTCTTTCATCAAGGATCTAAATTGAGAGTAATAATTTACGCCACTAATGACATACTTCCATAAAGGCGATCCAAAAGTCAGTTTTTCAAAATCATTTTTAAGTATCGCTTGCTCTTCTTTAACATTGCAAACTCTCCATAAAAGCATCTTCGCACCTCGTAAGGGAATTGTAACACACCTTTGTTGATAAGTCAATAGTCATTTTTTTATTAAAATCCTCAGCCCCGTCACGCTTACAACACAAAAAAAGCAAAGTCGGCATCTTTGCTTTTTTATTTGTACATTTTATGATCGCAGCACAAACGAGCAGGCATTTGTTTATGCAGCAATTAACCAATTTTGTCGCTAAATTATTCGATGATTGCAGAAACAACACCTGAACCAACAGTTCTTCCGCCTTCACGGATAGCGAAACGAAGACCTTGTTCGATAGCGATTGGGTTGATAAGAGAGATAGTCATGTTGATGTGGTCACCAGGCATAACCATTTCTACGCCCTTTTCAAGTTCGATAACACCAGTGATATCTGTTGTTCTGAAGTAGAATTGTGGTCTGTAACCATTGAAGAATGGAGTGTGACGTCCACCTTCTTCTTTCTTAAGAACGTAAACTTCAGCAGTGAATTTAGTGTGAGGTTTGATTGAACCTGGTTTGCAGATAACTTGTCCTCTTTGGATATCTGTTCTTTGGATACCACGAAGAAGGATACCAGCATTGTCACCAGCCATAGCAGCATCAAGTTGCTTGTGGAACATTTCGATACCAGTAACAACAGTTGTTCTAGATTCGTGTGAAATACCAACGATTTCAACAGTTTCGCCAATCTTAACTTGTCCGCGCTCTACTCTACCAGTTGCAACAGTTCCACGACCAGTGATTGTGAAAACGTCTTCAACAGGCATAAGGAAAGGTTTGTCTGTATCTCTTTCTGGAGCTGGAATGTAAGAATCAAGAGCAGCAAGAAGTTCGCCAATGCAAGCACATGCTGGATCTTCAGCATTGCCGTTTTGAGCAGCTTCAAGAGCTTTAAGAGCTGATCCTTTAACAACTGGAGTTTTGTCTCCAGGGAATCCGTATTCAGTCAAGAGGTCACGGATTTCAAGTTCAACGAGTTCAAGAAGTTCTGGATCGTCAACTTGATCAGTTTTGTTCATGAAAACAACGATGTAAGGAACACCAACTTGTCTTGCAAGAAGGATGTGTTCTCTTGTTTGAGGCATAGGACCGTCTGTTGAAGCAACAACGAGGATAGCGCCGTCCATTTGAGCAGCACCAGTGATCATGTTTTTAACATAGTCAGCGTGTCCTGGGCAGTCTACGTGAGCGTAGTGACGAGCTTCTGTCTCGTACTCAACGTGAGCTGTGTTGATTGTGATACCTCTAGCCTTTTCTTCTGGGGCTTTATCGATTTGGTCGTATCTCATTTTTTCTGCAAAACCCTTTGCAGCAGAGTACATTGTGATAGCTGCAGTAAGAGTTGTCTTACCGTGGTCAACGTGGCCGATTGTACCAACGTTAACGTGGTCTTTCTTTCTTTCGAAAATTGCCATAATTATAATCTCCTTTTTCTTTTTTACAATTGCTATTCTAGCATACTTTTAAATAATCTCAAAATGATTTTATCAAATTTTTAAAATAATTTAAAAGATTTTGAAAGTTTAACCTTAGAAGGTTTTCTTTCCTAGGTAAGGCGTGTTATGCCTTCTTAGCGCGCTCACCCATAATTGTTTGAGCGATTGAACGAGGAACTTCTTGATATTTAAGAGGCTCCATAACATAGTTTCCACGTCCTTGAGTTTGAGAACGAAGGTCAGTTGCATAACCGAACATGTTTGCAAGTGGGACTTCAGCGCTAACGATTTGAATTCCGTTTGAGCTTTCAGTTCCAGTAAGCATACCACGACGTGAAGTAAGGTTACCCATAACTGTTCCAAGATATTCATCAGGAACTTCAACAGTAACTTTCATGATAGGTTCAAGAAGAACTGGGTCAGCTTTCTTTGCACCATCTTGGAATGCAAGAGAGCCTGCGATCTTGAACGCCATTTCTGAAGAGTCAACTTCGTGGAATGATCCGTCAATAACAGTCACTCTGAAGTCGATTGTTTCGTATCCAGCAAGCACACCATTCATGCGGGCTTCTGCAATACCATTGTTGATTGGTTGGATGTATTCTTTTGGAATTGATCCACCAACAGTTTTGTCAACGAATTGATAGCCTTCACCTGGCTCAAGTGGTTCCATTTCAACAACGCAGTGTCCGTATTGACCTTTACCACCTGACTGACGGATGAATTTACCTTCAGCCCTAACCGCTTTCTTGATTGCTTCGCGGTAAGAAACTTGTGGGTCACCAACAGTTGCTTCAACTTTGAATTCACGAAGAAGACGGTCAACGATGATTTCAAGGTGAAGTTCGCCCATTCCGGCGATAAGAGTTTGACCTGTTTCAGTGTTTGTTGTAACTCTGAATGAAGGGTCTTCTCTCATAAGTTTTGCAAGGGCAAGAGCCATTTTTTCTTGCATATCTTTTGTTTTAGGTTCAATTGCAAGTTGAATAACAGGTTCAGGGAATTCCATGCTTTCAAGTTGAATTGGGTGTTTTTCGTCACAAAGAGTGTGTCCTGTGATTGTGTCTTTAAGTCCAACGATGGCAGCGATATCGCCAGCGCCAACTTCAGAAATTTCTTGACGGTTGTTTGCGTGCATACGGATAAGACGTCCAACGCGCTCTTGCTTGCCAGTGTTTGAGTTGTAAACATAAGAGCCAGCAGTAAGCTTTCCTGAATATACGCGGAAGAATGTAAGTCCGCCAACATATGGGTCTGTCATAATTTTAAATGCAAGACCTGAGAAAGGTGCAGTTTCGTCTGCTTTTCTCTCTTCTTCTTCGCCACTATCTGGGTTTGTTCCCCTCATTGCAGGAATGTCAAGTGGAGATGGAAGATATTCAACCATTGCGTCAAGAAGCATTTGAACGCCCTTGTTCTTATAAGAAGAACCGCAAAGAACAGGTGTCAAAGTTTTTGCAATAGTTGCGTTTCTGATTGCCTTTTTGATTTCGTCAAGAGAAATTTCGTCTCCTTCGAAATATCTTTCAAGAAGTGCGTCGTCAGTTTCAACAACCTTCTCGATAAGTTCGTCATGCATTGCTTGTGCTTTTGCTTTAAGCTCTGCAGGAACGTCTGTAATTTCAATTTGTGTACCCATGTCATCTTTGTAGATTTCGGCTTTCATTGTGAGAAGGTCGATAATTCCTCTGAATGTGTCAGCCTCACCAATAGGCATTTGGATTGGCAATGGGTTTGTTTTAAGTCTGTTTTTGATTGACTCAACGCAAGCGAAGAAGTCAGCAGCATCACGGTCCATCTTGTTTACGTAAATGATTGCTGGAACTTTGTATCTTGTTGCTTGACGCCAAACAGTTTCTGTTTGTGGCTGAACTTTGTCACGGGCTGAAAGAACGAGCACAGTTCCATCAAGCACTTTAAGTGAACGCTCAACTTCGATTGTGAAGTCAACGTGTCCAGGAGTGTCAATGATGTTGATTTTGTGGTTCTTCCAAGTACAAGTTGTGCAGGCAGAAGTGATTGTGATACCTCTCTCTTGCTCTTGAGCCATCCAGTCCATTGTAGCAGCGCCGTCATGCACTTCACCGATTTTGTGACTCTTTCCTGTATAGAAAAGAATACGCTCAGTTGTGGTAGTCTTACCAGCATCGATGTGCGCCATGATTCCGACGTTTCTGGTCATGTGTAGATCATTTGCCATGATTTTATTTCTCCTTTTCTGGGGAGGCCCCAAACTCGTTTACGCTGACACGATTTGCCTTGCAAATCTAACAGCTACTCCTTCGGTTCCCCGTCCCAAGCTCCCTCCACTTAAGGCGCCCAACGGAACTGTTGCAAACAGGCGTAGCCTTTACCTTGCAAAGTTCCTTATGGCGATATAACATGAAGTCGTTTCCCGTTGTTTCGTTATATCTTTTTATTTATAACTTTTTTTAAGTGCGGCTATAAGGCACTTTTTCATAATTTGGGCATTAATTTATTCTTTACCACCAATGAAATCGATATATTCTTGACCAAATTCTTTTTCCATTTCCGCTTTGAATAATTCTTTTGACAATTCTTTCTGGGCTTGTTCTTCAGGAATATTATTTAAATTATCACTCAAATATCCACACGCCTCATACAAAGGATAGTCTTCTGCAATATCAGGAAGAGCGACCCCTTTAACTTTAGAATTATTTTTTATAAATTCTTCTCTCAGTTGAACATTATAAAATAAAAGATAGTCTTCTTGAACATAAGCATATGCCAATTTACAAGGCTCAAGATTTGGCTGTTTTAACTCCGCTTTTAAATATGCATAGCCCTTTTGTTGAGGCGTAAGCTCCGATTTATAATCAACCCATCTATGTGTAGGCAGGACTGTTTGCACAGGAAACCCGTTTATATCAAACACGTGAGTAACTTCTTCTTTATCTCTAATTCGTCTATATTCACCTTTTAAAATTTCATAATTTATAAAAGGATGAAGCTCTTTAGAAAAATGATTGATTGTTGAATTTTTAACGATTTCTATGAGTTTATCATCGGTAAGTTTTTCAAAGAATTTATGCATGTTAATACCCTCTTTTTGTTTTGATTTAATAAGTAATGTTAGTTTAGAAACAAGTTTTTCAACCCATTTCAATTTTGCTTTTATTCGAGATGAGGCACAAGGCTCGACAAATTTTACAGGAAGGAGTGTTCTTTTGTCGCACATGACTTGCTGGGAAATTTGGCAGTAAACGCAGTGCATCGCTCTAAGAAAAGCAAAATCTTACCACTTGTAGTGAGCGAACGCTTTGTTAGCCTCAGCCATTCTGTGCATTTCATCTCTTCTTTTGATTGAAGCGCCAGTTGAGTTGTATGCATCCATGATTTCGCCGGCAAGCTTTGCATCCATTCCTCTTTCGCCAGAACGTTTTCTAGCAAAAGATACCATCCATCTGATTGCAAGAGTTTGTCTTCTTTCTGGCCTGATTTCCATTGGAACTTGGTAAGTTGCACCACCTACACGTCTTGATTTTGTTTCAAGAACAGGTTTAACGTTTTCAAGTGCAGCAGTGAAAACTTCAAGTGGCTCTTGACCCATTTTGTTTTGAATGATGTCAAATGCTCCGTAAACAATTCTTTGAGCAAGGCCTTTCTTTCCATCTTGCATAACTTGGTTTACAAGTTTAGTAACAACTTTGCTCTTATAAATTGGATCAGGAAGAACAGCTTTCTTTTCAGGTCTATTTCTTCTTGGCATAATAATTCCCCTTTTAAGCAAATATTTTCATATAATTTGCGAATAAATTTGATTTTAGTTTAGTCCAAGCAAAGTTTTACTTTGTTTTCTTTGGACGCTTAGCACCGTATTTAGAACGAGATTGCATTCTCTTTTGAACACCAGCTGTGTCAAGAGTTCCTCTCACGATGTGATATCTTACACCAGGAAGGTCCTTAACTCTGCCGCCGCGAACAAGAACAACACTGTGCTCTTGAAGGTTGTGTCCAATACCAGGAATGTAGCAAGTTGCTTCAGTTCCGTTTGAAAGTTTAACTCTGGCAATCTTACGAAGAGCTGAGTTAGGCTTCTTTGGAGTTGCAGTTCTTACTGAAAGGCAAACCCCTCTTTTTTGAGGGCATTCGTTAAGAAGTGGTGACTTTGACTTCTTTTCAAATGTTTCACGGCCTTTTCTTACAAGTTGGTTTATTGTTGGCATACGTTTCCCCTTTTAACTCGGCCTAGCCGAGAAATTTTTGTCTTAAAAAAAGACAACAGCCATGCTGTTGCCCAACAAAAATGCTTAATCCTAAAGTAAAACATGAACAACACGATTGCCTTATATAATCAAGGTCAACTTCGCTCCAGTAAATTGGCGAATCAGCAATTTAAAAAATCACTTGTTGTTTGTTTATGCTTAAAATTCTCAAGCATTGCTTCCGACAACGAAGCATACGTGCACTATTATATAAGAAAAGAAAAAACTTGTCAAGAAATTTTGACAAGATTTTTTGAGGTTATTTTTTAAATATAATTCTCAAAGCCATTGAAGGCCTTATTTCCTTTGCTTGAAATTTGTGCCTTTATAGCTTCAATATGATTTTCATTCTTTTCAGCAGCTTTTTTAAGCGCTTTGCGTCCCAAATAGGTCAATGCTGTAAGCCCTACAAACACAACCGCTGCAATCGCTGCGATTTTTAACATAATGTCATCATTCTTTACAATTGCGATTCCTGAATAAACAGCTTCAATAATAGTCATATTGCGATTAATTTTGCCAACAAAACCACTTGCATCATGCAAATCTTTTGCAAAAATCGATTTGTTCTTTTTATTTTTAAGAAGTTCGTCAAGCTCTTCTTCGCTCAAGTTTTTAATGATTTCATTAAAATCTTTACTTTCTTTCTTCATAATCTTTTCCTACATCCTTTTAGTAATCTACTACTACTGCATCAACGCCTTTTTCACTATATTCATCTTCTGTTTTATTAACAAAATCTTGTCTTTCGCCTTCAATATTTTTGCTTGGCTCTTCAAGCTTTGCCTCTTCTCTTTCTTTGTCTACTCTCGCATCTTGCTCTTTACGCCATTCTCTGTAAGAAAGTTCTTCTTTCATTTCCACCTTGCGCTTTTCTATTTTACGTCCAACATAACTAAGAGCACCTTGCAAACCAAGATTTGCGAGTCCTATTCCTATAGAAACATAAGAAAGGATTAAACCAGTCTTCTTAACAGCAGGCAAATCATATTGAACAGCAATATTTGTCGCCGTTATTCCTGCGCAAGCAAATCCAGTGGTAACCATTCCAATAACCCCTGCACTCAGAGTTCCTGCATCCTTTAATTTTTTAGGTGCTTTTTCAGTCTGATCAATTTTGTATTTAAGCTCATATTCTTCCATTTCAGAAAACATTTTCTTTGCCATAATTTCCTCCTGTTTTTTTCAGAAACTATTATATCACGGGGGGGATTTGTCAATATATTTTTTGAAAAAAGCCTAAGTTTCCTCAAAAAACAAAAAAACCTGCAGTTTTAAGCAAGTTTTATCAGTCTTTTTCTCTTATTGTTTCAATTTCGATGGAACAGTCAAGATCTTTTCTTATCTTTTCATTGTGCTTTTCAAGCATTTTGAACATATTGATTGTCATAAATCCTATCCCTGCCCATGCAATGGAAGCAAGTCCCAAAAACGCCGATGCTTTCAAGAGTTGAATTTGTCCGGTTTTTTCGCTTCCAATCAGCGTCCCAACCTGCGAGAGTATAAGCCCGCCCTGCACTGTCCAACCAAGCGCTTTTTCAAATTGCTTTGCTTGACAAATTCTTTTTACGTTTTTTAAATTCTTTTTACGAGCCTTTTCAAGCTGCTCAAGATTCATTTCATTGTAGTCTAAATTTTTCATGTTGCCTCACCTAATTAAGTTATTATTCATTTCCCTCTTTTGTCCCTCCAAAATATATTTCAACGAAGATTATTTGATCATCTTAACAAACTCTTTTTCACTTATCACTTTCACGCCAAGAGCATTTGCCTTATCAAGTTTTGAACCGGCATTTTCGCCAGCCAAAACAAAATCCGTATTTTTTGAAACCGAAGAAGAAGTTTTGCCGCCCTGGCTTTCAATAATTTTCTCTGCTTCTGCCCTTGTGAAATTTTCAAGACTGCCAGTAAGCACCACAGTTTTGCCAGCGAATATGCCTTCAGCATTTTGCTCTTCCACTTCAGCCAGCTTCACACCTGCTTCAAAGAGCCTATCAATTTCATCAAGATTATCTTTATTTTGAAAAAAGTTATAAATGTTTTCTGCAATGACAGAGCCAACATCGCGCACAGATGCAAGCATGTCAATATTTGCACTTTTAACGCCATCAAGAGTTTTAAATTCTCTTGCCAAATCTTTGGCAGTTTTATTTCCCACTTCTGCGATTCCGAGAGCGAAAATAAACCTGTCAAGCTCGATATTTTTGCTTTTTTCAATAGATTTCAATGTTTTTTCGGCTTTTTTATCTTTAAAAAGCTCAAGTTTCAATAAATCTTCTTTATTTATGGAGAAGATATCTGATAATAGTCTCACGCCAAGCGTATCATAAAACTGCCCTACAGTTTTCTCTGAAAGTCCTTCAATATTGAAAGCGTTTCGGCTTGCAAAATGAGAGAGCCTGTCAACCACTTGCTCACGGCAACCTGAGTGATTTGTGCAGAAAAGAAGTGGCCCTTTTCTTGTAAGTTTTTCGCCGCAACTTGGGCAAGCCTTTGGCGGATTGATAACCTCTGACTCTGGAAGTTTTTCAGCTAAGCCCATAACCTCTGGAATGACCTCATTGCTGCGTCTTAAAAACACACGGCTATTTTTAAAAACTCCCTTTCTTTCGATGTCTTCAATATTGTTAAGAGTTGCACGCGATATTGTTGCGCCTGCAAGTTCGACAGGTTCAAGATTTGCAATCGGCGTCACGCGGCCGCTTCTTCCAACCTGCCAAGAGACGTCACGAAGAAGAGTTGTAACCTCTTGCGCGACAAACTTGAAAGCCATTGCCCATTTTGGAAATTTGTTTGTCCAGCCTATTTTTTCTCTTGGCTTAACTTCGTCAACCTTGATGACCATTCCATCAATCATATAGTCAATATTATTTTTAACCTTATCAACTTTTTCAATTTCTTTTTCAAGCTCTTTCACATCGCTGAAACTTTTGAAATATCCGCCAGTTTTGAAACCATTGTCTTCCAAGAATTCAATCATTTCTTTTTGAGAAGAAAATGTTTTTCCTTCGCTTAAGAGGATTGCATAGCAAAGATAATCAAGTCCTCTTTTGGCAGTTTCTTTTGGGTCGAGATTTCTTATTGCGCCAGCAACAGCGTTTCTTGGATTTTTAAGTTTTTCTTCAGCGGTTTTATTATATTTTTCAAAATTATCAAGGCTTATCATTCCTTCGCCTTGAACAATCAATCTGCCTTTAAACTTGATGCGAAGAGGAAGAGATTTGATTGTTTTTGCTTGCAATGAAACATCTTCGCCAATTTGTCCATTGCCACGAGTGGTTGCTGATACAAACTCGCCGTTGTTGTATTCTGCAATAAGGCTGAGTCCGTCAAATTTATATTCCAGCGTAAGCTTACTTTTTGGCGCAAACTTTTTCATATCTTCAGCCCACGCTTCAAGGTCAGCAAAGTCGCGCACCTTGTTGAGTGAAAAAAGCGGAACTTCATGTTTTTTCTTCACAAAGCCATCAAGCACCTCGCCTCCTACGCGCTGAGTTGGCGAATAGATTAAAACGACTCCTGTTTCTTGTTCAAGATCGACAAGACGATAATACAGTTTGTCATATTCTCCGTCAGAAATCAAAGGATTGTCGTTGACATAGTAAGCCTTGTTGTGTTTATCAATTTCCTCGATAAGGCTTTTCATTTCTTGAATTTTCTTTTCGTCAACCATATCTAAACCTCCAAGATTTCAAGCGGAGCAAGCTCAAGCATCAAACTTTTTTTGCCAAAACCCTCAAAAATTATATCTCCAACAAGCCCGTCGGAAGAAATTTCAACAATCTCGCCCTCGCCATATTTTGGATGAATAACCTTTTGTCCAACTTTATAAACTGAAATATCCTTAAGATTTTCCTCTTCCTTCTCCTTTCTGAAAAAGGTATCTTTTTTGAAATTAAAGTTCGAAAAGCTTTCACTTTGATATGAAGAGCCTCCAAAAGACCTCACCGAAGGCTTGTTTGCCTCAAGCGACAAAAGCCCAAGTTCTTTGCAGAAACGGCTTGGCATTTGATATTGACTTTCGCGATACATATACCTTTTTGTTGCGTGAGAAAGATAAAGCTTCTCCTCAGCTCGAGTGAGCGCGACATACATAAGGCGGCGCTCTTCTTCAAGCTCACTGTTGTTTCCGATTGCGCGCGAGATTGGCAAGACGCCTTCTTCAAGCCCAACAACAAAAACAACCTTAAATTCAAGACCTTTAACTGCATGGATTGTTGCAATGGTCACAGCTCCGCCTTGACCAATTTCGTCATTATCAGTCTTTAATGTTATGCTTTCCAAAAACTCAGAAAGACTGGCATTTTCATTAAGTGTTTCAAATTCTTTGACAGAAGAGATGAACTGCTCGATATTCATAATTCTGTTTAAGTCTTCTTCACTTTTGGTTGAGAAAGCAGAATAGATATCAAATTTCTTTATAACCTTCTCAACAAATGCTGAAAGATTTTTCTGATCTTCGTTTAAAAGTGCTTTGAAAGCATCAATGAATGATGTGAGCTTTTTGTAAATTGCTCCTTCTTCCTTGATCTTGTCAGAAAGGATCGTTTCAAGCATTGATGACGAAGAAAGGTTTTTGATTTTTGCAATTGCGACATCGCCGATTGCACGTTTTGGGAAGTTTATAATTCTCTCCACGCTGACATCATCCTTTGGATTGACAAAAAGCCTCAAATATGCAATCACGTTTCGGATTTCATTGCGCTCATAAAACTTAAAGCCGCCATAAATGCGATGAGGAATGTTGTATGACAAAAACGCCTCTTCGAAAGAACGAGAAAGTGCATTCATGCGCATAAGAACAGCCATATCTTTGTATTCATAACCTTGCAGCGCAAGCCTTTCTATGTTTTTTGCAACAAAAAGTGCTTCATCTCGCTCATCATAAGCGTTATACAAGCTTGGCTTCTCGCCTTCGCCTTTATCAGTCCACATATTTTTGTCGAGACGGGCTGAGTTGTTTTTAATCACACTGTTTGCCACCTCTAAGATTGAAGCGGTTGAGCGATAATTGCGTTCAAGCTTGAACACTTTCACATCTTTGAAATCTTTTTTGAAATTGAATATGTTTTTGAAGTTCGCCCCGCGCCAAGAATAAATGCACTGGTCTTCGTCGCCCACAGCAAAAACATTGCCATGCACTGATGCAAGCATTTTCACAAGTTCATATTGAATTGTATTGGTGTCTTGAAACTCGTCAACAAGGATATAGCGAAATCTGCCAGCGTAATAAGAAAGAACTTCTGGACAAGTTTTGAATAGAAGGTAAGTTTTTCTTAAGAGGTCGTCAAAGTCAAGCGCATTATTCTTTGCAAGCTTTGCTTCATACCCCTCAATCAAAATGCCAACTTTTCGAATTTCATCTTCGCCAATATGAAGAGAAAGATAATCGCCAAGTGATAAACTGCCATTCTTCCAATTTGAAAGATGGAAAGAAAAAAGCTTTTTGAGTTTGTCTTTATCGTTATCAAAGCCGCTCTCTTCAATTACTTCTTTTATAACTTTATCGCTGTCGCTTTCAGAATAAATTGAAAAGTTTCTGTTAAA
>CAOKRZ010000002.1 GCA_948471335.1 uncultured Christensenella sp. | reverse complement strand
GTTGCATAGTTGTAAACAAAATCTGGTTTATATGAGTTTTGCAACTTAGAATAAATTGAGCTTCCTTCAAACGCATTCAAGTATGCATTTTTATATCTTCTTGCAACAGTTATTTTTTCGCTTCCGTAATTTATTTCTTGTGCAAAAGGAAATTTTGATGAAGCCTCTTCTTTTGAAATAAATTCAATCACGGGTTTTTCTTCGGAGGGTTGTTCTGAAGAAGAACTTCTTGAAGAAGAGTAAAACTTCCAAACTTCTTGATTCTCAAAAGTGATTGAAAATGAGATATTGTCATATTCTGCGCTATACAAAGTTTTTGAAATTTTAAGATCATTTCCGATTGCATATTCAGCTTTTTTGTCTTCGTTTTGCATGAAAAGCAAAGTGAAGTTTGCGATATGCTCTTCTCTGAAATGGTCGAAATTGCTTATAAGTTTATCCTTGTATGCTTCAATCTCGCCTTTTGTCAATCCGAGGCTTCCTAAATGCGGAGAATTGAGCGCGAAGTCATATTTTTGAACAACGCTTCCATTTCCAAAAACATATTGGCTTATCATAAAATAGTCATCGCCAATTGTCCTTTCAGCTTCTGCATTTGCCGAGAATGAGAAGCCTGAAAGTCCAATAAAAGCAGCAAAGATAATTAAACAAAATGACAAAAGATATTTTTTCATGATGTATTTTATTTCCTTTTTCACGAATTCATTACTCAATTGAAGCAATCAGTTTCCCTGATACTGATTTTACAATAAGATTTTGATTTTCTGATATCTTTATTGTCAATCCGCTTTTCAATGCTGTCCCGATGTTTGCCCCGTTTATGATCCCTTCTGGGCAATAGCAGTTGTCTGCGCTTCCTGCGCTTCTATACAACACCATTGGCTGTGAAGTTGTGCTTACAACATTTTGAAGAAGAGAATTATTGGTCATAAGATATGCAATGCTTGCGCTGCCGCCATTCGATGTGTCAGAAAGCTGTGCGTTGTTGTATGAGTTTAGAATTTCCCCTTCACTATACAGTCTGAGTGAAATGCCTGCAGCGAAAGTATAAACACTTGAAAGTTGCCCCATAGGGACAAACTCTACGCCTCCGTCATTTCCACATGCGCTAATTCTGCCTTTGTTTGAAATGGCAATACCGGCGAAATAATGTGAAGAGCTGCTTGAGAGAATGCTTAACGAAATGTCACCGCTATTAAAGCAAGAGGAAATCTCACCATTGTTTGAAATGGCAATTGACCCGTAAACAAAATTGCAATATGAAACCGTCAAGCTGAAAGGCTGACCTTGGAATGTGTTTTGGCACGAAGCGATTGTCCCGTTATTTACAGTTGCAATTCCGCCGAGCGCAAGATAGTTATATCCGCTTTGACTTGAAGTGCCAGAAATTTCAATTTTTGAAATAACGCAATTTGAAATCATTCCATAATTTTCATAAGCAAGTGAAGAAAGGACGATATTGCAGTCAACTTCTACATAAGCAGCAAATTCAATCTCAAGATTTTTTATTGCGCCTGTTGCTGCGATTGTGCCAAAAAGCGCATAGCTTTTTTCAAATCTTTCCTCATTTGTCCCTGAGCCGCTGACTAAAGCCTCTGCAAACGAAACTTGTTTAAGCAATTCTTTGTCAGTCACAGAAATGTTTATCTTATGACCATTGCCATCCAAAACGCCCCTCAATTCTTCAATCGAAACATTTGTAAGCAGAAGGTCATTTGAAAGTTTAAAATAAATATCTTGTTCGTTTCTTAAAGCAATATTTTCAAACTGAGATTGATTTTTGATAATGTAAGGATTTGCTTCCGTTCCGTCGCCTTGTTCGAAGATATTTAATACAATTCTCTCTTCAAGCACTTTACTTTCTTTTGAAAACAGTGCCGACTGTCCGTTTCGTACTCTCACTTCAACTTTAACAATTGTGCCAATAAGTCTTGGTGCAAATGATCTTTCATATGTAAGATAAGACAACACTTGAGAGTTTTGATAAGTGATATTGATGAGAAACTGAGGGTTTGCTGCCTCGCCGCTATATTGCCAAGAAAGCAAAGCTTTTTCACTGTTGTAAGAAAGTTCGCCTTCAACCCACTCTAAAAGAGAAAGGCTGTAAACTTGACTTGCGTCTGAATTAAGGACATTGACTCCAGTATTCTCATAGAGAAGTCCAGCGCTTTCAACCACAAAAGAAAGTCTCAAGTTTCTCGCGCTGGAAGGCACGGCAATTGCATCTCCACTGAAATTGTTGTCGCCTGTTGTAATATATCCTTCCATCTTTTTGTTTGTCAAAATCATTTCTTGACTGTCATTATCGTTGTATTCAACTTTAACTCTGATTACATAGTCGTCATTTGAATGGTCAATGATATTTCTTTCAAAATAATTTTGAAGATTAAGCCTATAAACATTGTTTGAAACAAAGCTTAAATCAAAGTTTTGTTCAGTGACAGTCCTAAGCTTGTAAACATTTGTAAGAACGCTTTCTTTTGACTTAAGTTGCGCTTGTCCTAAAGCAGAGCCGAAAGCGTAAACTGCAAGCTCGTGAGGATTGCTTCCAGTAAAGGCATTCACGTTTGGAGTGAAGACAGTTCGCCCAAGTTGACTTTGAGGATTTGTCACCCTTCCTGCAATCTCTTGATTGTTGTTTTTGTCAATAACTACGTATTTGATGCTTGTTGCGTTGTCAAAGCTTGCCCATGAGATCTGTCCGTTTGTAACTTTGAGATCTTTAACAGAAGAGAACTTTCTGTCATTTTCATTTCTATATACAAGCAGACTTGAAAGCACATACTGATCAGTTGATTGATATCTGCTTTGTCCCCATTTTAGATATTGTCCTTCAACTGTTTGAACGTCATAATCATTTTCACTGCCGAGAGTTAATGCAAATTTTTGAACAGAGAAATTGAAGGTTTCATTTTCAACTTCTTGAACAATAAGCGCTGTGTCAAAACGAGTTTGAGAAGTGAAGAACTCATAACGTCTTGGAGTTTGAGAAGAATTTGCATAAGCGTAAACTGTAAGCTTGTAATAAACATTGCTTCCTTCAGAGAGAGTGACATTTTCGTCATCTTCCCAAGTAAGAAATCCGTCTTCTATTGCAATTCCCTTTTCTTGAGAAATTGAACCAAGCATTTTCCCCGCAAAGTCAACTGCAGATGAAGAGAAGATGAAATCGGAGTCAGTAAGAGTGAGAAGATATTGATAATCCATGTTTGAAACCGAGCTTGAAGTTACAACTCCGCTGTTTCCAACAAGCTTTCCACTGAAGACTGTCGCGTTTTCTTCGCCTGAAAGCTGTCCTGGATAATATGTATAACTTTGCCCTGTTGTTATATCTGAAACATATTTCCCTTGAGAAGAATTGTTTGATATTTCAAGCTGAATGCTTTTCATATTATTTCTTGGATCTTGACTGAAAACAATTGCATTTTCATTTGCAGCTGCAGAAGGCGCGTAAAGTTTGAAAGCATTCACAATTGCATATCTATCACTTTCTACACTGATTTTTGAGTCTCCAGGCTCTCTGCCCAAAAGTGAAATTGTTATAAGTGTGTAATTTCCGTCTATTGTAAGCGGAAGAGTCATCACTTGATTTGCAGAAGTTGAAATCAATTTTATATCATCTTCAAAGCCTTCTACCTTGGTTACAATCTTAGTTGAAGCATTTGATCTTGCAACCCAAGAAAGTTGTCCGTCCATAAACGTGAAGCCGCTTGAGAAATCAAGGAATTCAAGGTCAAAGCTTGCAGACTTGCCATTGATTGCAAAGTTGTTGCCGTTGGCAAAGATTGCAACTCTATATTCATCTTTATCAAAGCCAATTGTTGAAGCCAGTCTTGCCATCAGCGAAAGGTCGATGACAACATATCCGTTTTCATAACGAAGGCAATTTGAAATTTGATAGTTCTTATCTCTGGCAACAATAACCCAAGTGCCTTGGCTATCACCAGTGATATCAAAGGTGTAGACTTTGCTGTTTTTCCTCCATACCATTGTGTAGGCATAGGCAGTTTCCATTGTTCCATTATTTTCAAATAAAGCACTCACCGGCCTAAAGCGCGCGTAGTACTTGTCGTTATTTTCGCCAGTAACGCCAAGTTCATAACCTGCCGCACTGATAACATAAGCAGTTTTTGCTATTGAGCCATTTGATTCGATTCTTCCGCTTTCTGGGTCACTATAGTGGCTTGCAGTTATGCTGTAATTCCCTGCAGGGACGTTTTCTCCAAAGCTGTCAAACAATATTTGATTGTCAGCGACGCCTTTGTTTGCGTTTAAAAGTGCTTCATAAAATCTGCTTATTCTTTGAATGCTGGCTGTGCTTGAGCTTCCTGTAATCAGACTTTCAAGCGATTCCATAAATCCGCGGCCGTCAGACAATTCAACCTCACTTAAATCTGGGATCAGGTCGATTGCATTGACAATTGCCGAATAAGATTTTGTTCCATCAGTGAAAGTGAGTCTTATTTTTTGTGAAGAACAGTTTTCAAGATTGAATGTAAACAGTGACGAGAATGTTTCAGCAAGGAAATTTGCAGCAAAATTGTCATCTGTAAGTCTGTTTTCGTCAAAGTATTTGATGAAATCAAGATTTTGCCCGCCACCAATGCTTGCAAGGTCGAAGACAATTTTTCCGTCAATCACGGTCACTTGCATAGGCGAAGTATATTTGTTTGCATTCAGAGCAGCTGGTCTGTTTGACCCAATTTGATAATCAACATTTGAAACAGCTTGAACAGAAATCAAATATGGCACATTTGGCACAAGCACATCAAATATGTCAAGACTCATTCTGTCAGTCACGAAGAATGTTTGTTCTCCGCCGCCTTCTCTTAGGTCAGTGATATACACAATGTAACCAGCGCAAAGTGGAGCTTCGCTGTCGGCTGTAAGGTCATCTTCTTCAAACCTTCTTGTCCAGTCCCAAGTCACAGTTGCTTTTGAATCTTTCATAAACTTAAACTCTGTTGGAGCATTAACTTTTGTCACATCCACACTTTCCTCAGCATACTCAGTGAAAAGCCCATCAGTTTTTGATTTTGCAATTCGAGTGACCTCAATGTGAATTTTGCCGTAGTCAGCGTTTATAAGCAGCTGTCCCAATTCAAGTCCATAACAAGCAACATATTTTGCGCCTTTATAATTTCTGTCAAAATACTCAACTGTTATTCCAGCCTCGTTTATCTCTTTAATCCAGTATCCACTTATTTCTGACGCAAGGAATACATTTTCTTCAACAAATTCTTCAAGTGAAGCCACGCCTTGTTCGTCTATAACGAATTTGTTGTATTTCACCAAAACTTCAAATGCAGTAGTTTCAAGGTCACCATCAAGTTCATCCATTATGATATAATTTTCGCCATAATGACGTCCGCGTTTCCAATCCACAGTTTTTGACATATCGTTTGTGCTTACATAGTTGAAAGTTAAGTCAGTGAAAGGCGATGGAATGACAACATTTCTATCCTGAGAAGTTGCGTTTACAGCAAAACCGAGAGTTATTCTTTCACTTCTTGAGATTTCGAATAAGTCGATAAGCTTATGAAGTGAAATTGAGAAGTTTCCGTCTTCTCCCGTCAACAAGATATCGTTGTCAATTTCTGTGTCGTATTTTCTTATTGTGAAAACAACTTGACTGTGCCCAGACAGTTTCATGTTCACATTGCCTTGATCGTCAACAACAAGCTCTTCAACAGGCGCTGGACGATCTCCTTCAATTCTCACAGTGTCAATTGAAGGCAACTTCTTCCCGCTCTCATCAAAGGCGAGAACAATTACGCTGAACGAAGAATAATAGTCTTCAAATTCAGGAAGCAAATCAATTTCATTTGTTTGAAGAATAAGGTCGACATTAAATTTTGCCCCGATTGAATATCTAACAACATAATTTACGCCTTCTACTTTATCAAGTGTCAGTTTGCCAAGCTTATCAATTGAAACGTTGGCTGGTTTTGAAAGTCTGTCAAGAGTAAATCGTGAAACGTCTGATGAAATTGCCTTTTGGCTGTGAACGCTGATATCGATCTGTGCATTTTGACTGAAAAGCGAATTTGCGATAAGAAGAGTGTATTGCCCGTTTTCAGATAGCGCCAAGTTCATAAGAAGTTTGTTGTCTGTTGTTCTTATGCTGTCGCCAGCTTTCAAAGTTTCGTCAAGCTCGCCCGCTTGAACTTTGAAATTTACATCTTCTTGCCAAACATCTGCAAAAGAAATTGAGATGAAGGCATTTTGTTTTTTATCAAGTGTTCTGGCATCATCGCTGTCAACAACTGATACATTTGCACCAGCAACACTTGAAAGTTTTTTTAGATCAAGCTTGATGCTTTGAGCTTGATTGAAATATCCTTTTGCATTCCCTTCAACACTTGTCAAGCTGTAATTATTAAGAGCTGTGACAACCTCAAGCGAATAGTCTCCGCTTGATAAGTTGACTCCTGCAAGCGAAGCAATCTCATCAAGCTTCAATGTTGTTTCTGAGGTTGGAATGTTTTTGATTTCATTTTCACCACGATAGAGTTTTACAATATATGAAAGTGGAATTTCATTAGTTCCGACAAAGTCTGCCCCAACAGCTTCCCAAGAAAAAGCACCATCTTCAATTTTGGATGCAATCTGTATTTGTGAAAGATCTGAAAACACAAACTTGCGCTTCAATGAATCAAGGAAAATGTTTTGTCCTTGTCTTGCGACAGCTTTCACTTGGATGAGATATTCCCCTTCCTTAAGCTCAGCGCTCACGGTTGCACCTGTGAAAGTTTGATCGCCAACCAAGATCTCTTGAACCTTTCCAATATCATCCGATGAAATGTCAAAATTCAAAAGCCATTTGTTATCCATACCAAGCAAAACTCGCACATTGTCTACGCTTGAAAGTCTTCTGATCAAAAGTGGCTGACTTTGCGCTGATGAAAGATATGACGCATTGTTTGCTGTCAAAGCGATTTTTTTGGTCTCGCTGAAATCCAGCACTGAAAGGTCGAAACTTGTTTCTGTGATGTCTTCCCTATAAAGTTCGTTATCGATGTAAAGATCATAGAAAGTTGTGCTGCTTCCAGAGCCAACACTTTTCCAACTTAAAGTGAGAGTCTCTGTATCAAATTCCAAAACAGGGACTTCTTCAAGACGAGAAAGAGTCAACTTTTCGCCATCGGCAGATGTTGCTTTAAGCGAAGAGAGTTTTCCTTCAGCTGAAGAGTATGCGTAAATCACAACTTCAATGTTCTTTAATGAATTTCCATAGTTCTGCGCAAACTTGTTGTCATTAACTGCGAGTTCGTTTATCGCCGTATTTATATCAAATGGAATTGAAGTAAACTCATATCTTGCAGTATAGTTCTGAGCTGGATTTGTTTTGTGAATAAGAGTTATAAAGGAAATATATTTTTCACAATCTTCATGATCAACGCTTTCAAAAGTTATTTTTCCGTTTTCATGCTTCATGCCAGTTGGTCTTGAAAGTCTTGTGAAAGTTTCTCTTGTTTCATTGCTGTCAATGTAATAATTTTTATCTTCCGCTTCTTGTGCAATAAATTTTGCAGAGAGCGTGAAACTTGATCCCACAATATCTTTTACGTCCACAGATCCAACTTCGCCGCAAGAAACCCCGTTAAGGAAAATTTCAGCTTTTTCTGCGTTGTCGATAAGCTCAACACTTATCGTTTCACTTTGTTTTTCTCCATTGCCATCAAATGTAAGAGCAGTTTTAAATTTTGGAGAAGCAAGCTTTGTCACAACGATTTGTGAGCGATCTGACGCTGGATGCAAAACAGGATCTCCATCTTCTGCCGTTGTTTTTGCAACAACTTCAACGATAAATTTCCCAGCTTCTACGAAATCGTTTTTCGCAAAATAATAATCAATTGTGGATGCATCACTTGAGTATGTTCCATCAAGCACATCATTTACGTAAACCTCATATTCTGTCGCATGAGTTGGCTTAGTTATCCTAAGCGTATAGTCTCCGTCATCCGTAACAATGAAAGAATACTCTGGTTGTTCAATTTTTTCTGTTACAATAAACTTTTCTGTGAAAAAGGTGTCTTCTCTGAAATCACTGTCAAGATAGATATTTGTGTCAAGTGACTTTGAATATACTTTGATGACGTAATACCCAAATCCAAGTCCGTCAACTGCACATTCTTTGGTTGTTTCAACCTTTGCTGGAAGACCAGTTATGTTGAAATCACTTGCTGTCTGATAAAGTTCATAACGATATTCAACTTTTTCTTCATCTTCAGAAAGTCTGTTCCAAGCATAGCCGCCATTTGTTTGGTTTTCACTTGCTGTAACCGTGCCAAGAATTGTCAGCGTCTTTGAAGTCGTTACTTTTGTTGAAGTTCCGTTTATTTCTGTCGCAGAAATATCAAAAACATATTTGCCTTGGATAGGCGCAAAGTTTTTTAGATCCTCAATTTCAAAAACGATCTTGCCATCTTTTTCAACGAAGTCATAAAGTTCTTGCCCGTTTAAAGTTAATTTATAGCTGTTTGCAAATTCAACTTTGTCAAAACTTAAAACGCTTAAATTCCCGCTAAGCGAATGTTCAACCTCGCCAATCTCATCAAGAACGTAGAAAGTCAAAATCTTTGCGTCTGAATTGACAACATTTGATGATGTCACATTGCCAACCTTAACCGGAATGACAGCGCCGTCATCGTCAAACTTTGGCAATGCGAACAATTGCACGTCATGTGCTCCTGTTTCAAATTCGCTTATGTCAATGGTAAGCGTGTCAACATTGTCAGTATTCCATAATATTTCTTTCTCGCCGCAAAGAACTTTTATCCTGTTTACGTTTTCGTCTTTTTGAAGTTTTAAAATAAGGCTTTTGTCAACAACAGAATATTCAACTTCTGGCATCGCAAGTTTTACAAAATTAAGCCCTGCTGAAACATTGCTGTTTGCATATGCGCCTTTGCCTTTGCCTTGAACAGTAAGCTCATAAACTCCGAAGCCTAGTCCGTTTGCAAACGTTTCAACATAATCTTTTCTGTCAAAGTTGTTTTCGCTTAAAATTTGCACAGGTTGAGTGTTTGAAAGATCAATCGCTCTGCCAAAATAACTTCTTGCATTTTCGTTGTTTGCAAAAACGATTTTTCCATCGCCATTTTCAAGCTTATATTCCATTTCTGGAGTTTCAAGTTTTACTACAGAAAAATTTGTTATGTTTGAAAGATTTTCACCATTTTCATCAATCACTTCAACTGACACTTCGCACTCTTGTCCACCCGCAAAGTTTCTCATGTTGAAAGTTATGTAATTTTCAATCGTGTTTTCAGCCAAGACAATTCCGCCTGCTTTGATTTTATATCTAGCGCCAGAAACTGCCTCCCATCTTAAAGTCACTTCGTGATTGTTAAATTCTTCAGAAGTTGAAAGCATGAAAGATTGAAGTGAAGGCATAACTTTATAGAAAAATGTTTGACTTTCACTTGCTTTTGATGCGTCAACTTTTTCGCTTTCGCTTCCAAGCGCTTGAATGCTTATGTTATAGACGCCTTCATTGTCAAGCTGATAAGTGTTGCCTTCAACTGTTATCTTCGAGTCATTCAGTGCCAGTTCATAATTCTTTGCGACTATTTTTTCCCCCGAATAAATCACATAACTTTCGTCCCAAGAAAGCAATCCGTCATTTGAAAGTGAAATTCCAGTAACAGCCGAAAAATGTTGTTTTACAAAAACATTTGCGCTTGCAACTGTTTGCCCTTTTGCCTTTGCCAAAGCGAGCGTCTGACCAGAAGCTTTTGCGACATAACTTTCCGTCGCCTGATCATATTCCACAATTCCTTCATTGCTGAAAGAAAGTGTGAGATCGCTGATCGAAAAGCCCTTGCACGAAAAGCCCTGCAAAAAATCAATATTTTCATCCAACGACAAAACATATTCACTTTGTTTGAAGCTTCCTTTAAGTGTGCTTTGGCTGCCACAAGAAGAAAGCAACAATAGTGAAGAACAAATGAATGCAAAAAATAATGTAAAATATTTCTTCATTTGAAATTCCTCTTAAGTTTCGCTATTTTTCAAGCATTACTCAAACAGCGAAAAAATGAAATTGTCGCGTTTGTAGTATTTGTATTTTACCACCTTTTTACTCAATTCCCAAAATGTTTTTTTGATGTTTATATAAATAAAATAGTATATTAAAAAAATATTATCCCCCTTTATTTTGCTGGGAGAAAAATATTTTTTATTTATTTTTTTTAATATTTTAAATTAATTTTAATAAAAAACCTATTTTTTTTGATTTTTTATTGATTTTTTATGTATTTTTGATTTAATTTAAATTCTTTTCCATTCAAATGAGACAAATGTACACCGAGACCTTCAAGCCTCAAATAATGACAAATAAGACTTTGAGTTTTTGCTTTAAACTTTTTGTTGACAGCATTTAAGCCATATTTTCCGTCTCCGACAATTGGATGACCTAAAAAAGCAAGATGTGCACGAATTTGGTGCGTTTTCCCAGTGAAAAGCATACATTCAACAAGACTTGTTGCTCCGCCTGACTTGATTGTTTTAAAGCCCGTAATGATTTCTTGTCTATTTTTCTTGTCGTTTGGAAAAACTTTCACAAAACTGTTTTTTGAATCTTTTTCAATGTAAGCCTTATAAATTTCTCCTTTAAAACTTGTTTCGCCAACAACTTCTGCAATATATTTTTTCACAATAGTATGGTTCTTGAAGGCTTTCAAAAGTTCTTCCTCTGCAAATTTATTTTTCGCCATAACAAGAAGCCCTTCTGTGTTACGGTCAAGCCTATGCACAGCTTTCGCTCCTGGAATTTTTCCTTCCAGCCCGTCTTTACCTTCAACTTCAATGCCCTTAGATTTATTAAGACAAATGATATCTTCGTCTTCATAAACAATTTCATAACCTTCTTTCAATGCGCCTTCAGCGTAAAAGATGGTTATGAAAGATCCAACAAAAACATCGATGTTTTCTTTCACCCGCACATCGTCAACCTTTATATCTTTATTGCGCAAAAGCTTACAAGCATAGCTGTAAGAAAAACCTTGCGCTGAAAGAATGTTTAAAAGCTTATCTTTCTTCTTAACTTCAATTTCCAATTTCTGCATAGAAACATTGTAAAACAAATTTCCATAAATTGCCAGCATTTTTTGAATGTTTTCTTAATAAAATTTAAAAAAGGAGCAAATATGAATCAATCAATCTCAATTGAAAATAACGAAATGATCACAATAAAAGGTGCGACAAGAGTTTCTTCTTCCACTCAAAGCCAAGCCGTTGTTGAGACTGCAAGCAACACAATTGTGATTTCTGGCAATGACATTGAAGTCAAAAAACTCAACCTTGAAAGTCAAGAAGTTTGTTTCAGTGGCAAGTTTTCAAATGTTAAGCTTGCGTCGCTTTCTTCTGGAAAAACCCCAATCTTGAAAAGGATTTTTAAATAATGCTTTTCCCAACTTTCAATCAGCCCCTGCTGCTTTTGTGTTTGGCAATTGCAGGTTTTTTATGCGGGCTGTTTTTTGACGCAGCAAACTTCCTTATCTTTCCTGTCAAAAAGAAAAAGGTTATATCTCAAATTTTATATTTTTTTGCAATAATCATTTCTTCCATTGTTTTATTCTTCGTCAACCTCAAAATAAATTTTGGGCAATTTCGTTTATTTACACTTCTTGAGTTTATAACTTTTTTGCTTATAGAAAGATTCACAATCGGATTTTTGTGGACAAAAGTGCTTGAGAAATGCTATAATAAACTATCCGAATTTGGAGGCAAAATCGCACAATGGAAGAAAAAAATAAAGGCAAAAAAATAAAGATCTTGGCAATCATTCTCATCTCACTTGCCATTGTTTTTGCCATTGTCACGACAATCATCCTTAATCGCATAAATAATAAGTATGACGACCTTGACGACAAAAACAACTCCCTCCCAAATGCCATTGTAGAAATTATTGACTAAATTTTTTAAAAATCTGTCATAATTTTATTGACATTCCCTTTACAATTTGATATTATATGCATTGTAGCCTTAAGTAAAGAAGGCTTTATAGAGCGAATGCGGAGTTAAACCGGTAACGGCTAAGCAGACGGGCGCTCGAAAAATAACATGATCCTCTTTAGCTCAGTGGTAGAGCGCCCGGCTGTTAACCGGTAGGTCGTAGGTTCGAATCCTACAAGGGGAGCCAGTCAAAAAACCTTGAGAACTCAAGGTTTTTTTTATTAAAAAACGAAGCTTTCAATTTAAGCTTCGTTATATTTTTATGCCCAGTACACAAATGAGTCAACATTGAATTTGCCGGTTTTGCCAACAATTTTCACAACGTGATCTGTGTTTTTAAGTGCCTCCCCGAGATACATATATGCAAGTGACCCTACATTTTTATCTGCAGAAAGAGATACATCTGCTTCAAAAAGTTTTCCATCGACATAGACATCAACTGTTCCATAATCCACTGCTTGATAAGCAAGATAAGCAAATCTTGTGCCAGTGAAGTGGAATTCAACAGAATCCCCTGCGTTTGCTTTATAGATAAGTCCAAAATTGCAGAGAACATTTTCTGTATCCCATGCGCCAATATATCTTACACTGAAGTCATTTGGAGCAATGTGTTTACCATTTTGATAAGATAAGTTATACGCAAAGTTTATACTTGCCATTGCGAAATATCTATGATTATCAGTGTCAGTCACAACAAGTTTATAATACATTATTTCAGTCTCATCAAAAGTAAAGGTATATGGTTTATTATTTGGATACTTCATGGCATTCTTTTCTACAAGCAGATTTGAGAAATCTTGCCCATCCTTGCTTCCATACAGTTTGAAAGTCACAGGCATACCGTTGTTTCCAAAGTTATTTATGTAAAAATTGAAAGTAACTGCGTTCACTTTGCGAAGCTGTCCAAGATTTGCGACGAGTTCCAAAGGTTTTTCTTCTGTGATATAGTTTGCTTGACCTGCAACAGTGTGATAATATGTGTCTGTTCTGCCGTCAAAAAGGAAGTCGATAAGTCTAGTGTCATCCCATGCAGCATGACTCACACTGACAAGTGACTGCTCTGCCGCATCATATGCCACGTTGTTTGCATAAGTAAACTTATATTCATTTTTATAAAGATATTCGGTTTCAAATTTCTTTGTTGATTCTTCAAGCAAAGCTTTATGAATGTCCGCGTTTAAAATCGCACTGGCATTTGCAAATGCTGGGAATGTGCCCTCATTATTTTTCATAGAAACGCCAATTCCGAAGAAGTCGCTTTCTGCTGTGACAAGAAGAACAACTTTGAACTTGATATAGTTGTTGGTCGTTGTAAACTCATGCTCGGTATATTCATTTGGATTATACGCGTTTCCGCTTTTTCTATTAAAGGTGAAAGCGCTTTCCCAAGTGTTTCCGTCATCATAAGAAAGATATAATGTTGCTTTTCCTCTGCCCTTCAAAGTGAAGCGATAAGTCCCTGCTCTTGACAAGTACATAACTCCGTCGAGTGTTTGCAGTGTTTGATTTACAGGCATAAGTCTATAGTTTTTGCTGTTTGCATCATAATGATCATCATCATAATTTCTGCCCGCCGCCCAAATCTGAGTGTTTGTTTCTTGCGTGCAGACATTGACCTTTGATTCTGTAGAAGCGACATCGCCAAAATCAAATGTTTTTGTTTGTGCGTTATAGATTTCAGAAGTTGAAGGCACTTTTGACGCATCATTGTAGATATAGGTGGTTCTAGTTAAATCTGTGCCAGCTGATTGTTTTAAGTTGATGACAAGATCTACATCTTCAACGATAAACTCGCGTTTATTGTGAATTAATCTTATCTTTACCCTGAAATTGCCAGAATATAGAGAATCTTTATCGTTTGAAGGTGTGTATTTGACATAATTATTGTCAAGCAGTTCAACTTTCCCATTTTCTGGCTGAGTCACTGAAACGACGCTTGCTGTGAATCCATCTGGAATAACCAAGCCTTTGCTTATAAAGTTGCCAGCTTTGAAGTTGTTGCGGTTATTGAAGTCCATGATGAACACTCCGCTGCCATAAGAGAATGGCTGTGCGGTTGTGATGTAATATTTTTGTTTATCATATATCACACTTCTTCCAACTTGATAAACTGAAGATACTGGAACGAAAACTGGATAGTTTTTCGATTTCACCTCTTGCACTTTGGCGCTTGAAAGCGTGCCAGTGTGTGCGTAATCTTTTCCAACATTGAAATGCATAAGATCTTTGAAATAATATGTCATATCATAATGTGTTGCATTGACAAGGTTATCATAATAGCTGCCAGCTTGAGCCGATGTGATATAGTTTTCCTGTCCAATATTATGTAAAAGAGTTGCATAAAGTGGCAAGTCATAGCACTTGTTTCCTGTGCTGCTTTGAGTCAAAAACTCTGCCAAAGCTTTTGATGGATCTGTAAATCTGTTCCAACCTGGGCTCCAACCTGGAACAGCCGTTCTGCTTTGAGAAATTCTGGTATAGAGCGAATAAGAAACCAAAGTCACCGCGTTGTTTGTCACTTCGCCATTGTTGGCAACGCCATATCCTTGCCAGCAGTGGTTAAATTCGTGCATGCTTCCCCAATTACCGCCATTTACAAAGCTGTTGTAATTAAGCGCACCTGCCACCCACCCTGGAGGGCAAACAACGCCATTTCGGCCTGGGTTTGCATATGCTGCGCCGGCAGCGATATAACAGTCACCTATAAAATTGATTGGTGCCAATTTTGAAGTAAGTCCATTTGGCCCCACGCGCCTTGAAACTTGTGTGATCTTATCCCACAAAACAGCAGCGTCTGTGCAGTTTTCATAAGTCATGCTTGAAAGTGATTCTGCTCCCCATTTACCTGTTGTGAAACGAATTGCAGAATCGTAAATTTCAAGGTCAAAGTAAGGTGCTGTTGATGTAGCGTTTAAGTTGTATTCTTCCTCAGTTGTTGCGCCAAGAATGAAATGTTGATATTTCACGCCGCCTGAGATTGTAACTGAAATGTTACGCTGAACGTTGTTTGCATTTGGTCGAATGTATATTGGGCCACCCCAGAACGAACCCGCATAGAATGTGACCGTATCTTCGCCAACTTCAACCGCTGGGCTGTTTGCAGGATAATTAAATTGACTAACGATGTTTGGCATACGAGTAAAGCCATTGCCCTTTATGTTTGCAGTTCCGCCTGAAACTGACCACTCCAAAGAAACACCATCATTACCATCGAGGTTATAGTTTTGCCCAATATATATACGCATTCCACCAGAAGCGAGCCATTGATCGAGTGGCATTTCAAACTTAATAACTTCGCCTGCAGGAGCGTAAAGACCAGTTATCTGTTTAGAGCCAATTGCGCCAGCTCCGCCACGTGCAACGCAAGAGATTGTTTTCACAATACGAGGTTCGCTGTCAGAAAACCCACCGCCATACAGCGTCTCAGCTGTTGTATGTTTATAAAGCATGCGGTAAGTTTCATGATATTGAATTGATGTGGTTGCAGAACCAGCTCCAACATCTTCGCCATCTCCGTCTCCGTCATGATTATTATCAGAAGATTCGCCGTCTCCGCTTCCGCTTGAGTCAACATTATATGTATACTCAATTCGGTTTCCGTTTTTAAGAAGATAGCCTTCTGAGTCAATGGCATCATATGTCTTGCTTGAGTGCCATGTAGGAGATGGAATAAGATCACGGCATTCTAGAATGATGCCATTAAATTTTTCTACTGGAAGGTTTCCGAGATTTGATCCATAACTTGGATATTTTTCCACGCCATATTTTTCGTGCTCATCCGCCGTATAGTTTATCGGCTTGATGATCTCTGTTGGAGAGAGTGTTCTGCCATATTCAGATGTTTGAGGCGCACGTGAAGACCCTTTTTCATAGCCGTCAGTTATAGTTTCCGCCTTCACTCCATTCCAATCACTGTCATCAATCCCTGAAATTTTGAAGTTTGCCTCATCATCAAATCTTGAGTAGTTATAATTGTAAGGGTCAATGCCTCTTGGTCTGAAACCAAGACCTATCCCTACAATGGCAGAGATTGACAGAACAGCAATCAAGCTCCAACAAACGATTCGTTCTTTCTTCTCCTTTGTCATTGGTTTCTTTTCTTTTGTTTTCTTGTTTACTTTTTTTGCTGCAACTTTTTTCTTGATTTGTTTAGTGTCAGAATTTTTTACAGCGCTTTGTTTTGTGTTTTTTGATTCCATAAAAAACCTTCCTCAAGCAATATATTATATGATTTGTCATCAAAAGTCAAATCATAAAGCAAACGAAAAAACGAAATTTGTCACCTTGAAAAATTCCACGCGCTTCAATATAAGTTGACTTGTTGACAGCAAGTTAATAAAATAGGTCTAATTATAGAAGAACAAGTGAGACCTTAGGAAAAAGTTTAACAAACCTTATCGTATAACAGGCGTTGCTGGAAGCGGAAAAACAAGTTGAAGGAATTGTTCCCGCAAAAGAATACGATGCTTTTGAGATTGAAAACAATGAAAATTGTAAAATCGCCGATTTAGTGAAAGTTATAAAAAATTTTATAAATTATAAAATCTCTTGGTAAATATAAAAAATAATTTGTTTTCTTATCAAATTTTGTTATACTAAAACGTATGAAAAAGGTTTTTTCACAAGATTATGAAAAAACACTTGAAGAATTGGAAAGCTCCACTTCTGGCCTTTCTTATACCGAAGCAAAGAAGCGTCTGGCAAAAGATGGCAAAAATGAACTTGCTGGCAAAAAGAAAAAGAATGGATTTATCAAATTTTTAAGCCAGTTTAAAGATATACTGATCATTGTTCTCATTCTAAGCAGCGTTATCAGCGTTGTTATGGGCGCAGTTGAAGGCTCTTATGACGAATTCATTGACGCAGGCATTATTTTAATTGTCGTTCTATTCAACGCTATTATAGGTTTCATTCAAGAGCGAAACTCAGAAAAAGCAATGGAGTCGCTTAAGAATATGACAAAGCCTTATTGCACCGTAACAAGGCAAGGAAGGACTTTCAAGGTCAAAAGTGAAGAGCTTGTTGTTGGCGACATCGTGGTTTTGGAAGCTGGAGACATTGTCCCTGCTGATCTTAGGCTTATTGAAACAAATTCTCTCAAAATTGAAGAAAGCGCGCTTACCGGTGAAAGCCTTGCGATAGAAAAAGATGCAACTGTTATTCTTGAAGAAGACGCCCTGCTTGGAGACCGTGTCAACATGGCATTTATGGGAAGCGTTGTTTCTTATGGCCGTGGAATAGGAATTGTCGTTGCGACTGGGATGAACACTGAGATGGGCAAGATTGCCTCAGCCTTGACTGAAATGAAAGCAACCGAAACGCCTCTGACAAAAAGGATCAAGTCAACAAGCATTATCATCACAGCCGTTGTAGCCGTAGTCTGTCTTGCAGTTTTCCTTGTCGGAATTTTAACTGGCGGAAACATTATGACCTCTTTCTCAATGGCCATCGCAATTGCAGTGTGCGCAATCCCTGAAGGCCTTCCTGCTTGCATCACTGTAACAATGTCGATGGGTGTGAAAAGAATGAGTGATCAGCGCGCGATTGTCAAAAGTCTGCCTTCAGTTGAAACGCTTGGAAGCACTGAAGTGATATGCTCTGACAAAACAGGGACATTGACACTTAACAAAATGACCGTTAAAGAAATTTATTATCTTGGAGGAATGCACGCAGAGCTTTGTGAATACATGGCAAAAAATTCATCCAATATGCTTGCTCCTGAAAGCTTTATGCTTGAAGAAGCAAAAGAGGAATGTGAAAGATTTCGCGATGATCGAAATTTTGTTGAACTTATAAGATGCATGCTTCTATGCAACGATGCAAAAGCGAAATTTGAAGATGGCAAACTTGAATCGATTGGTGACCCAACTGAAATTGCGCTTGTGCATTATGGATATTTTGTCGGAATCAACAAAGAAAAGCTTGACGGCAAATTCAAGCGCAAAAATGAAATCCCTTTTGACAGTGAAAGAAAGCTGATGACGACGTTCAACGACGTTGACGAAAAAATCACCGCTTACACAAAAGGTGCTGTGGACAACATTTTGTCTCGCTGCACAAAGATTCTTGATGACGGCAAGATCAGACGAATGACAAACGCTGACCGAGAACTTATTTTAAACAAAAACTCAGCTTTTGCAGAAAAAGCGCTCAGAAACCTTGCTTTTGCATTTAAAACGGTTGACAAAATCGGCAGACCAACAAGCGAAAACACAGAAAACGATCTTGTCTTTCTTGGGCTTGTTGGAATGATTGACCCGCCTAGAGAAGAAGTTAAAGGCGCAATCAAAACTTGTAAGCAAGCTGGAATTGCAACGGTCATGATCACTGGTGACCACAAAGACACCGCTTTTGCAATTGCGAAAGAACTTGGCATTTGCACTGACCCAGGCAAAGTTATCACAGGGAAAGAGCTGAATGAAATCCCGGATGAAGAATTTATCAAGGTTGTATCCAAATATCAAGTTTATGCAAGGGTAAGCCCAGAGCATAAAGTCAAAATTGTCAAAGCATTGAAAGCAAACGACAAAATTGTTGCGATGACAGGCGATGGCGTCAACGACGCACCAAGCATCAAAGCTGCAGACATTGGCGTAGGCATGGGAATAACTGGAACAGACGTGACAAAAGAAGCTGCAGATATGATTTTAACAGACGACAACTTTGCAACAATTGTTGGTGCTGTTAAAGAAGGAAGACACACCTTCAACACGATTCTCAAAATCCTCATGTTTCTTCTTGGCACTTCAATTGCAGAGCTTATCACATTATCTATAATTCTTCTCGTATTCCGAGACGCCCACTTCTTCAGCCCTGCGCTTCTGCTTTGGATAAACTTTGTTTCAGACACCTTTGTTGCCCTAGCGCTCGGCTTTGAAAAGCCTGAAAAAGACATAATGAAACGGAAGCCGATCAAAAACAAAGGCAACCTGTTTAAAGGCAATGTGGGAATAAACATTTTCTGTTCAGCCCTGTTTGTATCAGCATTCCTGATTGGGCTTTACTGCTTTACAACGCTTTATCTCAAACTCAGTTCAGCTGAAGTCTCATCAATTTGCTTCTTGTATCTATGTTTTGTTGAGCTTTTCCATTCTTTCAACCTCAAAAGCGATACAGCATCTCTTTTCAGCAAGAATCCATTTGACAACAAAATTCTCAACTGGAGTTTCCTTGTCTCGGCTTTCTTGACAGTGATACTTGTTATTGCTCCGATTACACCAATTCAAAATGCGATGGGGCTTTGCTCACTTAACTGGTGGCAATGGCTGATCGCAATTGTTCCAGCAATGCTGATCTTCCCATATTTCGAATTTGTGAAGTGGATGCTTAGAATCAAAAACAGAAAAAAAGAAAAATAGCGGACATCCGCTATTTTTTGTTTTCTCTTATTTGCCCATTGCAAGATTGTGGTTTGAATGATTGAAGATCTCGTTGCCGAACCATTCAGGTGGAGTGAAGTTTTCCATCTCTTCTTTGCTTTCAAATTCGACTTCAACTGTTTGCATAGGTTTTGGCAAACAGAACACGTCGACGTCGCAAGTCTTGACATTTTTAAGTGGAATTGTATAACGATTTTTGATGATCGTCATGCCTTCTTGATAGTTTTCAAGAAGGTTGTGATAAAGTGCTCTATCCATTTCAGTTTCATATTCTCTTCTTTCTTTGCCGTGTCCTGTTTTATCAGTGAAGACAAACTGTTTTCCATCAATCTGTCTTACTCTCTTTTCGCTTTGGCCAAGACCGATATAGTTTTGAATAATATGTTTTGCCCTTGCAAGACCAAGCGGAGTTGTGTCTTTCAGCATAAACTTCCGTTCAAACTCCCAATTCACTGGTTTTTCATTTTGATAAAGCTTTAAAAACTTTGTAAGCCTGCCCGCGATTTTTTCTGCAAGTGCTTTCGTGCTTTCAATTGTTGTGTTGACAATTTCACGATAGCCAATGTTGTATTCCTTCAAAATTTTTCTAAGATCTTTGTCAACCATAACGCTCTCTGCCTCTGTTTGATATCTTCCTTCTTGCTCATAAGGGAAGTTTCTGACCATATAATAGTTGATGTTATCAAAACGATTGTAAGCTTCAAGCACAAGCTCATCAAAGCATTTTGAAAATGTTGTTTTGCTGACTCTGTTATAGTAAATTGAAAGTGGAAGCGGGCTGTCAGTTATAATCAAGTTGACTTTGCCGTCAAGTCTGAAAAAACTGTGAAAATGATTTCCAAGTAGGAACGGTTGATCAGAAAGCGCGGTTAAGTTTCCCTCCCAAGCATAAGCTTTTGCAAATTCGTCAAACTTTTCACAAGTAACCCCATTGAGTTTTAAAAAGCCAAACAGTAAGTCACCAAAAGTAGATTTGCCAGAACCTGGCGCACCAAATAAATTTAAAACAAAAGTTTTCATTTTTCCTCCTAAACAAACTTATAAAATTTTGCTTTTTTCTTGCCCGTTACATTTTCCTCAAAACCGGTTGGCTCAATCAAATTTTCGCTGAGCAGCTTTTTTCGGAAATTTCGTCTGTCGATGTTCTCCCCAAGAATTGCGCAATAAGCTTTGTAAAGCTCTGGCAATGTGAAGTTTTTTGGAAAAAGCTCCTTAAGAATGTCAGTATCAAAGATGAGCGATTTAAGTTTTTCGATTGCAGCTTCCAAAATTTCGTTGTGGTCATAAGCGAGCGGTGGAATTCTGTCAATCTCAAACCAGTCAGCGTCCTTTGTCTTGGCAGTCTTTTTCATCACCTCCACTCTGTCGCAGTCAATGACTCCGATGTAGGCAACTCCAAGCATTCTCATAAGAGCGCACCGTTCTGGCTTTGAAAACAAATCAAAAAATGAAAGTTTCAAGTTCTTCATGCCAGTTTTTTCTTTGATTTCTCTTTTCATGGCAGTAAGCACATCTTCTGTCCGATAGCACGCACCACCAACCAAACTCCACTTGTCTTTAAACGGCTCGTTATCACGCTTGATGAGAAGCACTTTAAACTTGCCATCCTTAACCGTGAAGATTGACGCAATCACATGGATGCCTTGATCCTTATACAAAGGATTATTTATGTTCATTTTCACCTCCTGTATCTATAGTATGCGTATTTTTTACGCATTTGTCAAACGAATTTAAAAAAAATCTCAGAAAATTTTCTGAGATGATTTTTTTATTCTCTTCCGACACAGATGTTATCAATTTTTCTGTCTTTGAGTGCCTTGACTGGATGAGGTGCATCTTGAACGCGATAGTCTTCTCCAAACCTTTTGATATGCTGCTCAATGACAACATGCCCTGCTTCTTTTTCAGGCTTTGCATTGACTTTATTGTTGTATTTAAAGAAGTTTGCGGTTTTATCAAGTTTTTTCACGTCAACATAGGTTTCTCTGTCCGCAGTCAAGCTGACAGTTTTGCCTAAAACGCTTCTGACGTATTCTTTGTTGTTTCTGAAAGAGATAAGCTCTGGGAATTCTCCGTTTGGAATAACTTCCTGCCACTCTTTTTTCTCCATTTTCTTGAGCATTTTGGCAGCTTCATGAAGATGAGAAAGTTCTTGTTCGAAAAGCATTTCCCAAATCTTTTTGATGTTTTTGTCGCTTTCGTCGTTAAGCATTGAATAGTAAAGATAACACTCAACATACTCATGCATAAGCATTTCTTCATAGATTGAAGGCGTTGGATCGATAAGTGAGCCATATTGTGATACGTGCTCTTCTTCCACCATTCCTATTTCAGTGTAAAGTTCTCTTCCCATTTGGTTTTTATAGAAAGCGCCGAGGTTCATATAATAATTCATCGTTTGTTGTTCCGCCGCCGTGATGATCATGACATCACATTTTGTGATCGCATCGGCTTTTTTGTTTGAAATTGGTTTTCTGATGCTGTCATATGGATGTCTGTGATGGGCGATCGTTGGTCTGCCTGGCATAATCTCTGTGTAAGAGCCAACATATTTTTCAGCATGCTCTCCCATATCAGTTTCAAGCAGATTGGCATAGCGATACAAGTGATCAAAATCTTCAAGAAGAGCAAAATCAAGTGCATTCTTGACATTTTTATCTGTTGCGCGTCTTGCCAAAAATGCCGTCAAATCTACAGCAAGCTGTTCATAACCTATCGTAGTCTCCAAGATGTTTTCATCGATTGGTTTAAGAGCTGCGATAAGTTTTTGTTGTTGCTGTTCCATTCGTCTTATAAGTGCAATTGACCTTCTTACATCGTTGTCTGCAATATGCCTATTTGCGTGATGTTTTGACCAGACTGCTTCATATTCTGTGCCGTTCATCAAAATGCAGCGAACACGAGTGAACGGATCTATCTCGTTTTTGTTGTATGGCTTAGGCGCAAGCTTCGACCAGTTCATAATCTCGCTTTCAATCTTCTTTGGTTTTTCTAAAAATGGATTAAAATTCATAAATCCCTCCAGGCTGATTTTGCCCAAGAGGGATTTTTCTATACATTTTTTTTAACCTTTGAATTTATTTGGCACGATTATCTTCACTTTCTTATTCAAAACTTCAAAATCAAAATCGCCCTTTTTGTGCTGTTCGCCGTCAATGTTAAGTGGCGCATCAATTGAAAGGGAAAACTTATCAAGGCATAGCTTCTTTTTGCTTAACCCAAAGAGGAAAAGTGAAACAACTTTAAGTCTGCTTCTAAGACATATCTTTTCTTTTTTCTCTTCGACAAGGGCCACGTCAACTTTTCCGTCATCTAAGAATGCCTTTCTGTTAAGCTTGAAAGAAGCTGTATTTTTTGAGTTTGAGATTAATACGAAAGCATACCTTCCTTTTATTTCTCCTCCGTCATACTTAAGTGTCAAGTTCACCGCTTTTGTGTTGTAGATTTTTTTGAGTCCATGAAATATATATGCAATCTTTCCAAACTTCTTTTTCTTTGATTGACTTGTACCATAACTCATCTCTGTGTAAATGCCAGCGCAAGCCACATAAATTCCATATTTATCGCCAGCTTTGAACACGTCATGAGAAAATTCTTTTCCGCTTAAAATGTTTTTCACAGCTTTTTTAACTGAGCATGGGATTTTCAGACTGTGCGCAAGATCATTGACAGTGCCGACAGGAATATATCCAATTGTTGGGATGTTTTCTTCGCCCACCAGTCCATTGATGATCTCATTCATTGTTCCGTCGCCGCCAGCGACAATCAATGTGTCACATTTTCCACAGGCTTCTTTGGCGAGCAAAGTTGCATGATGTGGACTTTCAGTCTTTTTGACTTCAATCTCGTCAAAACGAGAACTCAGCTTTCCCAAAATCCACTTTTCTTTTTGGTAAACTTTTCCTCTTCCGCTGTTTGGATTGTATATAAAGATTGCTTTCATAGTTTTATGATAACTCCATAATTTTACTTTGTCAAATAATTAAAAATTTTTTCGTCAAAATGTTTTGTTTTTCGCATCAAATATATTATATTAAGGTTGTTATGAAAACAGCAAAATTTATAAGTCAAACAAAAGAATTTTTTAAAAATAAATATGTTTCTTTCATATTACAGTGTATTTTGACAGCTGTTGGCACATTTATCATGAGCATCGCCTTCAAATGTTTCTTTGTGGCAAACAACATCACTCCTGGCGGGTTCTCTGGTTTAGCGACCATTGTTCCCGACCTCTTTTCCAAAGTGGGCGTCAATTTGAATCCTTCAATTGTGTATATCCTTTTAAACGTAGTCCTTTTTATTGTTGCTCTTTTAAGTTTTGGATATAAATTTACAGCTTTAACTATCGTTGGGGCTGTGACTTATTCACTTTTCATTGAATATAATCCAATCCCAAACTTTACTCCAAATATGACTGGAAGCTTAACACTTGTTGCAATCATCGGAGGAGCAATTTCCGGCATTGGAATCGGGCTTCTTTTTAGGCTTGGAGCTTCAACTGGCGGCTCTGACATCATTGCACTTAGCATAAATAAAAAGTTTCCTAAAATTAAAACCGGTCAATGCCACCTTATTATCAATGCTTTAGTTATTCTCCTCTCTGTCATCGTTTACAAAAATCTTGAACTTGCACTTTACACAATCATCGCAATATTTGTTTCAAGCACAATGACTGACAAAATCCTAAGCGGAATCAAAACCGTACGCGCGGTTTACATCATCTGCAGCAAAGATCAAGAAATTGCAGACAAAATCATGGAGCACTTCCACCAAGGCGTAACTCGCATCGATGCAGAAGGCATGTATAGCCAGCAAGAGAAAAAACTCCTTCTCTGCCTTGTGTCAACCCATCAAGCGCCTTTCATAAAATCTGTTGTAACTAAAATTGAGCCAAATGCAATTGTATACTCAACATCAGTCAACGAAGCTGTCGGCGAAAAAGCTTTCCTTAAAGCAAAGAAGCAAGGCATTGAAATTCACCTTAACTTACATAAAGACTCAAAATTAAAGCTTAAAACAAGCACAAAATACAACCGCACTCAAAGCGGAAAGAAATTTTCAAAATACTCTTTCAATTCCATAAAATCAGATAAATAAAACAAAAAGTGAAACAAATAAAGTTTCACTTTTTTATTTCTGAACTGTTTGGTTCAATACAATTTAAACATTTACCAATTGGTTATAATTCAGTCAATTGGAGGTATTATGGAAATATTTGCCAAAAGACTGAAAGAATTAAGAGAAGAGCGCGGCTTAACCACATCTGCACTTGCAAATGAAATCGGAGTCAGCCATGTTGCAATTGGAAGATGGGAAAGAAATCTCCGAACACCTAATATAGAAATACTTTACAAACTGGCTGTTTATTTTAAAGTAACAACAGACTATCTTGTCGGGCTTTCTGATTTTTAGTTGTTTAATTCCAAATTTTATCAGAATATAAAAAGTCTGTATATTTAATGTTCATTGCCTTAGCAATCTTAATTAGAGTTAAATATCTATAATTCTCATTGTTAGCCAAAATGTTATTTAAAGTTGTAGGAGAAATTCTGCATGCTTTTGCAAATTCTATTTTCCCCATTTTCTTTTTTTCTAAATAATTCAAAATAAGCTCTATTTTAATTTTTTCTGCCATATGCCCCCCTTATTTATTTTTTTCTTAAATTATAGCGGAACCATTTGGTTATTGTCAATCAAAAAGAACCATTTGGTAGTAGAATGTTGGAAAAACATGAACATACTGGCTTTAAGAATAAAAGAATTAAGAGAAGATAAAGAACTTTCTCAAAAAGAATTAGCAAAGTGTTTAGGGGTAAGCGGGATGGCGGTCAGCCGCTGGGAAAGAAGTTTACGCGTGCCTGATGCTTTTATACTTAGAGATATTGCCCTATATTTTAATGTTCCAACTGACTATCTTGTAGGACTGGTTGATTTCTATTAATAATCGGTCTTGAAAACTAAAAAAAGCTCACCATGAATTTGGTGAGTTTTTGTTTTAGTCAATCTTTCTTGAGCAAGCCACTGCAAGTGCTCCGCTTCCGATATGGCATGATACGCTGAGTGAAAGTGGATTGATCCATTCAATTTCAAGGTTTGGAATTTCTTCCTTGATTTGGTTTGCAAAGTCTTCTGCTTTGTCGCGACAATTTGTGTAAGCAACTGCAAGAGCTATTTTGCCTTCACTCGCAAGATCTGCAAAGCGTTCCCTAAGATCTTTTTTGATTGCTTCAATCATTTTTGCCCTTGCGGCTTTGACGTTCATAACTTTTGCAAACTGATCAAGCTTGCCGCCTTGAATTTGAAGGACAGGTTTGATTTTAAGAAGTGTGCCAATTGCTGCTGCAGCTGGTGTCACTCTTCCGCCGCGTTTAAGATATTTAAGAGTGTCAACCATGATATAAATGCTTGAGTCTGCCTTTGTCTTAAGAAGGATATCTTTGATTTCAGCGCCACTTTTGCCTTGTTTTGCGAGATTGAGCGCGTCTATGCAAGAACGTTTTTGAGTGATTGAAATCCTGTGATTGTCAACAACGAAGACTTTGCCTTCATAATTTTTAGCAAAAGTTGCAGCAGTGTTGCAAGATTCTGAAAGAGCACTTGACATTGGGATATGTACAATTTCATCATAGTCTTTCAAAAGATTTTCCCAAAGTTCAGTCACGCTGCCAATTGCAGGTTGTGAAGTTGAAATAGAAACATCACTGAGAAGCATTTGGTAAAATTCTTCTTGGCTTAAGCTGATGTCTTCATAATATTCTTCCCCTTCAATAATGAAAGGCATTGGAATAACATACAAATCTTTAAGTTTTTTTGCTTCTTCTTGGGTTATTCCTGAGTTGCTGTCTGTTACAATAGCAATCTTTTTCATAATTTTCTCCTTAGCATGATAATAGTTATATTATATCATTATTTATATAATTTGCAAAACATTATAAATAAAATTCAAAAATTGTTTAAATTATTATGATTTTAGGATGAAAATGATTATAATTGAAACTAGGAGAAAATATGGACAAGCTGAAGGTTGGGATTTTTATAGACGCGTTCTTTCCAATGATTGATGGAGTCATCAATGTTGTCGACAACCATGCAAAAGCATTGTCCGATAAACTTGATATAACTGTTTTCACGCTTCGTCCATGCGGAAAGCGTCAAGACACAATCGCTCATCCATATAAAGTTGTAAGATGCAAGTCGATGCCAGTGTTTTTCCTCGACTATGATTTGCCATTGCCTTCACTGGACCGAAAATTTAAAAAAGCGCTTAAAGAAAGCAAGCTTGATCTTGTATACTTCCACTCACCTATGACGGTTGCAAAGGCAGGGATTAAATATGCAAAGAAACACAATATTCCAATTGTATCACACATGCACTCGCAATTTAAAAAGGACTATTACAGAGCCACTCGAAGCAAGCTTCTCACAAAACTTCTTCTTCGCGGAACAATGAAAGTTTTCAATCAAAGCGATTGTGCGGTTGCCGTCAATGAATTCACTGAAGAATTGTTTGTCAAAGAATATGGCTTAAAAGCGCCAACGCGAGTTATATACAACGCCACTGACATGCTTCCAATCAAAGATGAAGAAAAGGCGAAAAAAGAAATAAATGAAAAATTCAACCTCTCTGAAAATGAAAAAGTGTTTTGCTATGTAGGCAGAATCAACAAGCTTAAAAACATCGACATGATTATTGATTCAGTTTTGAAGCTTAAAGAAAAGTCTTTAAATTTCAAGCTGCTTTTAGTTGGTGACGGCGGCGATCGAGAATATTTTGAAAACAAAGTCAAAAAACTTGATCTCCAAGACAAAGTCATCTTCGCTGGCAGAATTTCTGACAAAGACATACTTAAAAGCATCTATTTAAGAAGTGATTTGTTTGTCTTCCCTTCTGAGTATGACACTGACGGGCTTGTCAGATATGAAGCGGCAAGTCAAGGCACTCCAAGTGTTGTCCTTGAAGGCACGGGTGCGGCGTCAGGGATAAAAGACTTTGAAACTGGCTTCGTTTCAAAAAATGATGTGACAGCCTTTGCTGACAAGATTTTGGAAGCGATTGAAGATGAAGATCGCTACAAAGTTGTTTGCAAAAACGTAAGAACAAAATTTTATCGTACTTGGCAAGACAGTGCGGATGAAGTTTATAAGCTTATAGAAGAGCTTACAAATAAATACGGAGGAAGAAAATGAAAAAAGAAAAATGTGTGATGGAAAACAAAATTGGCTTTGACAATGAACTATATCTCAAACTTCAAAGCGAAAACATTCTCAAAAGAATTAAAAAGTCAAACAAGCTTTATCTTGAATTTGGCGGCAAACTTTTTGATGACTATCATGCCGCAAGAGTTTTGCCTGGCTTTGACCCAAACATCAAAACAAAGCTTTTGACCAAGCTTAAAGACAAGGCAGAGATCATTTTCTGCATCTCAGCAAACGACATTGAGAAAAACAGAATCCGTGCCGACCTTGGTCTTAGCTATGACAACGAAGTGCTCAGACTTATCGACCTGCTTCGTGGCGTCGGGCTTTACGTGTCATCAATTGTCATCACACTTTTCAAAGGACAAACAGGGGCAGAAAAATTTGCCCGCAAGCTTGAAAACCGTGGCGAAAAAGTATATTTCCACCGCTATACAAAAGGTTATCCAAACGACGTCAACACCATCGTATCAGACGAAGGCTATGGTGCGAACCCTTACATTGAAACAACTCGCCCTCTTGTTGTTGTCACAGCGCCTGGCCCATCAAGCGGAAAGCTTGCAACTTGCTTAAGCCAAATGTATCACGACTTTAAGCGCGGAGTTAAGTCTGGCTATTCCAAGTTTGAAACATTTCCAGTTTGGGATTTGCCGCTTAAACACCCTGTCAACATTGCTTATGAGGCTGCAACGGCAGACCTAAACGATGTAAATCAAATTGATCCATATCATTTCAATGCTTATGGAAAGCTTACAGTCAACTATAACCGCGACATTGAAGTTTTTCCAGTTCTTAACAACATCATCAAAAAAATCACAGGCAAAGAAGTTTACAAATCGCCAACAGATATGGGCGTAAACATGGTTGCTTCTGCAATTTTTGACGAAAAAGTTGTTGAAGAAGCAGCAAAGAAGGAAATTGTGAGAAGATATCTCATCGCTGAATGCGACTATAAAAAAGGCCGAGTAAGCCAACAAGTTGTTGACAGAACAAAATATCTGATGGCTGAAATTGGCGAGAATCCAGACCTTCTTAAAGTGACAACAGTTGCAAAGAAAACTTCAAAAGAAAGTGGACTTCCTTGCGTTGCGTTGCAGCTTCCTGATGGACAGATTGTCACTGGAAAGTCAAAGAAGATTATCTCAGCCTGCGGCGCAGTTCTCTTAAACGGCTTAAAAGTTTTGGCAAACATTGGTGACGACTTTGATATCCTTTCTGAAGAAGTCCTTTTGCCAATCATGACTCTTCGCAAAAACTATCTTCAAGAAAACTGCAGTGTTCTGTCAGCTGACGATGTCCTTATTGCACTTGCCATTTCTGCAAGCACACACGAAAAAGCAAAGAAGGCTATTGACTGCCTGCCACTTCTCAAAGGAATGGAAGCACATTCTACATACATTCTTTCTCCTTCAGAAGAGGCAATTCTCAAAAAGCTGAAGATTAACATCACTTGTCAGCCTCATTACTTAAGCAAAGATTTATTTGAAAACTAAGAAAAAGACTTACATTTAAGTAAGTCTTTTTTTTTTAAATTGGCATAAATGGATTTTTGTCAAGATGATCACCCAAGATATGTGTTGGCTTAAGTTTTCCAACCACATTGACTTTAAAGCGAGTTCTTGTGTGAATGAAGTTCATAGGACAACTTGGATTAAAGCACACAAATCTTTGCATTCTGACAAGCATAACCTCTGACCAAGCGCTATCCATTGCGGTTTTAATAAGTGGTGGCTCGAAATATATCGAAGGTCTGTGACATCTTGGGCAAACAAATGATGGGGCTCTCTTCGACGCAAAAATCCCAGCAACAACCTGCATTTTGAGTCGATCTTTTTTCCACTTCTTTTCCTTTAGGCTTTCTTCATTCTCTTCTTCCCCTTCTTCCTCAGCAAAATCTTCTTCAGTCAATCCCGCTTCTGCTGCTTCTTCTGGGAAATGCTGAGCAACGGTTTCGTCATCTTCGTCGTAAATTCCTTCAGACATTGCCATTCTGTTCATAAGCTCATGCTGAGCCATATTTCTGTTGCCGAATCCAAACATTGTTTTCTCCTTACGAATAAGTGTTCTACTTTTTATAAGTATAACCCAATCGCACCAATAAATGCAAACAAAAAAACGGCTTAAAGCCGCTTTTTTAGTCAATCCAAATCACTTTATCCATCACAGCGATGGTGATGATGTCAACAATCCAAAGAATTGTTGGACAGAAAAACAACATGAGTATTGCAAGCACAATTCCTAAAGCATTGTTTTTTGATAAAGATTTGCAAAGGCGGTAAACAGCCCAAACAATATCAAGAAATGGCAATGCAAGAATGATTTTCACAAGCTTTGGCAAAGAATCAATTGTTTTTACAAGTTCATCCATAACTTTCTCCTTTTAATGCTTTGAAGCTATATAATAATTCTATGCTCTTGCAAAAAAAATGTCAAACAAATTTTTCGCATGCCTTTTAAATGCGCAGTCTTAACATATTATAGGCAACAAAAAATATCTTATGTCATAAATAAAACGTAAGGAGAAAAAAATGATAAGAATAATCAAACTTAGCACAAATTCAAAAGAATACATATCAAAGTATTTTGAAATTCTAAACAAAATGGAAGAAGACATGCAAGCAGTTGAGCTTCAAGAAGACATTGCCCGTCATTTCATCTTCACTATGATTGCATACACAAATGGTGGGCTGCTGATGGCAGACAACGTTTTGAAATTTACAACCAATCCTGATATTGAAGAGCTTGCGATAAGCCTCGTTGACTCTGCAAGCAAAGAGATTGACAAACTAAGCCCTCTTCTTGACAGCTGCAAAGAAGTGAAAAATGACAAGCGTGATCTAATTCTATATGAAAGAGCTTACAACGACATTTTCTCAAAAATGGTTGACCGCATGGAAACAACTCAAGCTTCCAACAACATCAACGCCGACTTCTTAAGCCAAATGATTTCACATCACCAAAGCGCAGTCGCTTTTATGCTTAACCTGCTTCGCTTTGACATCTGCGACGGTTTAAGAGAACTTGTAAGTCAATCTATACAAGATCATAACAGACAGATTGAATCGATGCAAAGTCTTCAGAGAAAATTAAACAAACCATTTTTAAATTAAGGGCAACGCCCTTTTTTATATTCACACCAATTTTGAGTAATAAAAAGAATTTTTATTTTTACTTTGATAACATTTGACAAATTGCCCGCGCGTGATTTATTATCTTAAAAAGTTAAAATTAGAAGAGTTTCAAAATGGTCAAAAAACACCTTAACTTTTGTAAAACTCTTCCAATTTATTTAAAAAATTTTACAAAAGGGGATAAAATGGCAAAGTTTAAGCTTCGTTATATAATATTGTTATCAGTTTTGCTTGCACTATTTTTTGCTGTTCCAATCCCTTTCATTTCTCAACAAGTTTCTGGTGCAAGAGTGATTGAAATTTCTTCAGCTGAGGATCTTGTCAAGATGGGCGAAATCATTGAAACGGCAGAAGAGTGCGACTTTAAACTCACCTGCGACATTGACATGCAAGGATACATCTGGCAAGGCACGGGAATCAAAGCTTTTTCTGGCGAATTTGACGGAAGTGGCTTTACAATCAAAAACCTAACAATAAATTCTTCTTTTGATGACAATTGCGTGGTAGGTTTCTGGAGCTATACAAAAAATGCGTACATTCATGACGTCAATTTTGAAAATATAAGTGCTGATGTAAGTTCTTGTGGCAAAACAACTTTCGGTATCATTGGTTATGCTGAAAATGGAGCTGTGCAAAACGTGAGAGTTTCCTCTTCCGACTTTCGCATTGAAGGTTTAGATGTTTCAGCTGGTGGACTTATTGGTTGCGACAATGGAGAAGGCTTGCGCTCTGATATAACCTTTAGTGGCAACAGCTTCAATGTTTCATCTCGTCGTGAGGCAAACTTTGGAGGGCTTGCCGGATATGTCAAATCAGATGCGCTTGAATATAAAATCTGTACAAGTCAAGATGAAATCACATTGACTCAAGAAGGCAAGCAAAAAGCATTCGTTGGAGGAATTTTGGGCGTCGTCGAAGGCGAGACAATCAAACTTCGAGAACTAACCTCTTCAAGCCAAATTGAGGTCAACGCAAAACAAGCACAAATTGGCGATTTTATTGGACAAATTGACGACACAACAGTTTTAAACATAACACTAAAATGCAAATTCGACGGCAAAATAATTCACAATATTATCTAAAATTTTCAAAAAACATTTTACAAAGAAAAATAATAAGGATATAATATTTCAAAGGAGGTTAAAGAATATGGCAAACTCAACAAAATCATCAAAGTCAACCAAGTCAAGCTCAACTTCAACAAAAAGAAGCTCAGTTTGGAGTCTCAACAAAGTAAGCATGTATACACTTGTTTTTGTTGCAATCTTATATGTTGTATCTTTGATTTTAGGTTGCGTAGGACTTAGTTTCAAGATTGTAGGCGCTCTTAACGGTGTTGCAACTGCGATAATGATCGTCATTGTTTCAATTCTTGCTTGGCGCTATGTAAGACCAAAACAAATGGTTTGGAAAGTGCTTTATGTACTTTGCTTACTTCTTGTAATTGTCGGCGTAGTTATTCCACTCGTTGTAATGTAATGGGAAAAGAAGGAAAGTCCTTCTTTTTTTTGTTTAAAAACACAGAATTTTAACAAAATATCTTATATATTGACAAAAAACATAATTTATGATAAGATAAAACCATGAAGAAAACAAAAACATATTCTACAAACAGGGTCATTCTCCCCTTACTTTTCATCCTTTTTTCAATTCTTTTTGAAATAATAAATTTTCTATGGCTTGGATTTAAAAACTCAAGTGACAGGCTTATCGTGGTGCCTGAGTATTTCATTTTTGACCTTGCAGTGATCATCATGATTGCAGCTGTCATTTTCTTTATGCAAAACACAAAAGCTGTGGCGGTGTTTTTCTATCTGTTTCTTTCTTTTCATTTTCTTCTCAACATCGCAAACTCAACAATGTATAAAATCTTTGGCGACATTCTCACACTTGACCTTATCAAAGTTGGCGGAGAAGGTCTCGCGGCTGCAGAAGCTGGCTTTATTGACTGGATCGGTTCAGTGATCAACGTCGTAGTTTTCGCAGTTTTTGTGACAGTGAGCGCGCTTCTTCTTAGATACAACAAAAAGACATTTTCAATAAAGTCATTTTCATATTTCATCTTTGCCATTGCCATTTGCATTCTTGGTCAGTCTATCGGTGCTTCTCTTTTCGCAATTGGTCAGTCCACACTTAAAGAAGGCACAAATGACGCATACGCTGTCATTGAAAGCGACAGATATCTTTGGGACAATTTGCAGTTCAAGATTGACTCATATATGGCTTTTGGGCATTTTGGATTCTATTCAAAATATTTCACCAAGCTTATTCTTGGCGACAATGTAAGTGAAGATGAGATAAAAGAAATTCAAGATTACATGGCTGCAGGTCGTGTTGCTGAAAACAAAAACGCCCCACTTTATGATCAAAACCTCATTTTCATTCTCTGCGAAAGCATGGACTCATTTGCAGCAGATCCAATCAACACTCCACTTCTATGGTCGCTTTCGACTGGTCAGTCTCCAGACTCAGTTGCCCTCACAAACTTCCACGCAAGAAACAGAACAAACAACAGTGAAGGCATCACCCTTATTGGAAATATGCCACGAAACATCACTCTTCCTGAAAGTTTGACGAATGGATTTAAGTTAAACTATTCACTTCCAGCGCTTTTCAAAGCGACTTCTTCGACAAAGGATACAATCACCACATACATTCATGGGCTTGACACTTTCTATTCACGAGACACAACTCACGGCGAAGGTGGCGGGCTTGGATTTGACAAAAAATACAGCGTAAATGACTATACAGGCGATCAGTCAATGAAACAATTTAAGTATTGGATGAGCGATGCCGAGTTCGTTGAAAATATGATTGACAAGTTCATCCCTTCAAACGAAAGATTCTTGACATATTTTGCGTCACTTTCAACTCACGGCCCTTACACAGGCACAAATGAAAATTTTGCAGAGTTTTATGAGACCTTTGATAACAACTGGGAAGAATACAAAGCTTGGGTCGAAGAAAACACCGACATCATTCTCCCAGAAAAAGGAACAACTGTTTACAATCAGTTCCGTCACTATAAAGCATCATTTATAGACTTTGAAAAGGCAGTCTCAATTCTCATAAGCACTCTTGAAGAGCGCGGACTTAAAGACAGCACATCAATTGTTTTCTATGGAGATCACAACGCATATTATCACAATCTTTGCAACAACATCAAAGGTGTGAAAAATGATGACTTTTCAAACCTTTACATAAATCACATTCCTGCATTTATGTACAGTCCTGCCCTCACACAAGGCAACCCAATTGTTATCGACACCTTCTGCAACACCTATGACCTGCTTCCAACAGTCTGCGACCTTTACGGACTTGGCGGAAACACAAGCTGGTTCCAAGGTTATTCAGTTTTCAGTGAAGATATTGAAAAATCATTCTTCTCATCAAATCTTTCTGGAATGTTTGACGAAAACTTTTTCTGCACAAGTGTGAAAAACATTATCACAAACAACACTGATGCCACAATGGAAGACCTTTCATCATTCAAAGAAAAAGTAGTCACTTTCTATAAAAGACAAGCTTTGCTTGAAAAAATATATAAAAATCGAATTGTAGTTTAAAGAAAAAAGCACCAAATTACTTGGCGCTTTTTTTTAGCTGAATAATCCAACGAGTCTTTCTCCAGCAACATGTTCAGTTTGCTTCACGATATCTATGCATTCATCTTCAATTCTCTTTTCAAATTTTGTCAGATATTGCATGCTGTTTGTGACAGGAAATCCAAGAACATATTTTGTGTAAGAAGAAAGAGTTTTCGGAAAGTTGTATTTAGCGTAGAAATTTCTAAGATATGTTTCTTTTTTATTGGCAACCGCTGCAGCTTTGCCAGCTTTAATGTAACTTAAATACAACCCAGTGTAAAGCCTGCAAAGTTCGTCAGTCTTAACTACAGAGCTAAATTCGTTTTCGTTTATAAATTTTTTAAGATTTGTCGAGCAGCTTTGACAACGAGAAATGTATCCGTCTAAAATTTCTTGATAACCTTTATAGTCATTGCCGTTAAGTCTTTTATAGCCTGAAGAGAACTTATCAAGTCCATTCTTTGTGTTATATTGTTCAATAAATTCTTGAACTTCTTGCTCGCTTAATCTTTCCGTTCCAAAAGTTTCAAGTTTTTGACTGATCTCTTCAATAGTGACTCCATAAATATGTTCAAAAGTGCTCTCCACCAAGCGTTTATTTACATATTTGTTATCTCCAAAAATCTTCTTCACAACATCGCTTCTCATAATTTATCCCCTAAGTTAATTTTACCTTTTGAGTATAACATCTAAGGCCAAGCATGTCAATAGCAAACTGAAAAATATTTCTTTTGTCGTGGACTTTTTTCTTTGCATATATAAAGAATATGGATGCAAAGCGATTGCGTCTAGTTAAGGAGTAAACTTGAAAAAAAATATAACTATAATCGACGAAAAAAATGTATACATAGAAGATGGTGTCGTACTTGGAGAAAATGTTGTGATTTACCCAAACAACTATTTGGCAGAAGGCACAATTATTGAAGACGATGTTGTTTTATTGCCAAACAACTTTATCAAAAATTCTCACATTAAAAAAGGTGCTTCTGTTGCGTATTCTGTGATTGAAGATTCTGTTGTTGGTCAAAAAGCGACCATTGGACCTTTTGCAAGGATAAGACCTCAAAGCGAAATTGGCGATGAAGTGCGAATCGGAAATTTTGTAGAAATCAAAAAAAGCACCATTGGCGCTAAAACAAAAGTAAGCCACTTAAGTTATGTTGGCGATGCTGAAATAGGAAAAGGTGTCAATGTCGGATGCGGAGTTGTTTTTGTCAACTATAACGGCAGGATTAAATCAAAAACCTTTGTTGGAGATGACAGTTTCATTGGCTCAAGCGTCAACTTGATCGCACCGGTTAAAGTTGGCAATAAAGCTTTCATTTGCGCTGGGACAAATGTTGTTAAGGACATCGCAAGTGGAGATTTTGTCATTGGCAGGTCAAGAATGAGCGTCAAAGAAGGCAAGGCAAAAGACTATTTAAAGGAGGAAAACTGATGGCAATATTTTTTGGAACAGACGGGCTTCGAGGTGTTGTTGGAAATGAACTTAACTTTGACATTGCCTTCAAGTGCGGAAACAGCATGAGTCAACGACTTGCTTGCGGCGGCAAAGTTTGCATCGGTCGCGACACAAGACAAAGTGGAGACTATCTTTTCAGCGCCCTTTGTGCGGGGCTTCTTGCTGGAGGCGCGGAAGTTGTCGATCTTGGCATCATTCCAACTGCGGCCGTGGCATACATAACAAAAAGCAAAGGCTTTGACTACGGAATTGTGATAACCGCAAGTCACAACCCAAGTGAATACAACGGCATCAAAATTTTTTCCAAGAAAGGCGAAAAGTTGAGTGACAAGGAAGAGGAAGCAATCGAGCGAAGGTTCATACACACTCTCCATGCACCAGCTGATAAGATTGGTCAGCTATCTCAAGATCAAAGTTTAAGAAAAAGTTATGAAGACTTTTTGGTTTCATCAGCCAGTTGTTGTTTAAATGGAATGAAAGTTGTGCTTGATGGATCAAACGGAGCAAGCTTCGACATTGCACCCAAAGTTTTCAAAAAGTTGGGCGCAAAAGTATACAAAACTAGCTGCAGCAAAGAAGGAAAGCATATCAATGAAAACTGCGGCGCATTGCATCCTGAAAAACTTGCGGAAAAAGTTGTTCGGCTTGGCGCTGATATGGGCTTTGCGTTTGACGGAGATGCCGACAGGCTTATAGCGGTTGATGAACAAGGAAATATTGTCGATGGCGACCTTGTCATAACTGCCCTGGCAAAAAGTTTCAAAAGTCAGAACATTCTTTCTCATGACGGAGTTGTAGGAACAAGCCAGACAAATATGGGGATTGAAATCGAGCTTAAAAAACACGGCATAAAACTTTATCGTGCCGATGTTGGAGACAAATATGTTGCTGCCCTTATGAATGAACATGGCTTATGCCTTGGTGGCGAGCAATCTGGGCACGTCATTATGAATAAGCTTCTTCCAACAGGCGATGGAATTTTGACAGCAATCACTCTTGCATGCAATTGTAAGAAAAGCGGAAAACTTCTTTCAGAATTTTGTGAAGTGAAACTGTTCCCTCAAGCAAATATCAATGTCATTGTCAATGATAAACTGAGAATACTTGGCTCTGAAAAGCTTCTATCAGCCATAACCGACACTCAGCAAGAACTCGCCGGACTTGGACGAGTGCTTGTCAGGGCTTCGGGCACTGAGCCAAAAATTCGAATTATGGTTGAAGGCGAAAATCCTGCGGTTTGCCAAAATCTTGCAAGTTATCTTGCAAAAGTTGTCGCGTCGCTTGAATAGCTGCATTTATCCGAGTCGAAATATGTCATAATTTGTTAAATCAAAATTTTACAACAAAAGTTGTTTGAATTGATAGCAAAATTTAATTGTCTATGCTATACTTAGTCATGTTTAAAAACCAACTTATGAGGATGATCACTATGGACAATATGACTGGATTTGTTATCAATATTAAAAAAAGTTTTCCAAATGAACAAGATGTAAGTTTCATGCAATTTCTTATGCGTTTTCAACTTAGATTTGACAAAAGCGCTGTATATTACAAGTTTAAAAAGGATGCTGAAATAATCGGCATTGCAAGCATATCAGATTTTTATAGCGATAAGGAATTTAAAAACCTGGGGTTATTTCTCCATCCGTCATATAGGAATATGGGGCTTTGCAAACAAATTCTTAATTTTGTAACAACTGACTGTCCAGAGTTTAAGCTTACTTCACAGATCAGCAGCAATTCCACTGAAGAAGTCTCTTCACTTGAAAGTCTTGGGTTTCATATAATCAAAACTTCAAAGATATATATCGCAAAAGAAACAGACCTTATT
>CAOKRZ010000001.1 GCA_948471335.1 uncultured Christensenella sp. | reverse complement strand
AGTTCAGACGTGTGCTCTTCCGATCTAGCACCTATTTTAAACAAAACTAATTTTTAAGTCAACTCATTTTCTTCAGTTATTGGATAAACTCCCCAAATGTCAGCCACATCAAGTTTTTTCTCAAGTGATTCAAAAGTCACATTCAAAATATAATTTTTCTTGCTTACAAAACTGCTATCTTCGCCAATCACAATACTTGAACAAAGATTCGCCTTTGAAGAAGGTGTCAAAAAAGAGTTGAAATAATAATAGCCATCATCATGAAGTGTCCAATTGATCGTTTCAATAATTGATACATCATAATCATCACTTACTTTGGAAAAAACTGAAACTTTTGCCCTTACATAAAGTTCCGCTTCGTTATCTATATTTTTCACGCCCACGATTTGCGAAAGCTTTTCGCCAGGCAGATAACTTCCTGCAAAAGTGAAGGAAACGCATTCCGACTGGTTCTTTCCGATATCAACCTGCACTGTTTCGCCAAGCTTCAAGTCACTTTCAAGCGAACGATCAGCTTTGAAATACCACCCACTAAAGCCGAGATAAATCGATACGCCAAGAAGCAAGCTGAGCGCAACGCAAACAAAAAGCCAACCATAAAAAGATTTATCTTTTTTCATAAAAAGTCCTCTTTTTATTATTGGCTTAAACAAAATTTTTATTCTTTGTTGTTTGTCTTTTATTTCGGCTTGAGACACGTCTCTTTGTTCGCTCTTGCCTAAACTTATCAATTTGAGCTTGTTTAAAAACTTTGCTCTCCTCCATAAGCATTTCTTTCTTCGTCTGCCAGCGATATTTTTTGTTTCCATACGCCACGTCATATGAAATGCAGAAGATACCCTGTATAAGGTTGTAATAGTATGAGAAGAATCTCCAAAGCAGCAACGCCCAGAAAGTCATGAGATTGTTTTTGAATATTGGCGAGAACATTGCACTGAAGGAAATTTCATTCATTCCAGTTCCTCCAGGAAGTGGGAAGAATGAAGAAGCCAAATCGACAAGGAAACTCATAACCATAAACTTGATAAACAAACTGCCATCAAAACCCATCATCATTGAGAAAATGAAGTATGGCATTGAATAATAGAATAAAATCCTAAAGATCGAAGTCAGGGTCATTATAATGAAATCTTTTGGCGACTTCGCAAACTGCTGCATAACGCTTTGGAAATCTTCAATATATTTTGTTATTTTCGCATACTGTTTGTCATAATTTTTGATGATCTTCATTTTATATAAAAGTCTCAAAACTTTTACGACAATTTTTCTTCCAGCCGTCTTGCAAACACAAAGGAAAACCACAACTGAAAGCATGACAAAACTTAAAAGAAAGCCAATTATTGAAGCAATTGAAACAAGCGTGTTGTAAGACTTATCGACAGAAGATACGATAAGACAAACAAGCCCCATCAAAACCCAAGCAATTTGCTGGAAAAGATATTTCGCAAGTGGAACAGAAAGCGCTGTGTGAAGAGGGACTCCTCTGTTTTTAAGATAGGTTATTTGAAATGGCTGCCCGCCTGTTGAAAGTGGGGTTATGCTGTCGTAATACTTTCCGATCGCAAAAACTTTATATGATATACCAAATCGCCACCTTCCCGTTGAAACTTTAAGAAGATATGACAGCGTGAAAGTTTCCAAAAGTAGAGTCATTCCAAAGAAAATAAGCAAAAGAATGATTGCCCAGCCGTTGAGTTTAAGTCCGTGAATAAGTTCAAACTTTTGGCCATTAAGTTGGTAAATCAAAATCCCTGCAACAACTGCAATATTGACAATAAAAAATCCAAGGTTTAAAAATTTCTTTTTCTTGCTGCTTGCTTTTGCAACTGATTGTTCAGCTTCGTCAAGCTTTCTCTTTTGATCATCAAGCTGTTCTTTTGAAAGAACTGGCTCAAGTATTTTTTCTTCTTTTTCAACAAAAGCAGCCTCACCTTGTGAGGAAGAAAGCTCTCTTTCTTTCTGCTTCTGTTTGATGCTCATAGGTATAGTATATCCAAAAAAAACACCTTTGTCAAACTACAAAGGTGTTTTTCTAAATATATTATTTATCAAACTATATCAAATCTTTATATGAGTTGGTGTAAACTTTGATTGTGTAAAGTTGTTTGATTTCATTCATTTGAAGATTTTCAAAGATTGCATAGTTGTCACTTATAAGCTCGTCATAAATTGTGTCAAAAAGCGTTTTGTCAAGAAGAATGTTTGGTCTATAGCCACTAAGCGCGTCAATTGCATCTTCTTCAAGCTCAAAGCTTTCAGTAATTCCTTTGAATAAGTTTTTAACCTCTCCAGCATAGAACATAACATGAATTCCGTTCTCGCTGTAAACAAGGTCTGAAATGTCTCCTATTTGACCTTGGCCATTGTTGTAAAGCTTGATCCCGCCGTCATTGAACTCTTGCACAAAGTTTGAAACTGCCTTACCTTCGCCGTCAACACCAATCGCATAGATGTCAGTTGGATTGATCATTCCTGGGTCTTCATTATATTTGTAAATAAGTTCGTTGAAAATATCAGCCTTTTCATAAGCAGTTCTGCCTTCTGCAACTTTTCTTGCAATATAGTCGCGAAGTGCTTGCGCAGAGGTTTCAAAGCTTTTCTTGTCTTCGTCAGCAACTTCTTCATAGATGCCTGTTTCTTCGTTTTTCTCACGAACAAGTGGAACAACTTGGCTGTAAAGAGAATCAAGTGCACGTTGTTTTTCTGCAGGAGTTGCATATTCTCCATTTTTTGAAGCTTCTTCGATTTCATTGTAGATTTCAGTTTGCTCATCAGTGAACTTGAAAAGAATGTGTGCAACTTTGAAGAATTTTGTGTCGTCATTTTCAGATTTGTAATAGTAAATGTTGTTTGCGCCAGACTTCATATCGCTGTCATAAGTTGAAGTGTTTTCAATCATATATTTTGTGTAAGATGCCCTAACTTTGCTTGTATAGCGGTCAACGACCTGCTTTGAAGAAATGTATGAAACATTGTCTTCGGGAGAAGTATAATACTCTTGATATTTTTCAATCATGAAGTTTTCATAAATGACATTATAAAGTCTCTCTATTTCTCTTGCAAAAACTGATGGACGGTCTTCAGACAATTTCTGACCTTCTTCATTTTTAAGCAAGGCTTTATAATACTCATCAAATGCTTCAGAAGAATTTTTGTTGTTTCCTTCTCTTATAGTGTCAACAAAATTTGTATAGATGAAATCTTTATCTTCCTTTTTGTCAAAATCGCGTGCAACTTCATAAGTAAACTGATCAAGCTCAGTTTGTTGAGTGTTGATTTTCAAAATTATGCTTTTACCATTTTGATCTTCATCTGGACGCGCATTTTTTGTATATCCTGTAAACTTGATGCCATCTTCATCGGTTGAAGACGAATCAGTTATTCCAAGCACTTCGTTTAGATATGAATTATAGTTATCTTTAAGTGCGTCAGAAGTTTCAACCCAAAGATAAGTCTTTTCTTTTTCAGAAAGTTCTGGATAAAGCTCTTCTGCTTGAGCAATTGTGATGCGACGTCTAATAAGAAGTTCGATTGTTTGCTCCATAGCTTGTTTTGCGCTATAGCCATATTGTTGATAATAATTTCCATATGTGTTGTAAGCTGTGATCAAATCTTTCTTAGTGATTGTCATTGAGTCATTATCACCGCCCTTGCCCTCTTTAAGAGTGATTGTGGCAACTTTGGTTGATAAATATTTTGCCATATCTCTTGTCACAAGCGAGCAGCCTGCGAAAATTGACATGCAAAACATCAGCATACACAGAAATAGACCAGTTAATCTTGCTTTCATTTTCTCTCCATTATTCTCGATTATAGTCAATTATAATACAATTAAAACAAAAATTTCAAGCGTTTTTAAGTGTTATCACAAAAACTTATCCATTTTTTGCTGATAAAAGCATCGAAACAATGTTTTTAAGCTTATCTTTCACTGACATAATCTTTTCAAAGTTTATTTTCGCAAGGCTGTCAAACGCAAGTTTTCCGCCAAACTCATTCATGGCTTTTGCAAGTTTTGGATCAATGATGTCTTCGCGTTTCTCAAGCGTTAAAGAGCATTTTGAAGAGCTTATCTGCACTCTCGTTATTCCAAAAATAGGCGCAAGATTTTTTATCAGCGCAAGAAGGCAAAGGTTTTCAACCTCTGAAGGCACTTCTCCAAAGCCGTCAAGAAGGCTTCTTAAAATGTCATCTCGCTCTTCAAGCGTTTTTATTTCACTTATCTTTGTATAGAACACAATTCGCTCGTCACTTGAAGAGATATAGTTTTCGCTTATATAAGCATCAATTGTCACTTCAAGTTTCACGCTTGACTTCTCTTCAATCTTTTCTCCTTGAATTTCTTTTGTTGCCTCATCAAGCAGTTTGACAAACATATCGTAACCAACTTTAGCAATATGTCCATGTTGTTCTTTGCCAAAGATGTTTCCTGCGCCGCGTATTTCAAGATCTCGCATTGCAATCTTAAACCCGCTTCCAAGCTGGCTGAACTCTTTGATTGCTTCAAGGCGTTTGTACGCCTCAGGCGTAAGGATTTTGTCTTTAACATAAGTAAGGTATGCATAGCTGAGCCTGTCACTTCGACCAATTCTGCCTCTGATTTGATATAACTGACCAAGTCCAAGTTTATCAGAATCTATAACCACCATTGTGTTTGCAGAAGGAAGGTCAATCCCATTTTCAATCAGCGTTGTCGAAACAATGATGTTATACTCACCGTTAAACATTCTTGAAATCACGCTTTCAAGAGTTTTCTCATTCATTTGCCCATGCGCCACTCCAACTTTTGAGTCTGGAACAAGACGACGAATATATGCAGCAAACTCTTCAATGTCTTCCACGCGATTATATATCACGAACGCCTGTCCTCCACGTGCAAGCTCACGCGAAAGCACGTCTTTGATTAGTTCGTCAGACTGCTCAGCCACATAGGTTTGAATTGGAAGACGCTCTTTTGGCGGAGTCTCAATAATTGAAATATCCCTAATGCCAGAAAGCGACATGTTAAGCGTCCTTGGAATTGGAGTCGCTGACAAAGACAACACGTCAATGTTGCGTTTGCTGTTTTTGATCTTTTCTTTATCTTCAACGCCAAAGCGCTGCTCTTCATCAAGCACCAAAAGCCCAAGGTCTTTGAAAATCACATCTTTGCCAAGCAATCTATGAGTGCCAATGATCATGTCAATCTTGCCATCTTTAAGTTTTTCAAGAATTACTTTCGCCTCTGCCACCGTTTTGAAACGATTGAGAACTTCAACAGTTATTCCAAAGCTTTCAAGCCTTGCTTTCGCTGTTTTATAATGCTGCTCGGAAAGAATTGTTGTTGGACAAAGAAGGCAAACTTGTTTTCCATTGTAAGCACACTTAAAACAAGCCCTAAGCGCCACTTCAGTTTTTCCATAGCCTACATCGCCGCAGATAAGCCTGTCCATAATCTTATCGCTTTGCATGTCTTTGTCGATGTCATAGATTGCCTTAAGCTGATCTTCTGTTTCTTGATAGCCAAACGCGTCGGCGAATTGTTTTTCAAGATAGTCATCTCGTCTGAATGCAAAACTTTTGCTTTTTTGACGCTCACGATAAACTTCAGTAAGAGATATCGCCATCTCTTTTAAAGAAGACTTAACTTTGTTTTTAAGTCTTGTAAATTCTGCCCCGCCAAGCGAAGAGAGTTTTGGGCTTTCTTCCCCACCAATGTAAGCTGAGATTGTGTTTGCCTCTTCACTTGGAAGATAAAGAATTCCACCATTTTTATATTCAATAACGAAATAGTCTTTTTCGTAGTCTCCAATTTTCATGCGCTTGATGTCGGTGCATTTTCCAATCCCGTGGAAAGAGTGAACGACATAGTCGTTAAGTTTTGGCAGATAAAATACCGAATGTGTTCCTTTTGAAAACTTGGTTATATTTTGCTTGAAAATGCTGTCACAGCCAATTGCAATGATCCTTTCTTTCAAGAAAGAAAAGCTGTATGGAAATGCAAGACGAGAAACAAAAACTTTTCCGGTTTCAAATGCGTCTTTTTCAAAGTCATAAAATCTTATGGCATTTTCATGCAAAAAGGAAATGAGTCTTTCTTTGTTCTTTTCATTGCCGCCAAAAAGCACGACTGCACAATTCATATTCAGAAAAGACAGCACATCATTTTTAAGTGCCATAAAATCTGTCAGATAGCTTCTTGTGCCAACCGTCTCATTGATATATGTGCTGTCGCTTGCGCCGTACATTCTGCCACTGTTATCAAAAATTATGTCAGCCTGATTGAGATAACCTTCAAGGTTTGAATATTCGTTTTCGTCAAAGTCAGAAAGCGCTTTATAGCTTTTAAGAAGAAGGTCAAATTCGTCATTGATTCTTTTTGGCTGATCGATGATTCTATATCCACCAAGTGAAAAAACATCATCCTCGCCATATGGCAAAGTGCAAGGAAAAAATGAAAAATATTCAAGATTTCCTTGATTTTTCATGGTTTGAAGGTCAAAAAAGGATATTTTTTCAATAAGTTCATCAAAAAACTCAAATCTTATTGGCGACTCTTCATTGATTGGAAAGACGTCGAGGATATCTCCGCGGAGTGCAAATTGCCCAGCATTTGACACAAGATCAACGCGCTCATAGCCAAGCTTCGTGAATGAACAAGTCAGATTTTCAATATTATATTCTTTGCCTTTTGTAAGCTTAAGCGGATTTAAAAATCCTTCAATATCAAATTTCAAAAGCGCTGAGCATGGAAGTACGATAAGCACATTGCACTGACCGCTTAAGAAAGCTGTCACGCCGCTTACAAATGGAAGGATATTTTTGTCATCTCCATTTTTTCCTTCTCTTGAAGAAGTGATGATTTGGCAAGTTTTGCCAAGCGACTCAATCCCTCTTTTATATTTCCCCGCAGAAACAAAATCAGGGCACAAAAAAACCGCGTGCTCGAGTTGCGCGCTTAAGATAACTTTTTCTCCCTCACCAAGCCCTGAGATGTGACTGAATGACAAAATCCTCTCAAGGCGTTTTGAAATCTTGTTCAAATCTTCTCCAAAATCATATCGGCAGCTTCGTCTGTTGCCTTCTCAAAAAGTTTTTTATCTTTGATTTTTGAAAGCACAAATGTCGCAAGGTCTAAAGACTCGTCTCTGCCGACGCCAACTTTAACTCTTTCAAATTCTTCCCCAATATTTGCAACAATTGAGCGAAGCCCGTTGTGCGTGCCAGCGCTTCCCTTTTCTCGATAGCGAATTTTTCCCGCAGGCAAATCAATGTCGTCAACCGCGACAATAATGCGTGCGTCTTTGTTTTTTCTTTTGTAAAGTGCCACAGCTTCGCCGCTTAAATTCATATAGGTTGTAGGCTTTAAGATAAGCACTTTTTCTCCGTTATAAAAGCCTTCACAAAAATAGGCTTTGTTTTTTTCTTTGCCGAAAGTCACGCCCAATTTTTCCGCAACTTTGTCAGCAACCATAAAACCAATATTGTGATAAGTCCAGTCATATTCTTTGCCCTTATTTCCAAGCCCAACAACTATAACCATTTTCGTCACCTTTATATAACTTGATTGACAACATTTTCACCAGTTAAACTTTTTCCAAGTCCAATCTTGCTTTTATCAATAAATGAATCACTGATGTAAGCATCATCTGAAATGATTGAATCTTCGATAATGTTTCCACTGTCAAGAATAACGCTCTTGCCAATCACAGTCTGCCCTTTTATAACATTGTTTGGATAGATAACAGTGCCTTGACCAATCTCAACGTCTCCGTCAATAAAAATTGTCTGTTCGCCAAAAAGCACAACGCCGTTTTTGATGTGATAGTCTCTTATTTTGTTATAAAGATAGTTTGCAGCTTCTGACAATGCTTTCGCAGAATCAACAATGGTGAAAGCCTTTTCATCAAAGCGGTTAAGACAAGGCGAATTGAAATTTTCAATTGCAAAAAGGAAATCACGTCTGAAAACATAGCCTCTTGGAAGCGCCATTGCATTGAGTCCTGCTTTTGAGAAATAATCCATAACCCTATAAAATATGGCACGGTCAACAAGCGGCGTATCGCTGTAAAACACTGCAATAAATTTTTTCTCAGTTTTAAGATTTTTCACTGTGCTGACAATATCACCTTCTGGCTGATTTATAATCACGCTTTCACAGCCACTTGAAGCAAGCATAAGCCATTCAAGACAACTTTTGCCTCAAAGATCAATATTTGCAATATTTACATTGCCAAGCATGTGAGAAGTTTTCACTCCGACAAAAAGCACTTCATCTTTGATCCAATCAAAGTTTTGTGCACTTACAATGCTTTGTGGCAAAACTGAGCTTTCCTCTTCTTCCACATTATCAAGCGCGTCAAAATCAATTGCTATTTGATTTTTTGCAATAACTAATTCAATTTCCTCTTTTTCCATGTAAAAATTATATATATTTGCAATTTTTTTGTCAACAATTTAATAAGTCTGCTGAAAAATTTGATAACTTTTCAAAAAAAGCATACAAACAAAACAAAAAACTGGCGAATTTTGCTGAAATTATTTTTAGTTTTCCGCCATTTATGGTACAATATCATGTAGTAAGGAGAAAATTATGAAATCACTTAAGTTTTCAAGTTTCGTTTTCGCAATTTTTGGAGTGCTGGTTCTTTGCCTTTCACTCTTTGTTTCTGCACCAGTAGCTGTGAATGCTGCAGAAGAGAACACATCTTCATCTGTTGCAGTCACTGCCCTAAATTCAAATGGACAAAGTTTGCCTAACACTGGTTCATACAACCTCACAATTGACAACAGACGCAGCGACCTGTATGCTTTCAATTGGTCGGCAGTTAACAAGTTTAAAGTTTCATTCAATCTAAGTGACATTCCTGAAACCTGGAAAGGTGATGATGGAAAATATAGATACAGCATCAGAATTGAGTATGTCAATGAATACACTGACGCTATGGAAGAAGCAAATGCAACATTTGAAGCAAATTCAAAGATTCAGTCAATCACTGACATGACTTCTTCAACAGCAGATGTAAGTTTAATTCAAGATGTTGAATATTCAGTCGCTTCACTTAAAGATCGAATCAATGCACAAAACGAAGAGAACAGAACTTTTGATATCAACTCTGGTTCTCCTGTAACAACTCAAAAAGAATGCTTCGGCTGGGGAATTTATCGTTTTTCAATTGTCTTCAGCGTCGGCACACAAAGCCAGACATTCTCATCAGCTTTCTTCTCACTTGAGCCAAGCACTCTTCAAGGTGCACCAACAATTGACAAAAAATATGCATCATCTCAAACAGGTCTTATCAACGCATTCAACTGTTTCTTGACAAATGACAACATTGATTATATTGACATCAACACAATCAAATGGTTTGTTCAAGGCATCACAACTGATGGCAAGAAATATGTTCTTACTCAAGAAGATATAAATGACGAATATCCAAACTTCATTCACCCAACAGTTGAACGCACAGGAACTTCATTTTATTTTGACAGCAACAAGCTTGCAGGAAAGTGGGAAGTTTATTGCGTTTACACCCCTCACAAAGCAACCGTTGACCAAGTAAAACAAAGCAACGTTCTTGAAGTTTCAACAGGAAACAGACTTGCACCTTCAACTATCCTTTGGTGGATTCTTGCTGCAGTTGCTCTTCTTATAATCATCGTGGTAATCGTTATTGTGGTAACAAAGAAAAAAGAAAAAGTTTGGTAGGTGCATTATGCGCCTCTAATAGAGGAAAACAAATTTAAAAAACATGGCAAGAATAAACCATGTTTTTTATTTTCCCTAATATTTTTTAGAGCACATTATGGATATTTGCCCCCATAAAATGCAAATAGCTGTGACAATAAAATTTTATCACCTCAATGCTGACTTTAAAGTTATCAACATCATCGCTTGCAATGTAAAGTTTAAGTTTGGCAATTTCCTGCCCTATTTCTTGAATGCTTTTATGGTTGACAAGATAGCACATATTGGACTCATTCTTTTTCCAGTCATATTCAAGGTTATCAACCATCAACGCCACTTCCATATTTTTCACGCTTTCAAGCCTTTCAACGCTGGCATCAATCATAAAGCAATCTTTTTGAGTTTGCCGAAGTGAAGACGAGACCATAACCTCTTCCAAAATACAAATGGCAATGAGAAATAGGATTATGATTGCAAAGTTTAAATAGTGAAAGATTTTCATGCTTTCACCTCACTTAGAGAAAAGCTTTTTCCTTCCCCTTTCATAAGCTGAATATAACTTGAGCCAGTTTTGTCAATTGTGAGAAGCAGAACATCTTTAATTTTACTTCCACCTTGAGACTTGACGATTTTTTCAATCTTTTCCTTGTCAACTCCAGCAAGCGCCATGTTCTCATTCATGATCTTCCCTTCGCTGACAAGAGTTATCGGCAAGAAGCTTTCATCCACTTTAAGTTTTAAGTCGCCATTTGTTGCTGGAGCCGACTCTGCTTTTGGCATAATGCTTACCTTGCCATTTGTTTCCATTATGGCATATTGCACTTGATCGATGGAAAAATATCCACATTCGCGCAAAGCCCCAAAAAGGTCATCAGTTGAGAGATTAAGGTTTTTCATCGCTTTATAGTCAATCCCTTTTGGATTTATTATGATCACAGGTTTGCCGCTGACCACCTTGCTTAAAAATGTGCTTGTCTTTGTCAGCAAAGTCAAAACAAAGTGAAGAACAACAAGTGTCAAAAGCGGAATAATCCCATGCAAAACAGGCACTGAAACTTCAGCCATTGGGATTGTGGCAAGGTCTGCAATAATAAGAGTCAAAACAAGCTCAAATGGTTGCATCTGTCCAAGTTGACGCTTGCCCATAAGTCTGAACACCAAAAGCACAATAAGATAGATAATAATTGAACGAAGAATTATTGTAAGCATAGATCTATTATGCTGCAATTAAGCAAAAATATTTATGACTTCTTCTTTTTGAGTTTCAAGGCAAATTTGTCAAGACTAAGACGCTTTGAAGTTGTGATAATAAAGGACTTAATATCAATCAGATTGAACACTCCGCACAAAAGTGTGAATGTGACAACAGCGACAATTCCACCAATGCAAAGAGTGATAAACTGAGGGAATACATATCCGCATAAACTTGTCACAAAGCTGGTGAGAGCCGCACATGGAATGATCAAAAGTGAAAGAAGAAGGATCGGTTTAAGAAGATGAAGCTCAAGCTTTGTCTTTCTTTTAAGCATGATTGTGTTTAAAATGGCAGTGACCAAAAAGCTTATTCCCATGCCATAAACAAGCGAGTTGATGCCAACAAGTGGTGGCAGCAACCAAAGCGCAACGAACATGAAGACAGAGCCAATGAGATAGTTTATGAAAGATTTGATCTCCATTCCAAGCGAGTTTAAAAGCGCCGAAGTTATGTTTGTAATCCCCATTGGCACCATGATCCAAGCAGCGCTGACAAGAAAAGCGCCGCTTAGAGCATTGTTGTATAAAAACAATCCTGCAGTTTCACCCACACCCATATACACAGGCACAAAAAGTGCTGACACAAAGAGCGCAAAAACAATCGATGTTCTCACCCTATTTTCAATGTGTTGTTTATTCCCTTGCGCAACTGCTGTCGACACGTCAGGAATAAGCGCCGTTGAAAGTGAGCCAATAACAGTTGTTGGCACAAAAAGAAGAGGCAAAGTCATCCCAACTGCAATGCCATAAAGTGAAAGTGCTTGTGAGCTTGTGTATCCAATTGCCATCATTCTTGCAGGGATGATAAGTGCGATGATAGGTTGAATAAATGATCCAGCAATTCTTATGCTTGTGATTGGAGTTGACTGCTTAAAAAGCGGCTTAAAAATCTTTTTAGACGGCTTTGCAAGTTTTCCACCATAGATGAAAAAGAGAAGGACAACAAAGATCATTGAAGCAATGCATGAAATGGTAAGCGACCAGCCAACAGAAAGCGCATTGTCAATCACGCTCATTGCCGGGCCAATCATAAGCACACAAACAAAGATGCGCACAACCTGCTCGAATAACTCACTCACGCAAAGTGCGAAATAATTCCCCTGTCCCCAAAGCGCACCGCGAAAAACTGAATAGACTGCAGAGAAGACAAGCGAAGGCAATAAGATGATCAAAATCTGCATACAACGCTGATCAGTGAAAAGTTTTGAAAAGAGACTTCTAAATAAGAAAACAACAAGGCATAAAATCAACGAGATTATAAGCGCAAATATAAGCGCTGTTGCTGTAAGAGAAGCTTCTTTCTTACTTTCTTTTTTCGCACGAAATGCCGCGCCCATTCGTGAAATAATCAAAGGGATTCCGCTTGAAACAACAGTGAGCAGCACCATAAAAATTGACGAGGCAACTTGATACATTCCAAGCGCTTCCGCACCTATCACACGAGAAAGATATATGCGGAAGAAAAACCCTGCAATTCTTGTCAAAATTGAAAAAAAAGTTATAAGCGCAACCGTCTTAAAAAGTGACTTCATAGAAACTCCTCGTTAGTATATGTATTAAAAAAAATTCAAAATAATACAATTAAAAAAAGGAGAAATTTATGAAGCTTATCAAAAACCGAATCTATCACGTCAAAGATGGTGACACCTTAGAGTCAATCGCAAAAGAGTTTGGCGTCAACCCAACATATATCTTAATTGAAAACAACATAACCCCAAAGATGATCTCAAAAGGAATGATTTTGTATATTTAATTTGTAAAGTTGACAAAACATATTTTTTATGATACAATTTTTATATGGAAAAGATAGAATATTTCAAGAAAGAATCACAAAAGAAAGGCGCTGATTTAACTGCACTTGCAAAAGAAATTTATTCATATTCGCTTGATCTTATAAAGGAAGGAAAGGTTGCGGAAAATTGTTTTGACGCACTAGCTGTAGTATTATGCGAAACCTCCAACCTACAATATATATCGAAATTTGCTTGCGATGTAGTTCCATTAAGCAAAAAAAGCATCAACCTTTTAATTAAAACTTTTTGCAAAATTGCAAATGGCACAGAGTATAGCGAAAGCTATTTCTTTGACCTGGCTATGGACTGCCAATACTCTCCCAAGCAGCAAAACATTCCTTTCATTTTGAAAGCGTTTGAAAAAGAAATGACTTACTCACTTAAAACATTATATTTAGATTAAAACTAAGCTTAAAGCAGAGCCTAGTTTTTTTGTTTTTTGAAAAGTTTATTGAGATAGTTTTCAATCTGCTCGCTATACTTTGTTGAAAGATAAATGACTGCAAAAGCAGCGACAATGATAACTGCCCAAACGATAAGTCCCCAGCCGTGATATGGAATCAGCTCTCCGCTTGAAAAATATGCTGTCGTCAAAATGCCAATTGGTCTTGCAATAAATTGCACTGCCATAAAAAAGCCCCAACTCATGTTTGTAAGCCCTGCAACAAGGCAAAGTATATCATCAGGAAAGAATGGAAGAAGCATCATCACAGCGAAGGAAAACTTGCCATGACTCAAAGTTTTCGTCCACTTTTTCGCGCTCTCTTCCCCAACCATAAAGGCGACAAGTTTTCGTCCAAAAACCCTGCCCAGGAAAAAGGCAACAGCGCTGCCAAGCAAGATCCCTCCAAATGAAAGAAGACTTGCCTGAAAAGGTCCGAAAATGATCGAACCTGCAATGATAAGAATTGGCGACGGAATTGGAATAAAAGTCACCTGCAAAAACTGCAAGACAACAAAGACAAATCTCCCCCAAAAGCCAAGACCAAGAATGAGATCTTTAAGTTTTGAGACAGAATTTAGTTCTTCCCAAAGCCCTGTGAGAACAAGCACAAGAAAGATCGCCCCCAAAACCAAAGCAATAGCAAAAAAGACTAGAAAGCTTCTTAAAACCTTTTTCTTTTTTGAAAGCACTTTAACTTCATTTTGCTCAGCTTTTTTCTTCATAATATTTATTATGTTTGAGCTTTGCTGAAAAAATGCAAGAATTGTCAATTCTCTTTAAAGCAAAATTTATATAAGCTTTGGATCGTTATTTTCTTTCTCTACAGTCACTTCTTTCTTTTGGGAACCAAAACACCGTCAGGATTGAGTTTGAAATATTTAAACCGAAAGTATAATAAAATTGGCAAAGTAACAGTTCCGCAAACTACCTGTCCGATATTTGTGTTGAAAGGATGCAGAATTGCGATCGACAAAATTGTTCTTATTACATGATTTAAAAGATTTATTATCGTGCATCTTGTTGGCGAAAATTCCAATTGCATAAAAGCCTTTAAATTTGAATAAACGAAGCTTAAAACAAACATGTCAAAAAATTGAAATGCAAGGTATATCAGACATAATGTCAAAACAACATGATAAGCTTTAAACAATGAGAAAAACAGAATTAAACTTGTGCCCATGTAAAACATATTAACAATGCACGAATTTTTTAATGCTTTTCGATAGTTATATTCAGAGTTTGAAATATCAATTTTCGCAATAGTTTTGATTTCACCCAATGCATCCCATTGCGGATCAATAACAAGATTGACAAAATTGAGCGCAACGACATACTCCGCACCAAAACTGAACGCGCGACGGTAGCCAATTAGATATATGATAAACATAAGCGTTTGACTTAATATATCAGAAGATTCATATTTGAAGTTTTTCAGAATGGTGAAATCAAACTTGAATTTTTTTATAGTATAACCAAACCAAACAGCACAATAAACAAACAGTGAAATCAAATTGACTAAAACAATAATAATTTGATTTTTTGTTATAAGCGCTGTTATCACAACCGTCAAAAGGCTTAGAACAATAAAACCAACTTTACACAAGTTTGCCTTCAAGTTTTTATCTTTGAAATACATTTTTTCTGTCAGCATAGGAATGACAAAAGAGAAGAAGATCTGTCCCATTGACATTAATGTAAAGTTTCGCTAAATCTCTGGCGACAAATTCATAAATCTTATATAATGATCAACGCATGCCATCACAGTCGCAAAAACGGCAGCACCTGCAATTAAGCCTAAGATGATGCCAGTATCAACACAATTTTTATTATACTCTTTATTTGCCCTGATACACGAAGCAGAGCTGAAAAAGCATAAAAGAATTACAACAACAAATTGAACGCGTAAGTCACAGAAAAAATTTCAGAAAACGCAGTGTTTTTTGTTATAATGCCCAAAAGCAAATATGCCACCACGTTTAAAGCTGAAATAAAAAAGTTGACAATGAAATTGAAAAATATCTTTTCACAGCATTCTCCTATCGCCATTCATTATAACATAATATCTTGAAATGCATTCAAAAAAACGACAAAATTTGATTTTTATAAAAAAGAGGCAAGCCATTTGCTCCCTGTGACAGCGAAATGGATTGCCTCGCACTTATGGATTGTATGCGCTTGGGTTTGTTTTTTCAAGTTTATTTTTCACGCTTTCTGTTGTTTGATTTGTCACCTTTTGAGGTGGAATGAAATTGACATTGGTTGCAGGAAGAGCCATTCCTTCTCCAAGGCTTTCCGTGCCTTCAACAATAACTCCACCTTGCGGCATGTAATGATCGTGGCGGACAAGTTTTTCTTCAATAACCTCCCCGTCCTTGACGTACTGCACATAGCCCTTTGTCTCATATCCTTCACGAGGATATTTCACGCGGTGATATTCACCTTTATACAAAACAAAGTTTGAATATTCTCCATTTGTGTCAGGCACAATTTTGTCGCCACTATGCCCAAGCACCTTGACAAGTTCAGCCCGCGTCCTGATTGTCACACCGTCATCAACAGGCATGCCATAAATTTCAACGTGCGCATCAGTTTCATCTCCGTAGGCTTTAATGAAAATCGCACTATTAAGATTGTTTTTAAACACAAGGTCAGAATACCCCTCACTGACCATCGCGTCAAAAGAAAGTGGCACATAGCTGGCAGGGAGAGAATGATGATTGACTTCCAAGATTTCAATATCAGATAAAAGAAGGGCGTTATAAAGTGTTGTTGAAGCTTGACATACCCCACCGCCAGCGCCAGAAACATATACACCGCCAACAATTATATTTGCTTTTTTATATCCGTTCTCAACAGTTCTTGAACCAGTTGTTTTATTGAAAGAGATCGTCTCTCCTGGCTCTACAACCATTCCATTAAAAGCAGAGAGCGCTTTTTTTACGTTTGCCTTACGATCAGCTGAAGAAGAGGCATAATTGGTTGAGAAACTTGCGCGAAGCCCAATCTTTTCGATAAGCTCTTCCATATCGCTATCTGGAACGACTTCAACAAAAGGTATTTCAACAATGCTTTCAAGGTCATTTTCAAGACTTTCGTCAATTCTTAAAGCAAGTTCATCCCTATCAACAACCATTCCATTTTGTTTATCAGAAAGTGTGAACATTTTTTTTGCATCAGGGTCAAAATTGATGGTTGAAAGCACAGCGTCTTTTTCAACTTCGTTTATTATATTATCGATTTTTTCTTCCACCCCACCCAAGATCTTTTTGTAGGATATGTGCGCCTGCAAACCATTCTTTTTGATTGAATTAGCAATTTTTTTCTTGTGAAAAATGTTTCCTTTTCTGCCATAACTCATAAGCGTAGCAATTTCATTTTCGATGTCACCTTTCACTTCAAAATCTCCACCGCTTATCACCCACTCCTTTTCTCCGTCTGTGAGTGTTAACGCGATGCTATCTTTGTTTGACAGCATTTTGTCTTGAACTGCGACTGTTGCTTCTGCCTTGTTCATTCCCGATACATTGACGCCATTTATCTCTGTGTTTTCATAAAAAACCGAATTGTCTGTCAAGCTGTCGCCATAAAAAAATTGACAAAATAAGAGTAACGCCACTGTCAAAAAAGCCACTGACATAAGCCAGATAAGCGAGCCTTTTTTCTTTTTCTCTTTCTTTTTTTCCTTCATAGTCTTTCCTCTAGACTTAGTATGAAGTATTTTTATACAAATTATCACAAAAATTCAAAAAGAAAAAAACAGACTTTAAAAGTCTGTAATTTTATAAATATTTAAGTTTTTGTTCAACTGCTTCAATAAGTTGCTGCTTTTCGTTTTCAACCTTGCAGTCAAACACATCACTTAAAAGACTGTCAAGAATTGGCTTATATCTTTTTGGATTAACTTTTGGATAAGCCTTAGCAATATCATCCCCTGATATTTTCAATTCTTTCACGCTTATGACAAGTTTGTGATTGATGATGTATTTATAGAAAAACTGATATTTAAGTGCTAGATATTTTGACTTGTGCGACAAAAGCATATATATCGAAGGAAAATTATCAAAATATTTGAAGAAATAGTTTTTGTTGTCAAGGTTGTTGAGCGCGTCATAGTATCCCGACAAGATATTGATTATGTTGTTTGCCATTTTGCTGCTCATCCCCATGTTTGAGAGAACAAGATTGAGATAGTATGAAATGCTGATTGGCTTTGCTGTATCAACGAGATCTATAAGAAGACCTTGCGATTTATGCTCAACTTTTTTCACCATTTTAAGTTTGATTTTTTGGACATCCATTCCAAGCGCTGGCCAAAGAGAATATTTGTTGAAAAGTTTGAGCGCGGTCATATACGCCTGAGGTTTTGAATAACCTTCATACCTTTTGCCACTGTGCAAAATAAGAGTTATCTCCCTGATTATCCTCTCGCCCGAAAGGTCACGAATATTTCCAGAATATTTCACTGCTGCAGCAAGCGTTTCTTTTTCTATTTTAAAGCCAAGCTCACAAGCAAGACGGAAAAGTCGCAAAATTCTAACGCCATCATGCGATAAAACCATATCCGCGTTTTCAATGCATCTAAGCACCTTGTGTTTGATGTCATCAATTCCACCATAAAAATCGATAAGTTTGTCATTTTTGATGTCATAATAAATTGCATTGCAAGTAAAATCTCTTCTTGCAGCATCCTCTTGCACATTGTCAACAAACTCAACCCTTTCTGGCTGATGGTTGCCACCTTCTGCATAGACATCACGTCTTAAAGTGACATATTCAAAGGTTTCTTCACCAATAGAAATGGTGCAAAAGCCCAAACTTTTATTTTTAACCTTCACTTTGAAATCTGTGTTTTTTAAAAGCGAAACAAGCTTTTCAGGAGTGATCCTGCTGCAAATGTCAAAATCGTCTTGTTTAATTCCAAGAAGCGCGTTTCTCACACTTCCGCCGACGAGATAAAGTTCGCACGGAAAATGAGAAGCGAGTTTGATCAAGTTGTCAGAAATGTTTATAAGCATTTTTGAGCCTCCGATAGATATAGAATAGTCATTTTGACAAATAAAGTCAACTTTATTGAAGAAGGATTTGACAATTGCAAGCAATTTTAGATATAATCTATTGTAGTATAATGATAATTATATAAAAAGCATATGAAAAAGGTCAAAGAAGAAAAGAAAGAAAAAATCGGATTTTTCAAGAAAAAAAGAGAAAAAATTGATGAGAAAGTTGACGCAAAGCAAATTGAGCGTTACAGCCCTGACATAAACGAAGGCTTAAACGAACAACAGGTTGCTGAACGCACCTCATCAATGCTTTTAAACACTTCAAAAATCAAAAACTCAAAATCATATCTTTCAATTTTTGTTAAAAACATCTGCACCTTCTTCAACCTTATCTGGCTTATCATAGCCGTTGCCCTACTTGTTGTAGGCTCTTACAACAACCTGACTTTCGTTTTTGTTATTGTTGCAAACACTGCAATTGCAATCATTCAGGAAATAAGGGCAAAAATAACGGTTGAAAAACTTTCAATAGTTACAACGCCTCACGTTAAAACGATAAGAAGCGGAAAGGTTGTTGATATCCCTTCTGAAAAGCTTGCGCTTGATGACATCATAATCCTCACAAACGGAAATCAAATCCCTGCCGACTGTGTCATTGTCGAAGGGAAAGTTGAAGTCAACGAAAGCCTTTTGACTGGCGAATCAAACGCCATCGAAAGAGGCGTCGACATGCCACTGCTTTCAGGAAGTTTCATTGTCGCCGGCACTTGCAAAGCAAGGGTTGACAAAATTGGAAAAGAAAATTATATCTATCAAATGGCAGAAAGGGCGAAAGAATTTAAAGCCCCTTCATCAAACCTATTTAAAGACCTCAACAGACTCATCAAATACATCGGCATTGCCCTTGTCCCAATCGGCGTGCTTACATTTTTGAAAGAACTTACAATTCCATCAAATACAATTGAATCGATCATCACAAAAACAAGTGGAGCTTTGACAAGCATGATCCCTGCAGGAATGTTTCTGCTTGTCACAATCTCGCTTGCCGCTGGCGTCGTTAAACTCTCAAGAAAAAAGACATTGGTCAAAGACTTATACTCAATTGAAATGCTTGCAAGGACAAATGTCCTTTGCCTTGACAAGACAGGCACAATAACTGACGGAACAATGAATGTTGTCGACTTTGTGACATATGGAAAACAAAGAAAAGCCACTGTGATGAAAATGCTGTCAAGCGTGCTTAACAGCCAAAAATCAGTCAATGCAACATCAAACGCACTCATCAAAGAGTTTGGCCGCAAGGGCGAAATGAAAGCCCTTAATGTTATGGAATTTTCTTCTGAAAGGAAATATTCAGTAACCCAGCTTAGCAACAAAAAATGTTATTTCCTTGGTGCAACAACAAGAATTGGATGCAAACTTACGCAAGAGCAGCAAGAATTTATCGCAGCACAACAAAACAAAGGCTACAGAGTTTTATGTTTTGCAGAAAGCTCATGCGCGTTTGACAAAAAAATAAGCGGAGCAAGTTCAACTGCGATTGCATTCATTATAATCGAAGAAACAATAAGGCAAGACGCAATTGAGACTATTCAATGGTTCAAAGACAATGGCGTTGAAATCAAGATTATTTCTGGTGACGACCCTGCGACAGTTTCAAAAATTGCGCAAAGAGTGGGAGTAGAAAACAGCGATAAGTTTGTCTCACTTGAAAACACTTCTCTCAAAGAAGTTGAACAAATGGCTGACCAATTCACAGTTTTTGGCCGAGTAACCCCTGAACAGAAATATACAATAGTCAAAGCACTTAAAAACAAAGGCAAAGTGGTTGCAATGACAGGCGATGGCGTCAATGACACACTTGCTTTAAAGGAAGCTGACTGCTCAATTGCAATGGCTGACGGAAGCGAAGTCGCAAGAAGCATATCAAAACTTGTTCTTCTTGAAAGCAACTTCTCCTCTCTTCCTGCAGTTGTTAAGGAAGGAAGACAGGTCATAAACAATGTTCAAAACTCCTCTTCCCTCTTCCTTATGAAAACATTTTTTGCAATCGTGTTGACAGTCATCACACTGATTATGAGAAAATCATATCCATTTGAACCTTCACACATGCTTCTTCTTGAAGCGTTCGTAATTGGAATTCCATCGTTTATATTGACGTTCATTCCAAACAACAATCAAATTCAAGGAAACTTTATCCCTCAAGTCATGAAACGAGCTTTGCCGCGAGCGCTTCTGATGCTTATCAATGTGCTTGTCGTGATGGCATTATATAACTCTAAACTTGGCGATGCAATGATGTTTGAAGAATATCGAACTCTGGCGGTGCTTGTGCTGACTTATACAGGATTTTTAAATCTTGTTGCCTTGTGCTTCTCAAAGAACCTTATAAAGATCATCACAATCATTGTTTCCTTTGTTGCAATCACAGTCGCAATTGCCGCTTTCCCAGACTTCTTCGCTGTAACCGTGTGCAATCCGACGCTGATTATCACCTTCTTCACAATCATGCTCTGTTCAATTATCCTTATGCTTCTACTGCGAGCAAACAAGCGTTGGATAGACAAATTGCGAGAAAAGATCATCGCCCTTCTTCAATCGAAATAATTTACAATTTGAATAAAAAAATATATGGACATTTTATCCATATATTTTTTTATATAAACTCTTTATAAAGTTTTGAAGTGTTTGCCCTAAGAGTGATCTTTGTTATTGTAGATGATTTTGGGGTGCCCCCAATGTTTCCTTTCATAGGGAAGAAGAATGTGAAATCTTTAACAACATTTTCTTCGTTTAAAGCAAAGTAAACATCTTGATAAGTGAATTCTTCATTTGGTGCATATTTTGAAGTGTAAACATTTCCATTCGCTCTATAAAGGTTTTTTGTTTCAGAAAAATGAAGTTTTACAAAGTTTTTTCCAAGATTTTGTGAAATTTCACTTGAAAAATAGTTTTCAGTTTCTGTCGCACTTGTGAAAAATGGACTTTGAGTTTCAACAATTGTATAATCTCCAAGCTGCCCTGAAAAGATGGCAGAAAGATAGGTCACATCAAACATATCTTTATATAATTTATCAAATTGTTGATATTTTTCATCAGATGTGTTTAAGATGCGAGATGATCCATCTTTAAAAATCGTCACATAGCTTGGGTCTGTCACAAACTGTGGTCTGATGTCAACTTTGACACATCCCAAAGTCAAAATGACAACTGCTAGAGCAAGCACAAAACCCATAACCACTGCAAATGAAATTTTGCGAGTTTTAAGTTTTTTGTCTAAATAAGCTTCATGTGCTGAAGGAATTTTTTCTTCCATTATTCTTCCTCCTTGTTTTTCTTAGGTTTTTCATCAAGTGGCTTTGCAATTTTTCTAACTCTAGATTTTGGCTTCGCCTCTTCAATTTTTTCTTCTTTTTTCACTTTGTCTTTTTCATCGGCTTCATCTTTTTTTGAAGCTTCTTCTTTTTCAAGAGATTTTCTAAACTCGTTGTAAGCATTCACAATTGTTTGATATTCATTCTCTGTGATTATGCCTTCAGCGAGAAGTTTTTGCCCCTCTTTAACTTTGTTTTCATAGCTTGCAATTTTTGCCTGACGTTCTTGCTCAGCTTTGATCTTTTCCTCTTTTGCTTTTTGAGTCTTTTCGCGCTGTGTCATGATTTTTGCAATTTCGTCAGCTTTTTTGCCTTCCATAAGCATATCAATTTCATCTTTATTGATCGTTTCTTTTTCAAGAAGCAAATTGCTCATTTCGTGAAGAAGATTTACGTTGTCAGAAAGAAGTTTCTTTGCGCGCTTATAGTTAAATTCCAAAATTTCTCTGATCTCATCATCCGCTTCTGAAGCAAGTTTTTCAGAAAAGTCGCGTTTTTGTTGATAGTCTCTTCCAATGAAAAGCTGTTGATCAGTGCCAAGAGAAATAAATCCAAGGCGTTTGCTCATTCCATAATCATAAACCATTGAGCGAGCAATTTTTGTTGCTTGTGAGATGTCAGATGAAGCGCCTGATGTGATATCTTTGAAGATAATCTCTTCAGCGATTCTTCCACCCATTGTCATTGCGATGTCATCCATAAGGAAATTGTATGAATAATATGAATTGTCATTTTCTGGTCTTGTCATTGTGTATCCGCCAGCATGACCTCTTGGAATGATTGAAACTTCTTGCACTTCATCGCAGTTTTTGAGAAGTTTGCCAAGAATTGCGTGACCAGATTCGTGATAAGCAGTGATTTTTCTGTCCTTTTCAGTGACAAGTCTGCTTTTCTTTTGTGGACCCATTGTCACTTTGTTTATGCCTTCAGTGATATCAGACATAATGATCTTTGGTCTGTTTGCCCTCGCTGCAAGTATTGCCGCTTCATTAAGCATATTTTCAATATCAGCACCAGTGAAGCCAACAGTTATCTTTGCAAGAGTTGCAAAGTCAACGCTTTCATCAATTGGTTTATTTCTTGCATGAACTTTCAAGATTGCCTCTCTGCCCTTCACGTCAGGGGCGTTCACATAGATTTGTCGATCAAATCTGCCTGGACGCATAAGTGCTGGGTCAAGAACGTCACTTCTGTTTGTTGCTGCAAGAACAATGATCCCTTCATTGCTTTCAAAGCCGTCCATTTCAACAAGAAGTTGGTTGAGTGTTTGCTCGCGTTCGTCATTTCCGCCGCCAAGTCCTGCGCCACGTTGTCTGCCTACCGCGTCAATTTCGTCAATAAACACAATGCAAGGTTTGTTTTTCTTTGCTTGGTCAAAAAGATCTCTCACACGTGAAGCGCCCACACCAACAAACATTTCAACGAAGTCAGATCCGCTTATTGAAATGAATGGCACATTTGCTTCACCTGCAACTGCTTTGGCAAGAAGAGTTTTTCCAGTACCCGGTCTTCCAACAAGAAGCACCCCTTTTGGAATTCTTGCGCCAAGCGCGGTGAACTTCCCTGGATTTTTAAGAAACTCAACAATCTCAGCAAGTTCTTCCTTTTCTTCCTCAGTGCCTGCAACGTCAGAGAACTTAACTTTGTGTGAAGTGTAAGCTTTTGCTCTTGATTTGCCAAAATTCATTGCGCCTTTGTTTGAGCCTGCAATAAGTTTGAAAATCATGACGATTATAAATATTCCAAATGCAAGATATAGAATTGGATAAACAATGTTCCAAACGTTAACTCCGCTTGGCTCTCGGTGAATTACAATATCAGAGTATTTTTCATCTGCCCCAAGTTTTTCAGTGATTCTTTCGATCAAGCCGTCACTTGAGTCATATGTGAAATAATAGTCAGCATATTTTGGAAAAGCTTTATCAAATTTTGAGCCTTTGATAAGAATGTAAGCTTTGCCGTCTTTGTAATAAAATGCAACCATTTCCTGACTTTCGCTGTCTTCAGTTGGCTTATAATTTCCGTCTGCAAGCTGCATCACTTCATATTCCGGATTTTTCAAAAGCACACCTGGATTGCCGTCATTTGTGAAAATGAGAACAAACAAGAGTACAACAAGTATCAGAATCAAAAGGTATGAAAATTTAAATTTAGATTTCTTCTCGTTCAAAATATTCCTCCTTGAATAACTAATAGATATTTTATCACAATTTTAGAGATAAGACAACTAGAAAGAGGCTGTTTTGAAGATTTTTCAAATTTTCTTATTGCAAATTTCGCGCTCTTTTCTCTTGTTTAGTCAGCTTGCACATCAATAACAAATTTGAAAGTTATGTGGTTTAAATAGTCTTCTGGATCTTCAAGTCTTTCCAAAAATTTTTCAAATTCTTTTCGGTTATCTTGCAAAAATTTATCTCGAACTTCAAGTATGTCAGCTTTGTTTAATCTGAGAAGTTTGAGTGTGGCCGCAAACTCTTTTCTCAATTTGTCTTGAATCAGGCTTTCAATAACAGGAGAAATCTCACTAAACTCCGTGTTCACTTTTTCTGCACGCTTAACATTGTTGATTTCAACAAGTTCAACTCCTGCAACAAGATAGGCTTTAAAAATTGGATGCCCATTTTCAAATTTTGTGGCAGTGCGCACCTGTTTATTTCTTAATATATATGTCAGATCTGCGCCATTGTAAACTCCGTCAGTCACATTTGGCAAAAATATTGTTTGTCTGGAAATTTTTTGATTTATTATGTTTATTCCATTAAGCTGCTCAACAGAAAGTTTTAAAACTTTTTTTCCATTTTTAAAAATTACTGTATCGACTCTGTTCCAAATTAGCTATTGTTATTGCGAAGATGTGTCGCCACAGCTTACGCCGCTTCCAACTTCTCCATCTTGCACCGAAACGCCGCCAGAGCCACCCGAGCCGCCTGATCCGCCACCGCTTGAAGAGGTGTCTTGACTTGTTGTAACTTGCCCAGGAGTGCCTTCAAGATTTTCAAGCTCCAGATAGCCAATTATTGAAGCCCGATCTTCTGAATAATACCCGTCATAAAAACTTTCAATCGTTGTATCGGTGACAAAAATATTTTCGGCGTTGAAATGGATAAGCTGCTCAAGCTTCAATCCGATATTTGCCGATAAGCTTTGGGCAGTTATCAAAAATTCTTTTGCCGTATCATTTGTGCTGACCATAACAGAGTTTTCTGGAAGCACAGAAATTCTGCTTAAATAATTAACATACTTGGTTATATCTTCGTCAAGAATTGACTCGCCAATAACAGTTGTTCTTGCGTGCGAAAGCCCAATTTTTCGCCCTAAAGTCAATTCGGCCTCATAGACAGCTTCGGCAACAGAATTCCCCTTGCCAGAAATGACCGAGTTTGTCTCTTTATATGATTGGTTGGCAGTTGGAATAAAAGTAAGAAAAGAAATTTCAAGTCCGTCGTCAAGCTTATCAATGCCAACAGCTGTTACAACCGCCCTGTTTCTGTTCTCACCCGGTGAAACAAGCGCCGTTGGTGTTAGAAAAAGAAGAATGAATATAAAAACAATAAGCATTGGAGTTTTTTTAAGCGTTTTGAGAATCTTCATTGCCGCCTCCTTGCAAATTTAACCCTTGCTCTGCCAAAGTTTCAAGGTCTTCCTTCTCTACTGGCTCTTCCACCTCAGTGACCAGCATATCCCCTTGACTTTCAATAACATGATCGCCTTCATATCCGTCACGCTTGTTTTTTTTGATCTTATTTTTCTCTTTGCTTAAGTATGAAAGCGTGAAACAGAGAATGCCAAAAACATAATCTGCCACAAGCCCAAGATATGGAAGCCAAGTTTGTTCATAAAGCACCATGGTTTCATACTGACCTATAAGGATGAAATAAATCATCAAAAACATCACGTCAAAAACAACGACTGCAAAGATTTTGTTAAGCTTTGAAAAGATCCCAACAAAGCATTCGCAGAACCCATAATGAAAGATTTCCATTTGAAAAAGTGAAAGCATCATGATTGTCACCATTGCAACAATGTCAAGCCTACCTATGGCATTAAACTCAACAGTAATTGTCAAGATGTCTGCAATGGCATAGTTGTGCATAAAAGCTGTTGTTTTATAGATTGAATAATAGATGAAAAACAAAGAAATGACAAGCGCGATCCCAAAAAGGGCATATTTGAAAAGCCTTTTGACATCTTTTTTCTCGATTTCAATTTTGTCTATCACCAAAAACAAGAAGACATAGTCACCAAATGAAAAAATATTTTTAATGATTGCCATTGCAAAGTCACCTGGCATCGCAATGAAATATGCGGGATTTTGCTTAAATGAGCCAAGTGCAATCAGAAGGCATAGCATAAACAGCCCAACAACTATATAGTAGAACAGTTCAATTGTTCTTGAAAAAGTTCTAAGTCCCGACAAGACAGCATGATTTATCACTGGAAGCACACAAACAATTGCAAGCAACGTGAACTCATTTTGATAGACTTGTTGTTTAAGATACATAAAAGCAATGCTGTAAGTCAAAAAAACTTTAAAAATGAAAAACGTCATTAAAACAGCAAAGATAATTTTTGTTAATATAGTTCCAACATGACAATCAAGGATTTCTTTAAGTTTCTTGTCTGGATAGGCAAATTTCAATTTCAAAAAAGCCCCCAAAACAAGAAGATCAACAAGAAAAAGCGCCATTACAACGAAAACACCATCAGTTTTGACAGTTTTATACAGCAAAGACGGCAACAACAAAATTTTGTTTGCCAAAATCATCATAACACAAAGCATGCCAGTTTGTCTGACAGAAATTGACCTTTTCATTTAAGCCTCACTTTATTTTTGTTTTTTATTGACCGCGGCCGAGTCTTAAGCTCAGTTATTGGGCTTATAAAAATTCCGTCTTTAAGGTCATTGGTAACTCTTGGACTGTATGGCGCAAGATACGGAGTATCAAAACTGTCAAGCCCGTTTAAATAATTGACAAAATATATAAAAGCACAAACAATCCCAGCAAGGCCAAGCGATCCACCTATAATAATAAACAACACTTGCAAAACTGAAATTTGGGCTGACTGCTCTGGGATTGTGTAAAGCGCGATTTTGGCAAGGGCGACAACGATAACCCCTGGAGGCGAAATTAACCCCGCTTTAACTCCGGTGTCACCCAAAATCAAAGCTCCCACAACAGAGGTCGCAAGCCCGAGATAACTTGGCAGCCTTAGGCTGACCTCATAAAGCATTTGAAACAAAATGAAAATAAACAAAATTTCAAAGAAAGGTGTAAATGGAAGGCCTTGCGTTGTGTCGGCAATGGTTATAAGGAAATTGAGAGGCAAAATGTTGTAGTGATGAAGCTCTAAAGCAAGATATATACCTGGAAGCATTATTGCCACCAAAAGCCCAAGCAAACGGATAACGCGTACGAAGGATGAATAATGGTGATTTGTGTAATAATCATTGCTTGACTGCATTTCTTCAAGCAAGATGAAAGGGACGGTCAAAACAATTGGCGAGTTGTCAACAATGATTGCCACTCTTCCTTCAAGCATTTTCGCTGCAACGATATCAGGTTTTTCAGTGTTTCCGATCTGTTTAAAAAGTGAATCAGGGCGACGCTCCAAAAACGTCAAAATGTAAAAAGAGTCAACCACGCCGCCAATATCAATTTTTTTAAGCTTTGAAATAACTTGATCAACAATTTTTTTGTCAGCAATTCCGTCAATATACGAAACCATGATTTGAGTGTTTGAATATTTGCCCACATTCAACGATTTAAAAACAAGATCCTTTGACATAAGTCGTCTGCGGAGAAGCGTCACATTTGTTTTGAGATCTTCAACAAATCCTTCTCTCGGTCCTTGAATAACAGGCGAAGTTGGCGGCTCGGAAGGCGTTCTTGTTGGAAACTTCAAAAGATCAACCGATAGAATTTCTTCTTCCCCTTCAACGAAGATGATGACTCCACCTTTAAGCACATTTTCAACTATTTCTTTTTCTTTGATTTTCTTTACGTCGTTTCCTTGAATTATTTGGTTTTCAAGCGTCTCGATATCAACCTTTCCATCATAGTTTTTGGCCGCTTCATAAATTGCCATTGAAAAAAGCTCTTGATCTGTCATGCTTTTAAGATAGAAAAAGCCAATCTTGGCTTGTCCTTTCTCAAGCACACGCGAAGAAACATCACTGCTCTGGTGAAGAATTTTCTTAAGCTCATCAATTTTGTCTTGAATAATAAAAGTAGACATACACCCTCACTATTTTGAAAGTAGTATGTCTTACTAATTTTGTTTTTATGTGAATAGATAGACAAATTGTCCTTCATAAACATTAAATTTGTCTCTTCCGACCGGCCTAGCGCCAATTCTTGTTTGCCCATTATATTTGAGCTTAAGATCAATGGTATATTTATATTTGCCTTGCTCATATTTTAAATCGAAATTTTCAACTCTAAGGTTTTCGTTTTCAAGCATGATTTCAATCAAATTAAGTTTATCTCTTCCTATAAGCGTTAGAGTGAAAGTTTCCTTATCAAATTCCATACTTTCAAAAGCTCGGAATTTTTTAATATGGCTTATTTCTATCTCCGCTGATGTTGAAAACTTATATTCTGTCAAATTTGAGCATGCTGCAACTGAAAACTTATATTCTCCGCCTTCAAGTTGCGATAAGTCGAAGAAATTTTCACTTTTATTAATTTCAGTGTCTTTATAATAAACTTTGTAATAATCTGCATTTTTTACGCTGTTCCAAGATAAAATATTTCTATCTTCGTCATATTCAAGCTCAGGCTTTTCAAGAAACTGATAGCTTGTCCACGAAACAGGCTCACTAAATTTGCTGTTTCCCCCTTCATTATCGCCAAGAAAACATGAAGAAATTTGATAATTCCGACCTGCTATAACTTTATCTTCAATTTGAGTGAGCGAAACAACATTGCTTTCACTGTCATAAGTGAATGAAGAATTTGCGCTTTGAAAAGAAAAGCGATAGCCGTGATAATTTTCGTTATAGTCGCTTTTGAAAAAAACTTCACACTCATTTGCCACTATTTCAACCTTTGAAGGCACAACTTGGTCATAGTTAAGTAAAAATGCGACCACCACACCTGCTATAGCCAAAACTGCCGCAATTGCACCGAAAATGATATACAAAAGCTTCTTTTTCGTCATAATATAACATTAGTATACCCGAACTTAGGGCAAAAACAAAATAATTTTTATAATAATATTAAGCAAAATAAAAAAAGCATATTGACAAATAATAAAAAATGTGCTAAACTTGGCTTAGAAATTGGAGGATTTTATGAATTTTGATATGATGAGTATTTCTCAAATTGCAGCATTTATAATCGGACTTGTCTTCTCAGTGCTTTCTCTTGGAATGAGCGTTTTCGCTTTCAGATTCGCAGGGCGCGTTAAGTCAAAAGCAGCCATGGTGACAATGACACTTATTTTCCCATTCATCGCAATGGTTGGCTGGTTCTTCCTTATCTTCAGCTTTGTAGATGGATTCAGAAGCAATGACATTGTCAACGTGATCGTTTCAATCGTTCTTTCTGCCATTATCGTATTTATGGTCGTGATCGTTTCAAAGGCGCTCTACACAAGATATTTCAACCTTACTGAAGAAGAAATGGAAAGAAGAAAAGCTGAAAAACAAGCAAAGAAAGCCGCAAAGAAAGCTGAAAAAGAACAAAAGCTTCTCGCCTACACTCAAACAGAAGAAAATGAAGAAAGCGAAGAAGAAACTGAAGTAAACGACGAAACTCAAGAAAACGATGAAATCGTTGTTGAATCAGAAGAAGTTGAAAACAAAGAATAATATTAGAAATTGTTAAAAAAATGCTTAAAGCACAAAAAATCACGACACTTAAGTCGTGATTTTTTTTGTTAGTATTTTTATATACCCTATTTAATAAGGTTGACAATCTTGCCTGGCACATAGATAACTTTTTTAAGAGTGCTTGCATCAGCGCAAAGGTCAGAATGATTTGAAGTAATTTCTTTCAATAGTTCATCTTGTGAGATTGTCCTTGAAACAGAAATTGTTCTTGCAAATCTGCCGTTTATTTGCACTGGAAGAGAGAGTGTGTCTTCAACCAAAAATTTCTCGTCATACACTGGCCACTTTTCGTCAAGGATTTGACTGCCAAACACCTTCTCAAACATTTCACTTGTAATGTGAGGTGCAAGAGGATTGAGAAGAACAAGGAAAGCACGAAGCTCATCTTTTGTGATGAAACCATCTTCTCTCACCTTCTTAACAAAAATCATAAACGCTGAAATTGCAGTGTTAAGTTTGAAATCTTCATAATCTTCGCCGACTTTTTTGATAAGTCTGTTCAGTTCATAGATATGCTCTTTTGAAACTTCTTCGCCTTTAACCATTTCTTGCAAATTCCACACGCGGTCAAGGAAGGCTGTGATACCAGTGATACCTTCATAAGTCCAAGGAGTGTTGTCTTCATATCCGCCAAGGAAGTTCAAGTGAAGTCTTGTCGCATCAACGCCATATTTTTCAATAACTTCCATTGGAGAAACACCGTTTGCTGAGCTTTTGCTCATTTTCTTGCCTTGGTCGTCAAGGATAAGTCCGCTGCCCATTTTGCGAACAAATGGGTCACGAGTTGGCACTGCCCCGATTTCATACAAGAAATTCTGCCAGAAGAAAGAATACAAAACGTGACGTGTGATATGTTCTGTTCCGCCTGTATAAACGTCTACGCTGCCCCAATATTTTGCCTTTTCAAAGTCAACAAGGGCTTTGTCGTTGTGAGGGTCCATATATCTAAGCCAATACCAGCTTGATCCAGCCCAATTTGGCATAGTGTCAATTTCACGACGGGCAGGTCTGCCACATTTTGGACATTTGCAATTCACCCAATCAGTGACTTTTGAAAGCGCAGAGTCGCCATTGTTACTTGGTGTATAGTCATTTGTCTTTGGCAAGATGAGAGGCAAATCTTTCTCATTAAGGGCAACAGTTCCACAGTGGTCGCAGAAAACAATTGGGAATGGCTCTCCCCAATAACGTTGGCGATTGAAAGACCAATCTTGCATTTTGTAGTTGACTTGTTTTTTGCCAACTCCCATTGCAATAACTTTTTCAGAAATCTTTTTCTTTGCTTCAAGAACTGGCATTCCAGAAAACTCTTGACTGTTCATAAGGCGACTGTTCTTTGCAAGATATTCTTTTTTCTCCAAAGCATGTTCAGAAATGTCACCTTCCATGATTTGAATAATTGGAAGATTAAAAGCCTTTGCAAAGTCATAGTCACGTTGGTCTCCTGCTGGCACCGCCATAACGCAGCCTGTGCCATAACCTGCAAGAACGAAATCAGCAAGGTAAAGTGGAACTTTTGTGTTATTTACAGGGTTGACAACATAAAGCCCTTCAAGTTTGCAACCAGTTTTTTCTTTAAGGTCACTCATACGGTCAAATTCACTTCTAAGAGAAGTTTGTTTGCGATATGCAAGGACTTCGTTCATATTTTTAATTTTGTCTTTATATTTGTCAATAAGGTCAATTTCAGGTGCAAGAACAAGGAAAGTTATTCCATAGATTGTTTCAATACAAGTTGTGAAGATTTCAACTTTGCCAAGTTTGTTTCCGTTGTCTTCAAAAAGGTCGAAAGCAACCTGCATACCTTCGCTTCTTCCAATCCAGTTTCTTTGCGCTTCTTTAAGGTGCTCTGCCATGTGAATACGGTCAACATTTTCAAGAAGTTTTTCTGAGTATTCTTTCATTTTGAGGAACCAAACCCAACGTTCTTCTTGAACAACTGCCCCGCCGCAACGGTCACACTTGCCGCCTTGACTATCTTCATTTGAAAGCACTGTCTGGCAATTTGGGCAGAAGTTTACAAAACCTCTTTGCTTGTATGCCTTGCCATTTTTGAATAGTTGCAAGAAAATCCATTGTGTCCATTTATAATACTCTGGGTCACTTGTTGAGATGTATCTATCAAAGTCAAAAGACAAGCCGATTTGTTTCCATTGTTCATTAAAAGCAGCGATCCCATTTTTTACAAAGATGTCTGGGTCAATCCCAGTTTTAATGGCTGCGGCTTCTGCTGGAAGTCCAAATGAATCTCCACCAATTGGGAAAAGCACGTTATACCCCTTAAAACGCTTGTATCTTGCAAGCACATCCGCAGGAATAGTGCCTTTCAAATGCCCCATATGAAGTTTCGTTCCGCTGATGTTTGGAAATTCGTATAAAACATAAAATTTAGGTTTTGTTGGGTGGAAATCAATCGCCTTGAAAGGCTTTTCTTTTTCCCATCTCTTTTGCCATTTTTCTTCAATTGCCTTAAAGTCCATATCTTTCTCCTTAAACTTACTGATATGTTATCAAATATTTATATCAAAGTCAAATTTATAAAATAAAATTTCAAAAAGTTTTTGTTTTTTGTTGACAAAGCCAAAGTTTATATGTATAATAACCTTGTTAAAATGAAATCTATCCATAGACAGCAAGTGTGAAAACATAAACACAACTGGTGTGCTTGCCGAGGAAGAAGGAAATATATTGATTTTTTATCTCTATGCCTTTTTCCCGAGGCGTAGAGATTTTGTTTTGATAACACAAAATTCATTTTTAAAGGGAGGAAAAGTCATGAGTGCTAATATCGAAGCAAAAAAGCTTGTAGTTGAAGAAATCAAAGAAAAGCTTTCAAAGTCAAAATCTGTGACTTTCGTTGACTATAAAGGCTTGACCGTAAGTGAAGACACTGCAATGCGCAGAGAATTCAAGAAAAACGGCGCTGAATACAAAGTGTACAAAAACACATTATTATCTCTTGCACTCAACGAACTCGGAATCAATGTGGCCGACAATATGTTGCAAGGCACAACTGCTGTTGCTTTCAGTTATGATGACGAAGTAGCAGGTGCAAAAATCGCTTGTGAAAGCGCAACAAAAACAAAAAAATTGGCTGTTAAATTTGGTTTACTTAATGGTAACTTCGTTGAAGGCAAAGAAATCGAAGAACTTGCAAAACTTCCAAGCAAAGAAGTGCTTATTGCAAAACTTCTTGGAACGCTCAATGGGCCTGCTAGTGCTCTTTGCAGAGTTCTTAATGCCCCTACACAAGGGCTTGCAATTGCTCTTAATGCAATTGCCACAAAGTAACATAAGGTTACGAAAAAAAATTTAGGAGGAAAAATATATTATGGCAAATATCGAAAAAATGGTTGAAGAAATCAAAACACTCACAATTGTTGAAGTGGCAGAACTTGTAAAGAAACTCGAAGAAGAATTCGGCGTTTCTGCTGCTGCTCCTGTAGCTGTAGCTGCTGCTCCTGCTGGTGCTGCTGCTCCTGCTGCTGAAGAAAAAACTGAATTCACAGTTGAACTCGCTGAAATCGGCGCAAACAAAATCGCTGTTATCAAAGTCGTTAGAGAAATCACTGGACTTGGTCTTGGCGAAGCTAAAGCTCTCGTTGAATCTGCTCCAAAGGCAATCAAAGAAAACGTTCCTGCAGCTGAAGCTAAAGAAATCGAAGCTAAGCTTAAAGAAGCTGGCGCAACAGTTAAACTTAAGTAAATTAAAATCATATTTTGAATTTTGTGTTGAAAAAACAGGGTCTTTCCCCTGTTTTTTTGTTTTTTGATATTGACATATCCTTGACCTCATGTTATCATATTAACAGGAGAAAAAGATATGAGCGCAATATATCCTGAATTAGTCAAGAGATTTAAAGAATTATGGGAAGAATATAGAGCTTGGGAGAAAAGTCAGACTGGGCCATACATCAAAGGCATGACTGGCAGACAGGCGCAAATGTATATCGAACTTCTTGCAATGGTTGGCGCAGACGAACACTCAAATGATTATGCAATGCATGAGCTTTTGAAAGGTTATCTTGTTGGCGCTGAAAATCAGCTTGCACTTGAATCGATCTTTGATCGCGTTTATGACAGTTATCGAAAATACAAAAAGTTTACAATTAAGCCAACACATCCAAAACCACCTATTGACAAAAATAAAAATGATGATATAATAAAGACAGAAACAAAGGAGAATGATATGAAATTAGGACAAAATGCTTGCCAAGGATTTGTAGAAATTCTTGAAAATCACAAAACAGCATATGAAAAGAACGTAAAAATTGCACCAGCCTTTAAAAACACTTTGGCACTTGGGGTTGTTGATTCACTCAGATATTTTGCAAGTGTGGATGCTATAAGCTCTGCTGACGCTGTAAAACAAATTAAGGAAATAATCAGATCAACAAATGTTGATAATCAAGACGAACTTATCAGATTCGTTAAAGAACTTTTCGAAATCGAAAAAAGAGAAAGAGGCAACACACTTAGATAGTTAAAAATAAAAAACTAGGAAATTTCCTAGTTTTTTTCTATTTCATAACCGTCTTTAGTGTCTTTTATCGTGTAACCTTTTTCAAGTAAAATTGCTCTAAGCTTGTCAGCCTCTGCCCAGTTTTTATCTTTCTTTGCCTGCCAACGCAACTTTGCGAGAGCATCTATTTCATCGTCAAGTTTTTCTTCAACTTCAGCCTTAGTTTCAAATTGAAGCCCCATTACTTCCTTTATAATATTATTAACAACATATAATGCTTCTTTCGCTTTTTCATTGTCGCCTTGTGAAATAATGGTGTTTGCACTCTTCACGAAATTTAAGACTTCGGCTATCAAAACTGGAGTGTTAAAGTCGTCATTCATTGCCTCAATGCAAGCATCAAAAATATTTTTCAGTTCGCCACTTGGCACCTTTTCCGTGCTTGCAAGCTTTTCAATCCCCTTAACCATTTCTGCAATTCTTGCATATTGCTTTTGTGCAGTCTTAAGACCTTCATTGTTAAAGTCAACAATACTACGATAATGACTCATCAATATGAAATATCTTACAACCATAGGTCCATATTTATCAAAAAGTTCAGTAAGCGTGATAAAATTTCCTAAGCTCTTACCCATTTTAGTGCCGTTAACTGTCACAAGATTATTGTGCATAAAATAGTTCATTGGCACATCACCAGTAAGAATATCCCCTTGTGCACATTCGCATTCATGATGTGGGAAAAGGTTGTCAATCCCGCCGCCGTGAATATCAAACTTGTCACCAAGAAACTTGCGGCTTAAAACTGAACATTCGATATGCCAACCTGGACAACCAACTCCCCAAGGGCTATCCCACTTCATCAAAGTTTTATCATCCACTGCCTTCCAAAGCGCAAAATCTTCTGGATTGCGTTTATCCGAAGCAACTTCAATACGCTCTCCGCTGACACTTTCATCAAGTTTTCTATTGGAAAGTTGTCCGTAATTTGGATATTTTCTCACATCAAAATACACATTGCCTTCTTTAGTTACATAACCATAACCCTTGTCAACAATCTCTTTTACCGCTTCAATGATATCAATGATAAACCCGGTTGCCCTCGCAGAAATTGAAGGTCTTTCAATGTTGAGTGCATCCATTGCTTTGAAATAGTCGCATTCATATTTGTAAGCGATTTCATATGGATCAACTTTTTCAAGTTTTGCTTGACGAGCAATCTTGTCTTCCCCTTCATCGCCGTCGCCAACAAGGTGTCCAACGTCAGTTATGTTTTGAACGTATTTTACTTTATACCCAGAAAAGACGAAAAAACGACGTATTACATCAAATGAAAGATAACTTTTCGCGTGCCCAAGATGTGGAGGTCCATATACTGTTGGACCGCAAACATACATTCCGACACGACCTTCGGAAATAGGAACAAAGTCCTCCTTTTTCCTTGTTCTTGTATTATATATTCTTATCATATTTTCCCCTATTATATAATTTTATTCAAATAATCAGTTATTGTTTCAAGGGCTTTGTCAACTTCGATGCTTGAAGGAGTCAAAATGTTCTCAACTTCTGTGATATAGCTTTCAAGCTCTTCCCTGCCCTTATTTGTAAGCTTAATAGAACGACATCGTTTGTCAATCTCGGCTTGCAAAATTTCAATAAGGCCTTCTTCTTCAAGTTCTCTTGTGAGAAGCGCGAAGTTTGATTTCTTGATTCCAAGCTTTTCAATAATCATACTTACAGACAAATTTTCATATACAGAAGCGAAATACAAAACTTTAAGACGCAATAAAGGTGAATTTTTGCGACTTTTCAACAAATTTTCAGCAAGTGATTCAATTTCAATGATTCTTTTCGCCCTGTCCATAATTTTAACCGTGCAATAATAGTATAAACAAAATTTTTATCAGTTGCAAGCGTTTTTGCTTGATTTTTGATATTGATAGGTATTAAAATATGACTATGCAGATTGAAGGACCAATTGAAGAAATTATTTTCAGAAACGAACAAAATGGCTACACTGTTGCAATAGTCGACTTTAAAGGCGCTATGGTGACAATTGTAGGCAAGCTTTTGTCGGCAAACATTGGTGAAAATCTTCTTCTTGAAGGCGAATATGTCAACAACAATAAATATGGATATCAATTCTCTTTTTCTTCATATGAGGTGCTTCTTCCAAAAACATTGGCTGGGATTGAACGATATCTTTCATCAGGGCTTATCAAAGGCGTTGGCCCTATCACAGCAAAAAACATTGTCGCAGCTTTCAAGGAAGAGACTTTTGACATAATTGAAATGGCGCCGTCAAAGCTTGCCGAAATCAAAAACATAAGCATGAAAAAAGCTTTGGAGATCGGAGATAAATTCAAAGAGCTGAAAAAAATGCAAAATTCAATCATGTTTTTGCAAAAGTATAACATTTCAACCAACATGGCAATCAAGATCTATCAAATCTATGACAGCAAAACAATTGACGTTGTGAAAAACAATCCCTACCGCCTTGTTGAAGATGTCGATGGAATAGGCTTTTTAACGGCTGACCGAATTGCAAGAAGTGTTGGGATTCCAGAAGAAAGCGAGTTTCGGGTTCGCGCTGGGCTTATACACACAATGAACAATTCCGTTGAGCGAACTGGCAACACATATTTGCCAAAAGAAATGCTTTTTGAAGCCGCAGAAAAACTTCTGGAGCTTGATCTAGTTACCTTTAAGGAAAAATATGACGATGCACTTGACGGGCTTACTATTGATAAAACTATGCGCCTCATGCAGCATAAAGGCAGCGAAATTGTCATGTTCTCAAAGTATTATTTCTATGAAAACTCTGTCGCTCAGAAGTTATGTTTATTAAATCAAAGCGTAGTCACCAAAAAGCTTGACCTTGAAGATGAAATTAAACATTTTGAAGAGAAAAATCAAATATCTTTTCATGACGAACAAAAAGCTGCAATTATAAGCGCAATAAACAGTGGCGTTTCTGTTATAACAGGCGGGCCTGGAACTGGAAAAACCACAATTGTCAAATGCATCATTGAAATCTTGAAACAAAACAAGCAAGAATATATGCTTGTTGCACCAACAGGCCGTGCATCAAAAAGGCTTTCCGACAGCACTGGCGAAGAAGCAAAGACAATTCATCGTGCATTGGAAGTTGGTGAAGGTGCAGACGGCGCTTTATCGCGATTTGTTTACAACGAAAAAAATCCACTCAAAACAAACGCTGTCATTGTCGACGAAGTCTCAATGGTTGACGTCGCACTTATGAGCAGTTTGTGTAAGGCTCTTCCACGCGACTGCAAACTTGTGCTGGTTGGCGACAAAGATCAGCTTCCAAGTGTTGGTGCTGGAAATGTGCTTGGCGACATTCTGAAAAGCGGAATAGTCACAGTCTCAATGCTGACAAAAATTTATAGACAGGCCGAAAACAGCCTTATCATCACAAACGCGCACCTCATAAACTCTGGCAAGATGCCTGTCATTGACAACTCATCAAAAGATTTTTTCTTTGAAGAGAAAACCGAGCTTGACAAAATCAAGAATTCAATTGTTGACATGGTCACTTCCCGCCTTCCAAAATTTACAGGGCTGGATTCGACGCAGATTCAAGTTCTCGCTCCACTTAAAGCAGGAGTGTGCGGGATTGACAATTTAAACCGCACCTTGCAAGAAAAAATCAATCCTCCTTCAATAAAGAAAAACGAATTTGTTGTCGGCGAAAACATTTTCCGCGAAGGCGACAAGGTTATGCAAACTTCAAACAACTATAACCTTGTTTGGAAGCGCATGAATGGCTTCTTGGAAGAAGAAGGAGAAGGGGTTTTCAATGGAGACATCGGCTTTATCGACTCAATTGACTATCAAACTGGCGAAACAGTCGTCGTCTTTGAAGATGGTCGCCACTGCCCTTATCCAAGAACAGAACTCAGCCAGCTTTCTCTTGCATATGCCATCACAATTCACAAAAGTCAGGGCTCTGAGTTTGATGTGGTCATTTTGCCAGCAATTGCAGGACCAAGCATGATTCTCACACGCAACCTGATCTATACCGGCGTAACAAGGGCAAAAAAAATGGTTGTCATTGTCGGAGAACAAAAAAATCTTAAGAGAATGGTGTCAAACAGCTACACAGTGCAGCGCTTCACACTTTTAAAAGACCTTCTCATTTCAACAAACAGCCAAATCGGCGAACTTTTTAACTAATGATATGAACAAATTTCTAAAATTCTTAAACTTAACAAAAGATTGGATACTTGAGCAAATTTTTCCCAGCAAAGCCAAGTGTCTTTTTTGCGAAACAGATGTGCCTGATTTTGATAATATGCCATTTTGTGAGCATTGTCTTGAAAGCAACATCTTAAACGAAGGCACGCGTTGCAAGTTTTGTGATGTGCCAATCCTTGACGGCAATCAGGTTTGTGATTTTTGCGCAAGCAAACACAAACATTTCACAAAAGCCACCTGCCCGTTTGTTTATCAAACTCAGGTAAGACGTGCAATACTTAAACTTAAAGAAGACCATGCGCTCTATCTTGTTTCAGACCTAGCAAAAATCATGGTTAAACGAATAAGTGAAGAAAACTTTAAGTTTGACTACATAATCCCAGTTCCAGTCCATGAAAAAACAAAGAAACGAAGAGGCTATAACCAAGCCGAGCTTCTTGCAAAAGAAATTTCAGCCCTTACAGGCAAACCTATGCTCAGCGACCTTGTGATCAAGTATCGTATGACAAAAAGTCAAAAGTTTTTAAGCTATGAGGAGCGTCAAAGAAACCTTAAAGACAGTTTTTCTCTCACAGACAAAAACTTCGTCAAAGATAAGTCTTTTTTGATTGTTGACGATGTCATCACAACTTGCGCTACAGTAAATATTGTTGCGATGCTTCTTAAAAAATCCAAGGCAAAAGAGATCTATGTGACCGCAATTGCAAGAAATCCGCTAAAAAAGAAAAAATAATGCCGAAAAACGCTTGACAGCACGACTATTTTTTCGTATAATAAGCGAGTAACTCTTGAATTTGGTCTCATGGTCAATCGGTTAAGACATCGCCCTTTCACGGCGAAGTGAGGGGTTCGACTCCCCTTGAGACTACCACAGCACTTGAAACAGAGACCCATCTCTGTTTTTATTTTTTCTGAATTGAGAAAGGAGTCGAATCCCGTGGGGTTCGTATGGGGCACCAGACGAGGGGTATAAGAACACCCCGAAAGAGAAACCGAATTTTCGGTTTCTTTTTCTTTTGCGCTTTTTTCGCTTTCATCCTCTCTTCCGTCGGGGTAATCGGGAAATATCAAGTTCAATAAAAGTTCCTCTTTCTGCCCGCCTTTTAGGTGGAATAGCACTTTCATTTTATCGTCGTAAAGCACAATTCGGTAAATAAAGATATTGATTAGCTCCTTGCGGTGTTTTGTCTTTGAATAGTCAAGAGTGCGGAAATGTAACAGCCATTTGCGAATGTCCG